>NZ_JBIUBT010000007.1:0-428413 GCF_044548235.1 Streptomyces sp. NPDC052043
GAGTTGCCGCGGACGCTGCATGTGGATGAGCCGTCTCCGCACGTGGACTGGTCGGCGGGCACGGTCCGGCTGCTGACCGAGTCCCGGGAGTGGTCTTCGGACGGCCCGCGCCGCGCCGGGGTGTCGTCGTTCGGGATCAGCGGCACCAACGCCCACCTGATCCTGGAGCAGGCCCCCGAGGAGGAGCGGCCCCCTGCCGTGGAGACCGTGGCGCCGCTGTTGCTGTCGGCGCGGTCGCCGGAGGCGTTGCGGGACCAGGCGGCCCGGCTGCACGCTCACCTGACGGCGCGGCCTGACATCGGTGCCGGAGACGTGGCATACACGCTGACCACCGCCCGTACGGCTTTCCGGCACCGCGCTGCCGTCCTGGGAACCGACCGTGAGGCGCTGCTCACCGGACTCCAGGCCCTGACCGAGGGCCGGGAAGCCCCGGGCGTAGTGCGCGGCAAGGCCGTCACCAAGAGCCGCACGGCGTTCCTCTTCACCGGTCAGGGCGCCCAACGGGTGGGAATGGGAAGGGAGTTGTACGAGGCCTTTCCGGTGTTCGCCGCCGCCCTGGACGAGCTGTGCGGGCATCTGGATCCGCTGCTGGGACGGTCGCTGTCGGAGGTGATGTTCGACGGTCCGGCCGAGATGCTGGATCGCACGGCCTTCACCCAGCCCGCGCTCTTCGCGTACGAGGTGGCACTGTTCCGGCTTGTCGAGGCCTACGGCGTACGTCCGGACGTGCTGATCGGGCACTCGGTGGGGGAGCTGGCGGCGGCGCACGTCGCCGGTGTGCTGTCGGCCGCCGACGCGTGCGTGCTCGTGGCGGCGCGCGGACAGCTGATGGAGGCCGCCACGTCGGGCGGAGCCATGGTCGCCGTACGGGCTCCCGCCGAAGAGGTGGCCGCCTCGCTGCCGGAGGACGGTAGGGTGGCGATCGCCGCGGTCAACTCGCCCGGCTCCACGGTCGTCTCCGGTGACGCCGAGGCCGTGGCCGCGACGGCCGCGCACTGGCGGGGACGCGGCGCCAGGGTTCGCCCGCTGTCGGTCAGTCACGCCTTCCACTCCGCACACATGGACCCGGCCCTCGACAAGTTCCGCGGGGTGGCCGCCACCGTCGAGTTCCGGCCGCCGACACTGCCGGTCATATCCGATCTGAGCGGCGAGGAGGCCACCGCCGAGCAACTGACGTCCCCGGACTACTGGACCCGGCACATCCGCGAGACCGTCCGCTTCGCCGACTGTGTCCGCGCCGCCGAGGCCCACGGAGTGACAGCCTTCCTGGAGATCGGGCCCGACGAGGTCCTCGCGCCGCTCGCCGCCGAGTGCCTGTCGGCCGACGCGCTGTCCGCCGACGTGCTCACCGCTCCCGCCGTGCGGCGCGACCGGTCCGAGACGCAGAGCTTGATCGCCGCCCTGTGCCGACTCCACCTGCACGGAGTCGCGGTGGACCGGTCCGTGCTGGTTCCGCGAGCCGGCACGGTCGAGCTGCCGACGTACGCCTTCCAGCGGCGCCGGTACTGGCTGCGGGACACGGCCGCCGGGCCCGGTGAGTGGCTGGACGGCTGGTTCTGGATGGCCGTGGAGAACGGCGACACCGGGGCACTCGTCGACACCCTCGGTCTCACAGCCGAACAAGTGGGCTCCGCCGAAGCACTGTTGACCGCCGCACGGCGGTGGCGCGAGGACACGCTGAAGGCGGTCGCCGTACTTGATGACCCGCCGCCGGCGGGGGACACCCGGGAAGCCGTCGCGGACGGTGTGCCGCGTAGTCCCGACGCGCTGGCCGAGTGGCTCGCGGGGTACGACCGTGCCGGTCGGGAACGCCTGTTGCTGAGCCTGGTCCGCACCACGGCGACCGAGGTGCTCGCGCTGCCCGGTCCCGACGACCTCGACCCGGAGGCCGACTTCCTCGACGTCGGGTTCTCCTCGCTGACCGCCGTGGAGTTGCGCAACCGGCTGTGCGCCGTGACCGGGCTGCCGCTGCCGCCCAGCGTCATCTACGACCTGCCCACCTCCCACGTGCTGGCGGCCTACCTGGAGGAGAAACTGGGCGAGAGGGAAGCTGCGGGCGAACCGACCCTGGAGGCGACGGCGTGAACGACACCGTGGTGATCGCCGGCGGCGGACCCGCCGGCCTGATGCTGGCCTGTGAACTCCAGCTGGCCGGAGTGCCCGCCGTGGTTCTCGAGAGCCGGCCGGTACGCGAGCGGTCGTCCGGCGGGATGCTGCTGCACGCCCGCTCCGTCGACGCGCTGCGCAGACGCGGCCTGGCGGACCGCTTCCGCGACGCCACCACTCCCGTCTGGCCGCGCACTCACTTCGCCTTCCTCTGGCTGGACCTGTCCGAACTCGGCGGCACCGACTACGACCTGATCGTCCCGCAGTGGCGTACCGAGAAGCTGCTGGAGCAGCGCGCGGTGGAGCTGGGCGTGCGCGTCCTGCCCGGCCACCGGCTCATCGGGCTGCGCCAGGACGCCGACGGGGTCGCGGTCCGGGTGCGTTCCGCCGCGGGTGAGCAGGTGCTGCGCTGCACCTATCTGGTGGGGTGCGACGGCCCGCACAGCACCGTGGCGGAGCTGGGCTGCTTCGACTTCCTTACGCTCGCGCCGTCGTACTACGGAGTGATCGCCGATGTGGCGGTGTCGGGCGACGCTCAGGGACACTTCCAGGCCGGCGTCCATCCCGACGGCCAGTTCGGCGTGCTGCCCATGAACCCGCATGATCCGTCCGAGGTACGGCTGATGACTGTCGAGTTCGACCGCGAGCCCCCGGCCGCCGACGTTCCGGTGACCGCCGAGGAGATGCGCGCGGCGATCCGTCGCATCACCGGTGCTGGCGCCGACTTCGGCGAGCCGCGCTGGATGACCCGGTACGGCAGCCCCACCCGGCTGGCCACCTCCTACCGCAAGGGACGGCTGCTGCTCGCCGGCGACGCCGCCCACCCGCATCCCCCGTCCTCCGGCAACGGCCTGAACACGGCCCTGCACGACAGCGTCAACCTGGGGTGGAAGCTCGCCGCGACGATCCACGGCTGGGCGCCGCCCGGCCTGCTCGACACGTATCACGACGAGCGGCACCCCGTCGGCCGCCGGGCCTGCATGCGCGCGCTCGCCCAGGTACCGCTCCAGCACCCACCGCAGCGGGCGGATCCCCTGCGTGAGCTGTTCGCCGAGCTGATTGAGTACCCCGAGGTCAACCGGCACCTGGTCCAGGCTGTCACCCGGGTACGCTACCCGATCGCCTACCCCGGCCTCCCGGCCGAGGACCATCCGTTGCTCGGCACCACGCTGCCCGACGTTACCCTGCGCACCGCGGACGGCGAGGTGGAGGCGGCGGGGCTCCTGGCGGACGGCCGCGGGCTGTTGCTGTGCCTCGGCGCGGACGAGGAACCCGATCTCACCGGCTGGGCCGATCGCCTGGACGTCATCCGCGCGGACGAGGCCGAGGTCCTCGACGCCCGCTGGCTGCTGGTCCGGCCGGACGGCCACATCGCCTGGGCCGACGCCGGCGCGGGCGACCGGGACGGGCTGCGGGTCGCGGTGACGACCTGGTTCGGAGCGGCCCGGGAGCCGGCCGCTGCCCGTACGGGCTGACCGGGCGGCGTCCGCGGCCGGGAGCGAGGGCGCCACGGAGCCCGGCTCGACTGCCCCGCCCGCGGCCGGCCCCTGGACGACATCGGCCGAGAACGGCTCCGGGCCCCGCACATGTTCGGTCGCGTGCCGGACGAGAAGTGGGGCACTTTCCTGTCGCAAGCCGGCGCGTGGTCCGTACGGACGCGACCGGCCAGTCCCCCGGAGCAGACCCGAATCGTTCCTGGTCACGGTGCGTTTCACCGCAAGCACAGGGCTTGGGTCGCCCCCGGGCCGAAGGGCGGCCCGCCGAACGGCCGGTACCGTCGGTCCCCGGCCGTCCCACCAGGTGCAGGCACTTAGTCCTGCCTTAAGAGCTTCATTAGATGCCCCCTCCATCCTGGCTGAAGATGCACCGTGTGCGGCCGGCCGCCGTACACGGCTCGGACGTCGGAGGGAGTTGGCGGATGAACCAGACGGCGGCGCGGCACCAGAGGTGCCCGGTAGCACCGGGCACCCCGGAGGAGCGGATCCGGAGATGGAGCACCTACCAGCCGTGGCTCCAGGCTGACCCGATCGGCGCGTGGCACGAGCTCCGTGAGTACGGACCGGTCCTGCGCTCGGAGGAGTTCGGCGGCTACTGGATCCTCACCCGGTACGCCGACATCGAGTGGGCGGCCCGCAATCCGGACCTCTTCTCCAGCGCTGACATCGGCATACCCAACCGCCAGATCTACAAGGACAAGCTGATCCCGATCCAGCTCGACGGGGAGGACCATCGCAAGTGGCGGCAGGCCCTCTCGGCCCTGTTCAACCCCGCCGTGGTCAACCACATCACCCCGCAGATCCGTGAGGCGGCCGTGGACGCCATCGAGCCCATCGCCGCTCGCGGCTCCTGCGAGTTCGTCGAGGACTTCGCGGTCCGGCTGCCCGCCGAGACCTTCCTGATCAACTTCGGTATCGATCGCTCCCACCTGCCGGAACTCCTCGACCACAAGAACTGGTTGCGCCGCGAGGGCCTGCCGAATGCCAGGAACGACGAGGAACTGCACGCGGCCGGACGGCCGTTGTGGGAGTTCTTCAGCGCCGCCGTCGACGCGCGCCGTTCCGAGGGCACCGAGGGTCGGCGTGACGTCATCAGCTCACTGCTGCGCGCCGAGCACGAGGGCAGGCCGCTGACCCAGGACGAGATCGTCAACATCATCCTGATGACGATGTTCGCGAGTCTGGACACCTCCAACTCGCTGCTCAGCATGGTCTTCCGGCACCTTGCCGAGCACCCCGAGGGCCAGCGCACGGTCGTCGAGGAACCGCACCGCGTCCCGACCATGGCCGAGGAGTTGATCCGCCACGAGGCGATGGTCTCCACCGCCCGCGTGGTCACCCGGGACGTCGAACTGCACGACGCCAAGCTCCGTGCGGGCGACAGGGTCCTGATGTCCTGGGGCATGGCGGGCCTCGACCCCGAGATGTTCGAGCGTGCCGACGAGGTCGACTTCGACCGGCAGTCGGTGCGCCACCTCGCCTTCGGGATCGGCCCGCACCGCTGCCTCGGCATGCACCTCGCCCGCCGGATCGTCAAGGTCGCGCTGGAGGAGTGGCACACCAGGATCCCGGAGTACCACCTTTCCCCCGGCACCGAGCCGGTCTCCCGCTACTCGCCGATTCGCGGTCTGGACCGCCTGGACCTCACCGTGGGGGCGGCCCGATGAGCGAGCGGATCGGCATCCGGGTCGACGCCGAGGTCTGCCAGGGATACGCCCTGTGCCACGCAACGGCACCCGAAGTCTACGAGATCGACGAGGACACCGGTTTCAACGGCATGGGGGAGTTCGTGGTGCCCGAGCGGCTGCGCGGTCAGGCCTCGCGCGGTGCGGCGGCCTGCCCCGAAGGTGCCATCACGCTGCTGTCCCAGGAGGTGGAGCGATGAGCGAGCGCTCGCTGCTGTCCCCGAGCACCGGTGTGGAAGATGCCGCGACCCGGGTACGGCATCCCGGTGTCACCCTCGCGGTGATCATCAGCTGCCAGCTGATGATCGTCGTCGCGACGACCGTGGTGAACATCGCGCTGCCCGGCATCCGGGAGGACCTCGGCTTCTCACCGACCGACCTGTCCTGGGTCGTCAACGCCTACATGCTGACCTTCGGCGGCCTGCTGCTGCTCGGCGGCCGGTGCGGTGACCTGCTCGGCCGCCGAGCGGTCTTCCTGACCGGCATCGCGATCTTCACCGCCTGCTCGCTGCTGGCGGCGCTCGCGCCGACCGCGCCGGTCCTGCTGGCGGCCCTGGTGGGCCAGGGCCTCGGCGCCGCGCTCGCCGAGCCGACATCGCTGGCGATGCTGGCCACCACCTTCGCCGAAGGCCCGCAGCGCAACCGCGCGCTCGGCGCGTTCTCCACCGTGGCCGGCGCGGGCACCGCTGTCGGGATGATCTTGGGCGGACTGCTCTCCCTGGCCTCCTGGCGCTGGACACTCTTCCTCAACGTGCCGATCGGCATCGCCGTCCTGCTGGTCACCCCGCGGTTCGTCGCGGAGTCCGAACGCCGGCCCGGCCGGTTCGACCTGGCGGGCGCGCTGACCTCCACGGCCGGCATGGCGGCGCTGGTGAACACCTTCATCCAGGCGCAGAGCCACGGCTGGACCGACCGGGCCACGCTACTGTCGGGCGGGGCGGCCGTGCTGCTGCTGGCGATCTTCGTGGCGGTCGAACTGCGGGCCGAGCAGCCGGTGGTGCCGCTGCGCCTGCTGGCCCGGCGCGAGCGCACGGCGGCATATCTGGACACCCTGCTGGTCGGCGCCACCGTCTCCGGACTGTTCTTCTTCCTCACACAGTTCCTGCAGACGGTGCTGGGCTACAGCGGACTGCGGGCCGGCTTCGGGTTCCTGCCCCTGGCCGTGCTCATGGTGGTCTCCGCGGTCGCTGCACCGCGCCTGCTGGCCCGGTTGGGCGCCCGGCCGCTGCTCGTCGTCGGCGCGGCGGTGCTCGGCGCCGGGACGTTCTGGTTCTCCCGCATCACCGAGGAGACCGGCTACGCGAGCGGGCTGGCGATACCACTGGTCCTGGTAGGCCTTGGGTTGGGGCTGACCATCATGCCGCTCAATTCCATCATCCTGACCGGCGTGTCCCGCGGGGAGGTCGGTGCCGCTTCCGGGCTCCAGCAGGCCATGCTGCGGGTGGGTGCTTCGCTGGGCCTGGCGTTGCTCGTCACGGCGGGCGGGGGCCGCGCCGGTGCCCATCGCGCGCCGGTGCCCGGCGCGGGTCACGGCGCACTCGTCCACAGCATTGAGACGGGATTCACGGTCGCCACAGGTTTCGTTCTCTGTGCACTGGTTCTCGGGCTGCTCGCATTTCGGAAGGGATCGACCACCCTGCCCGAAAAGTCAACTGGCGATCATTCGGGGAAGTAATTCGACTGTTACGGAATGGTATGCGAATGCTAGGTTGCCCTGGCAGTTCCCTTCAGGGCTGAAAGGAATTCCACAGGACTGGAGTTGTGGAGATATCGGAATGAGGCATTCCGATTGTCTCTTCGAGTCAAGCGGCAGCAAAAGATTCCCAAAATTCATCTCAAGGATTCGGAATGGGATAATGACCGCGAATGTATGGAACGTTCTGAGCGGTGCCGGAGCCACTGCGACGGTGCTGGCCTCCGACTTTCCGGCGACCGGCCGTACCGTTGCCGGATTCGGCGACCTGGTGCGCGAGCTTGGCGACGCCGCCCCCGCCGTCTGGGAGACCGCCCCGCCCCGACCTGGCCGGGAAGCCGGAATGACCGGAGAGGACTATCTCCGGCACTGGCAGCCCGGCGTCGAATCCGCCGGACCGGTGAGCGCGGTGCTCGGCTTCTGCGTGGGTAGCGTCTTCGCCGCCGGTCTGGCCGACCGGATCGGTCGCATGCAGGGTGAGGCGCCGCGCCTCGTCCTGTTCGACCCCGAGCGGCCCGACAGCGACCTGCTTCACCGCCACTACCACGAACTGATCGGCGGCCTCGCCCCCATGCTCTCCCCAGACGAGATCGACGAGGCGCGCCGCGCCGGCGCGGATGTCAGGCGAGCGCACACGGCCATGCGCCCGCTGGCCGAGGACCTGTGTGAGCTGTTCCGCAAGTACGGCGAGCCGGCCTTCCGACGCACCGGCCTGGACGCGGAACGCGGCGCCGAAGTCGTCGCCACGTTCGCCTCCTTTCTCGGCTACCTCGTCGCCGCCTGTGACCTTGACCCGCGCGAGGCCTGGGCGGACGCGGTCGCCATCAGCTCCGCCACGGCGCACAGCGGCCTCAACCCCCTCCCAGTACAGGAGCGATCGGCGCTGGTGGCCCGCGAGATCGCCTTCGACCTCCCGCACACGGAGCTGCTCCGCGACACCGGCGTCGCGCGAGCGGTGGCCGAGCTTCTCGCGTGACGCAGTTCGCAAAGGAAGGAAAGGCAATGCAGGCGTTAGGAATCGGGGCATCCACCGAGGTTCGCGGCCTGGACAGATCCGAGGCCGCCGGCCGGAAGGAGGAAGCGCTCTGGCTGCTGGAGCGACTTGCCCCGCGCAGTGCGCCCAACAATCTGTCGGTCGCCTTCCGGGTGGACGGCAGACTCCAGGAGCTCCCGTTACAGGAGGCCCTCACCCTCTTAGTGCGCAGACATGAGGTGCTGCGTCACGTCTACCGGGCCTCCGGCGCCCACCTCACCCGGTCCGTTCTCGACCCCTCGGCCGTACGCCTCGTCCCGCGCGTGCTCACCACACGCCCGGAGGACCTCGACGCCGACCTGACGGCGTTCGTCGCGGAGCGCTTCCCGCTCGACGGCAGCCTGCTGCTGCGCGCTGCCGTCTTACGAGGTGCCGGCGGGGACGTGTTCTGCCTGGCCGTCCACCACCTGGTTTTCGACACCCTCTCGGGGGTCTCCTTCCTGTCCGAACTGGCTGAGGTCTACGGCGCGCTGGCAGACACGGGTGCACCGCCGCCGGCTCTGCTGGAAGCGGTGCCGGCCCTCGCCGAGCCCGAGCCGGCCGAGGACAGTCTGGAGTTCTGGCGCAAGCAACTCGCCGACTACGACCTCGGCGCCCTCGACCTGTGGTGCGGGGTGCCGGACACCGCCGAACCGACTCTGGTCGGCGACCGGGTGCTCCACGACCTGTCCGAGGCCGCCCGGGCGGCGGTGAAGCGACTCCAGCGAGAGCTCCGGGCCCCGGAGACGGCCGTCCTGCTCGCCGCCTACCAGCTGCTGCTGGCCGCCCACGGCGCCGGACCCGACCTGGCGGTCGGCTCGCCCGTGGACGTACGCCCGCGCGAGGCGGCGGGCGCCATCGGCTACCACGTGAACGTGCTGCCGCTGCGGGCCCGCGTGACACCCGAGCAGACGGTCCGTACCTTCGTCCGCAGCACCCGTGACGTCTTCTTCGACGCCCTGGCGCACGCCGACGTCCCGGTCGACCACCTGACCCCGCTAGTGCCGCGCGGGGGCTCCAGCTGGCGGAACATGCTGTTCCGGCACCTGTTCAACTATGTGCCCGACAGCGTCCTGCACCAATTCACCATCGGCGGACGGCAGGCCGAACCGCTGGTGGTGGAGAACGGTTTCAGCAAGTTCGACCTGGAGTTCTTCGTGGTCGCCGCGCCGGACCGGCTGCGCGTCCGGGCGGTCTATTGCACCGAACTGCTGACCCGTCAGGACGTCGAACTGCTCCTGGAGCGCTACGACGCGCTGCTGGTCCAACTGGCCGAGGACGTCGAACGGTCGGTCGGCGCGCTGCGGGTGTGGGGCGATCAGGATCACGAGGTGATCGCGACCGCCAACCGGACCCAGGCGGAGGTGGGTCCGGAATCGGTCCTCACGGCGTTCACAGCCCGGCTTCTGGCGAGCCCGGACGCCCCCGCGGTGCACGCCGCGGACGGCGCCACCAGCTACCGGCAGCTGTGGCACGCGGCGCTCACGGTACGGGAGCGGCTGACCGAGGCCGAGGTGCGCCACGGCGACGTGGTCGCCGTCGCCGCCCAGCGCGGTCCCGAACTGGCTGCGGCCGCCCTCGGGAGCTGGCTGGCCGGCGCGGCGTACCTGCCGCTCGACCCCGAGCATCCCGAGCAGCGGATCGCCTACCAGCTCTCGGACTCCGGCGCCCGAGCCGTCCTCGCCGGGCCGGGGGTCCACCTGCCGGGCGCGGGCGACCGGACGGTGCTGACCCTGGCCCGGGCCGGTGACGCGCCGGCCCGTCCACTGCCCACCGAGCCGGTGGCGACCGACCCTGTCGCACCCGCGTACCTTATTTACACGTCGGGCTCGACCGGGCGGCCCAAGGGGACCGTCGTCGGCCACCGGGCGCTGGCCAACCTCGTCGCGCACTTCGGCACCGAGCTGGACGCTGGCCCAGATACCACCGCGGTGTGGCTGACCACCTTCTCCTTCGACATCTCGGGGCTGGAGCTGTACGTCCCGCTCGCGCACGGCGGCAGTGTCGTGGCCGCTCCGGATGCCGCCCGCACCGACGGCGGTGTCTTGCGCGAGTTGATCGAACGGCACGACGCGGACGTCGTCCAGGCCACCCCCACCACCTGGCGGTTGGTGCTCGAAGCGGCCGGGCCCGCCCTGCGCGGCCGACGCGTCCTGTGCGGCGGTGAGGCGGCGCCGCAGCCGCTGGTGGAGCGGCTGCTGGCCACCGGCAGCACCCTGCACCACGTCTACGGCCCCACTGAGACGACCATCTGGTCCACCTCGGCGATCCTGCGACCGGGCGACCCCGAGCCCGCCGGGATCGGCCGGCCCATCGCCAACACCCGGGTCTTGGTGCTCGCACCGGACGGCACTGAACTGCCGATCGGGGTGCGCGGTGAGCTGTGCATCGGCGGTGACGGCGTCGCCCACGGCTACCACGGCAGACCCGAGCTGACCGCCGAACGGTTCGTGGACGACCCCGAACGGGGCCGCTACTACCGGACCGGGGACCTGGCGCGCTGGCGGGCCAACGGCACCCTCGAACTGCTCGGCCGGGCCGACCGCCAGATCAAGCTGCGCGGCAACCGGATCGAACCGGGCGAGATCGAGGCTGTCATGCTCGCCCACCCCTCAATCCGTGGCGCAGCGGTTGCGCTGGTCGGCGATCCCGACGCCGACGCGGCCCTGGTCGCCTTCGTCGAACCGGTTGGCGCCGATTCTGCCGGCGTGACGGGGGACCTGGTGGAACGGCTCTGGGAGCACGTTCGGGCCGAGTTGCCGCGCGCCCTGGTACCGCAAGAGCTCCTGGTCCTGGACGTGCTGCCGACCACTCCCAACGACAAGGTGGACTACCCGGCGCTGACGGAGCTGGCCCGTGCGCGGCGGGCGGAAGCCACGTCCCAGGGATCGGTCGACTACACCGGAGACCCGTTGGTGCGGGACCTGATCGGGCTATGGCAGCGCGTGCTGAACCGCCAGGACATCACCGCGGACACCAACTTCTTCTCCCACGGCGGCCATTCACTGCTTGGAGCGCTGGTGGTGCAAGAGGCCGAGGCGCTCCTCGGGGTCCGGGTGGCGCTGTCCGAACTGTTCCAGCATCCGACGCCGTCACGGCTGGCCGGACGGCTGCGCGCGGCCGGAGGGGACCAGACAGAGGGAAGGCGGGAGAGCGAATGAGGTACCAGGTACTGGGGCCGCTCCAGATTATCGACTGCGGCGTCGCGCGCCAGATCAGCGCACCTAAGATGGAGAACGTCCTCGCGACCCTGCTGGCCCGTGCCAACCAGGTTGTCTCGGTGCCCCAGCTCACGCTGGAGATATGGGGCGAAAATCCGCCCCGGCGGGCCACCCCGGCGATCCATGTCTACATATCCCAGCTGCGCAAACTGCTGTCCGGAGCTACCCCGGACGAGTCCCCGCGCCGGGTCGGCCCGATCGTCACCTCGTCATCGGGCTACCTGCTCCAGGTGAGGCGGGACGACCTGGACTGCCGGGTTTTCCAGGGGCTGGTGCAGCGCGGGCGCGCCGAACTCACCGCACGTCGCTTCACGGCGGCCAGCGTGACCCTCTCCGGCGCGCTCGACCTGTGGCGCGGCTCGGCGTTCGGCCAGCTCGGCAACGGGCCGATCGTCGCCGGGTTCAGCGACTGGCTGGAAGAGCTGCGTCTGGAGTGCATCGAGATGCAGATCGAGGCCGAACTGGCCCTCGGTCATCACCGCGAGCTGGTGGGTCGGCTGTACCGGCTGATCTCGGAGCACTCGCTGCACGAGGTCTTCTACGCGCAGCTGATGCGCGCTCTGTTCGCCTCCGACCGGCGGGCCGACGCGCTTGCCGTGTACGCGCAGGCCGCGGACGTGCTGCGCAACGAGCTGGGCCTGGAACCCGGACTGCGCCTACGCGAGTTACAGCGTGTGGTGCTGATCGCGGACAGTCGGCATCGCGTGGCGCTGGCACCGGCGGTCTGAGGGAGTATGAGGGGCGGCCCCGTGGCGAGCGCTCGCCACGGGGCCGGCTTTCAAGCTGCGCACACCCGGTCCGAGGGCTCAACTCGCAGACCCGGCTTCCTGGGCCTTGGCGGGCGCGGGAGCCTGGGCCGCCTGCGCCTGCTTGCTCTTGTCCTGCAGGAAAAGCGCCACCAGGACAGCGACGACGAAGAACGGCAGCGCCCAGCGGAACATGCTCTGGGTGCCGCTGGCCACGGCGTCCACATATGCGGTGCGGGCCGACTGGGACAGCGACTCGATCGCGCTCGAACCCGCACGCCCGCCGTTGTTGTGCACGGCCTCCAGCTCGGCGGCGGAGAGCTTGGAGTCGAGGGAGTCGCTCAGCCGGCTGGTAAACACGGCCGCAAAGAGCGCTGTACCGAACGAGCCGCCGATGGAGCGGAAGAACGTCAGGGTGCCGCTGGCCACGCCCATGTCCTTGAGCTCGACGCTGTTCTGGGTGATGACCATGACGTTCTGGAAAAGCAGGCCCAGACCGAGGCCGAAGACCACCATGTAGACCGAAGCGACGACACGGGAGGTGTCCACGTCCAGCATCGACAACAGGAACGAGCCGACGCTCAGGAGCACTCCGCCAGCAAGGAGGATCACCCGGTGGCGGCTGGACTCGCTCATCAGCCGACCGCTGTACATCGAGGCGACCAGCATGCCGCCGAGCACCGGAAGCAGCAGCAGACCGCTGCTGGTAGCGGACAGATGCTGCACGCTCTGCTGGTAGACCGGCAGGTAGGTGATGGTGCCGTAGAGGGCGATGCCGACGAGGAAGCCGAGCACCAGGCTGGCTACGAAGTTGCGGGAGCGGAACAGGTGCGGTGGCAGAATCGGCTGAGCGGCGCGGCGCTCGACCACCACGGTGGCGATGATGACGACCACCGCGAGCGCGATCAGACCGAGGATGGTGGGCGAGCCCCAGGCGTACTGGTTGCCGCCCCAGGTGGTGAACAGCACCACAGCGGCGCTGGCCACGGAGAGCAGGGCGGCACCGAGGTAGTCGATGCGGCCGGCGCCCCGGTTGTGCGGGAGGTTGAGCCGGGCAGCGACGAACCAGACGGCGACGGCGGCGATCGGCAGGTTGAGGTAGAACGCCCAGCGCCAGGAGGCATGGTCGGTGAGCGCGCCCCCGAGCAGCGGACCGCCGACAGTAGCGACCGCGCTGAGGGCGGCGATGTAGCTCTGGTACTTGCCGCGCTCCCGCGGGGGAGCCATGACGCCGATCACCGCCATCACGCCCACCATCAGTCCACCCGCGCCGATGCCCTGGAGAGCACGGAAGGCGATCAGTGCCCCCATGGACTGGGCGACGCCGCAGAGCACGGAACCGATTGTGAAGATCACGATCGAGGCGAGGAGCAGCTGCTTGCGGCTGAAGAAGTCGCTCATCCGGCCCCAGAGCGGGGTGGAGACCGTGGAGGTGAGGATGTATGCGGTGATGACCCAGGAAAGGCGGCTGAATCCGCCGAGGTCACCCGCGATGGTGGGCAGAGCGGTGGCGACGATCATCGCGTCGAGCATGGAGAGCAGGAGCGCGAGCATCAGCCCGGGCAGCACTCTGCGGAGGCCGGAGTTGGGGCTTGGCGCCGCTGAAGTTGACACGGTGGGACTCCCCGGAATGGAAGGAACGGGTGGAACCAGTCTGGCTAACCGGGTCCACGGACCCGGTTGCGGACGATACGGGGCCGCTGCCCCGGTTGTCAACGAAGTGCGGTTACAATCGAAGACCTCCGCCGCCCTGAGGCGTACCCGCGGGGGTGTTGTCACGATCGGGAGGCACCATGGCAGTCGGGAAGTCGACGGGGCTGGACTCCGCCATCCCCTATGCGCCTCCCCCTCCAAGGCCGCTGCGTGCCGACGCGCGCCGCAACCGTGACCAGATCCTCGCCGCCGCGCTGGAGACCTTCGCGGTGGAAGGGCACTCGGTATCGCTGGATGAGATCGCGCGCCGCGCCGGCGTCGGGCCGGGCACCGTGCATCGGCACTTCCCTACCAAGGAGGTGCTGTTCGAGGCGGTGATCATCACCCGGATCCAGCGGCTGACCCAAAAGGCCCGCGCGCTGGCCGACCTGGCGGATCCCATCGGGGTGCTGTTCGGCTTTCTCTTCGACGTCCTGGAGGAGGGCCGCGTCAAGAAGGACTTGGTCGACGCGCTGATCGGGGCTGGGGTCGACGTCGGCGAGGTCACAGGCCCAGCCGCCCTTGGCCTGAACGAGGCACTCGGCGTGCTGCTGACGCGCGCTCAGCGGGCTGGTGTCCGTGAGGACGTGACCGTCGCCGATCTCATGGCCGTCATGGCGAGCACCCTGATCGCGGCACAGCGCACGGATGACGCCCGGCTGCCCAGTCGGATGCTCGCGATCTACTGCGACGGTCTACGCGGTGAGGGCACGGTCGAGCGGTTGAGGCGGGCTGGTGATGGCCCGGCGTCGAGGGGGTGACCGGCGGAGCGAGGGGCATGCACTGCGGCGCGCGGTGAAGCGGACCGGGGCGACGGCCGTCCCGGCGGCACTGCACGGCGGCGGCCGGCAGGAAACACCTTGCGTGGCCGCCAGAGCGTGCGGTGGACGGCATATGGCGACCTGTGACGTCAATCACGGCGACTCAGAGATGTTCGTGCAGCGCCGCCCGGATCCCGGCCACGACGACATCTCGCTGTTCCTCCAGGTAGAAGTGACCGCCTGGAAGCACCCGCACCTCGAAACCCCTGCTGGTGTGCCCTTCCCAGAGGCGGGCGTCCGTCACGGAGACCCGGGGATCGGCGTCCCCGATGAGCACGGTCACCGGACAGGCGACCGAGGCATCCTGCTCACACCGGTAGGACTCGATCGCACGGTAGTCGGAGCGGATGGTCGGGAGGAGCAGAGCCCGCACCTCGGGATCGGCGAGCAGCACGGGATCCGTACCGCTGAGCGCCTGCAACTCGGCGACCAGCCCGTCGTCGTCCTTCCGGTGCACGAACTCCGGACGGAAGGCGCTCGGCGCCCGCCGGGCTGAGGCGAAGAGATGCAACACCCGTGGACCTGGCCCCTCCTCCAGCCGACGAGCCGTCTCGAAGGCGACCGCCGCACCCATGCTATGGCCGAAAAAGGCCAGCCGCTCGTTCGGGCGATGCCCCCGCAGCACCTCGGCCGCCCGGTCCGCCAACGCGCCGATCTCATCCAGACAGGGCTCCCCCCGCCGGTCCTGCCGGCCCGGATACTGCACCGCCAGCACCTCGATCTCCGGCCGCAGGAGTTTGGAGTACGGGAAGTAGAAACTTGCTGAACCTCCCGCGTGTGGGAAGCATACGAGGCGAAATCCATCGACCATGGGTCCGCTTTTCGGGCCCGCGTCGAAGGTGCGTATCCAGGCGTCGTGGTCCAGTGCCGCAGAGGTCATCGGATACTCCCTGTGAGCCGCGCAACTTGGCAGTTGCAGGTTAGCGCGAACCTATCTTATCTTTCTGACGAATTGCTGCAGACGCACGGACTTGCAGAGCAGTGTCCGTGGGGGCTTTCGCATTGCCGAGGGAAGCTGAATACTCACGTCCGAGGGATTACTGAACTCGAACTCGTGACGTCGGATGGCGCAAGCCTTGGTCGCCTGTCAGAGCTTGGCTTCCTACTGCGGCGTGTCAGTTTCCCCGTCGACATCGTCCACAACGAGGAGGAACTTTCTGGAGCAGATGATTGGGGACCACCCCGCTACCTCACTCCTGAGCAGGTTCGCACCGCAGCCGCCGCCCTGGCTGCCACACCAAGCCACACCTGGATCGGCAGCGTTACCGTCAGGGAGCTGGCCTAGGCCGATCTGTATCCCAGCATCACTGAGACGAGCATTGGCTGTCGTATGTCG
The DNA here is from genome assembly GCF_044548235.1 of Streptomyces sp. NPDC052043. Lineage (NCBI taxonomy): Bacteria > Bacillati > Actinomycetota > Actinomycetes > Kitasatosporales > Streptomycetaceae > Streptomyces > Streptomyces sp. NPDC052043. Next base: position 15,809 of record NZ_JBIUBT010000007.1, read on the forward strand.
TCCACCACTACGAAGCTCTGACGCCGTACTTCCAAGCAGCAGCCCAGGACGGCGACGCGATGATCATCTGGCTGGACCGATACTCGCCAAGCTCGATCCCAGGGTGGACCGCCCTGTCCTGCGTCACGGACGTTGAGCTCGTGATGTTCCGCGGGTGATCAAGGGCTGATCGTCAGTCCTGTCTTGGTGAGGCAGCCGTCTATGAGGTGACTGCGGTACTGGATGTGGCGGAGGCCGCTTCTTACGTGTTGCATTAGGTGGTCCGGCGTGGTGAAGGCGACGTTGGAGAGCCTGCCGCGCCCAGCAGGGACCAGATACCCTCGACGGGATTGATCGGGTGCATAGGGCGGCAGGTAGTAGATGGTCAGCCAGTCCCGGCTCTCGGCGAATTTCCGTAGTCCTGCAGCCTTATGCACGTTGAGGTTGTCCCAGACCAGGACGATCGGACCGCCGAGCTGAGCGTGGGCCGCGATGAGAAGGTCCCGGTAGTCGCGCCAGGAGAAGCTCTTCGCCAGCCTGCCGCAACCGACTCCGCCCGGCGCAGCTCAAGCGAGGCGACGGCGGCGTCCGGGTGCCCAGGTACTACGGGGTGACTCTGTGGGAGGCCTGCTGGTGGATCTTGCAGCCGGACGCCTAGGCTCACCGTGACAACGAAGGAGGATCCCGATGATGACGCTCGATCTCCACCCGGTCTTCCGTAACAACCGGGACATCGAGCTCGCGTTGCGTCAGTTTCTCTTCAGGGCGTCCCATGCGGGTGAACCGGTCGCGGAGATCATCCCCGGCAAGGGATCGGGACGGCTTAGGGCCCGGGTCCTTGCCTTCCTGGACCAGAAGCACATCCGCAAGCTCTATGTGCGCCGAGAGGTCGACTCGGGCAACTCCGGCCGCATCCTGGTGTACTTCAACTGAGGGGGCGGTCCCTGCATGCCCCGGATCAGGACGCCGACGCTGGACGGCGTCGCGTAATTATTCTGGGGCGGGCAGGTTGACCTGCCCCGTCTGCTCGTCAGCCGGTGAGGGTGAGGTCGTGCAGGCGGGCGATGCCGAGCATGGCGTGGTGGACGCCGTCGCCTCTGGGGCGGCAGTCGCGCAGGATCTTCCAGCTCTTCATGTGGGCGAAGGTGTGCTCGATGCGGGCGCGGACGCGGCGGTGGGAGGCGTTGTGGCTCTCCTTCCAGGCCGGTGGCTCCTCGTTCTCGCCCGCGATTCCAGCATTCTCCTGGCCTCGGCGACCACCGCTGGGTCGGTGACGAAGTGCGTGTCCTGCTCGGCGGAGGCGCTGGAGGCGCCGAGGGGGATCCACGTTCCCCCGCGCCGGGGTTCTGCGCGGCGCTTCGCGGAGAGGTGGACGGCGGCGACACCGGCGGCGGTCAGGGCCGGGATGTCGGCGGGGCGCACCCCGCCGCCCGCCATCACCTGCACGCCGGGCGCGGCCTCGACCATGGCGGCGAGCGCGGCGAGTCCCTCTCCGGCTGCCGGGGCGCCGCCGGAGGTGAGCACCCGGGTGAGCCCCAGGGCGGGCAACAGCGCGGCGGTGGCGACCGGGTCCGCGGACAGGTCGATCGCGCGGTGCAGGGTCACCTCGACGGGGCGGCCCGTGTCATGAGCCGCCGCGGCGAGGCGGGTGACGGCGTCGGTGTCGAGGCGGCCGTCGACGGTGAGCGCGCCGACGACTACGCCGGAGGCGCCGGAGGCGATCACGGACCGCACCTCGGCGACCATCAGGGCGATCTCCTCGGCGTCGTGGACGAAGTCGCCCGGTCGGCAGCGGACCAGGACCTGCACCGGCAGGCCTACGGCGGCGACCGCCTCGACGAGGGCGGCCGACGGGGTCAGACCGCCCAGTTCCAGGCCGGTGCAGAGTTCGACGCGATCGGCTCCGTGGTCGAGGGCGACACGGGCACCGGCCGGTGAGGTGACGGCGATCTCCAGTGCGGGCCGCCGGGAAGGTACAGCCGGCCCGGGAACCTCGTCGGCCGCCACCGGTGCTGGGGCCCGGCCCGCACCGCCGGCCTGGGGCGAGCCGAGGGACCGGGGGGTGCGGTCGGTCACTCGTCGTCCCCGGTGAGCGGCTGGTCGGAGGCCGGAATGACACGGGCCGTCAGGTTCGGGTCGGCCATGTCGCGGTCGAAGGGGAACATCGGGCGGCGGATGCGGCGGTGGCCGAGGCGTACCAGGTCCTGGTCGACACCGCCGGGAGTGAGGGCCATCTTCCAGCCGACCGACATGTCGAACAGCTCGGGCTCCAGGTAGCCGATCTTGACGATCACGATGTCGGCGGAGCGCGGGTCGAGGTCGAGGTCGGTGAAGTCGTGCTCGTGGTGGTACGGCTTCCGCAACCTGGTGAGGATCGCGTACACGCTGCCGACCCGGATGACGACCTCGGTCTTCGCGTCCCGGTCGCCGTGCCGGATCGCGTGGACCACGCCGGTGAGGGTGACGGGGCCGGCGTGCCGGTCGTCGACCTCGGCGCCGGCGGTGACGGTGACGGTGGCGCCGATCCCGGCGGCGACGGCGGTCTCGATCGCGGCGGGGCCCGGCACCGAGGCGTAGAGGACGGTCGGCCCGTCCTCCTTCTGGAACTCGGGGCGCTCGAGCAGCCGGGTCAGGCCCCAGGTGACGTCACCGGCGCCGCCCGCGGTGGGGTTGTCGCCGGTGTCGCTGATGAAGTACGGCCGCTGGTCGGAGGCGAGGGCCTCGTCGAGGAGTTCGTCGTAGGTGCCGGTCGGGGCGACGAAGTCGAAGTCGTGGCGGGCGTTCCAGAAGCCCCGGGCGAGTCGTTCGGCCCCGGCCGAGACCGCCGCCGCATCGTCGCCGGTGACGACCACGACGGCGCGGTTGCGGGGTTCGTCGGCCCAGGCGTAGCCGACCCAGATGGCGGCGTCCGTCACGCCGTCGGCGGCCTCGACCTCGTCGACCGCCGCGTACACGCTCTTCGCTGGTTCGATCCGGGTGGAGGTCTGCTCGCCGGCCAGCAGCACCGGGACCGGGACCCACGCCTTGACCGGGCGGGGGGCGCCGGACGCGAGCAGGTCGACCAGGTTGCGGACGGCACGCTCCTTGGTCTCCATGTGGTCCTCGTGCGGGGCCATCCGGTAGCAGGTGATCAGGTCGCTGCCGTGGACGAGTTCCCGGGAGACGTTGCCGTGCAGGTCCATCGAGGTGGAGACGATCACGTCGGGGCCGACGGTGGCGCGGATCCGTTCCAGCAGCACGGCCTCGGCGTCGTCGATCCCCTCCACGGTCATGGCGCCGTGGATGTCGTACCAGAGGCCGTCCAACCGGGGTAGCGCGGCGAGGCGTTCGATCAGTTCGTCGGTGAGCGCGGTCCAGGCGGTGGCGGTGACGGTGCCGCCGGGCAGTGACTTGCCGACCAGGGCGCCGTGCCATTCGGCGGCCTCGCGCAGTTCCTCGCCGGGGGCGAGGAACGGGTACCGGTCGAGGACCTCGGCGCCGCGCGAGGGGTGGAAGGCGGGGGCTTCGGTGCGGGCCGGGGAGAAGGTGGAGGACTCGATGCCGAGGCCGGCGACGGCGATGACCGGACGGGTGACGGCGGTGCGGGTGTGGGACATGGCTCCTCGTGCGGGGTGGTGCGGAGTGGGCGGTGTGGCCGGGGGCGGGAGTTCACCCGGTGCGGGACTTTTTGAGCGGGCGTCAGCCCCTTCCGGGGGGCGCGGCGGTACGGAACCCGTCCGTGCCGGTGCCCCCGGCATCGCCCAGAGCGCGGGCCAGGGAGTGCTGCAGGGCGAACAGTCCGGCGCCGACCAGTCCGGCGTCTGCGCCGAGGACGACTCGCTCGATGGTGAGGTGTTCGGTCACCAGCGGGTGGCAGCTCTCGTAGAGCTGGCTGCGCACCGCGGCGACGAACGGTTCGAGGGTGGAGAGGATGCCGCCGAGGTAGACGGCGTCCGGGTTGAAGAAGTTGACGTTGGCGGCGAGTACCCGGCCGAGGTGGTCGCCGGCCCTGCGGACGGCTCGGGTGGCTTCCGGGTCGGCGTCGGTGACGAGCCGTACGACGTCCTCGGGGCCGGCGACGTCGAGACCGCGTTCGCGCAGGATGCGCACGAGCGCGGCGCCGGACGCCACGGTCTCCAGACAGCCGGTGTTGCCGCAGGAGCAGGGGATGTCGGCGCCGCCGTCGATGCGGATGTGGGTGATGTCGCCGGCAGCTCCGCGGGCGCCCCGGTAGAGGCGGCCGTCGGCGATGACGCCGGCACCGATCGCCGAGCCGATCTTCACCGTGATCGACTGCCGGTGCTCGGCGGGCCTGACGCTCTGCTCACCGACCGCCATGCAGTTGGCGTCGTTGTCGACGACGGCCGGGACCCCGAAGCGCTCCTCCAGCCAGGCGGCGACCGGGAAGCGATTCCAGCCGAGCATCCGGGACGGCTGGACGACGGCGCCGGCGGCGACGTCCACCGGCCCGGGCAGGGAGAGCCCGACGCCGCGGAGCTGGTCGCGTCCACGCTGCTCGGCGAGGGACTCCAGGTGCTCGGCGAGCCTCGGCAGGGCGGCCTCGGGACCGTCGGCGATCTCGAAAGGGACGTTGGCGACGTCACGGACACCGCCGCCCGGGAGCACCACCCCGATCCGGGCATGGCGGCCGCCGACGTCGGCGGCGACGGCGTACTCGTCGTTGCTGCCCGCCCTGAGCACCCTGCGGGGGCGGCCGCCGGTGGAGGAGTGGGTGCCCTCCTCGGCGATGAGCCCGCGCTCGACCAGCTGGGCCACGGTGAGGGAGATGGTGGAGGGGGCCGTGCCGAGGAGTTGGGCGAGTTCGGCGCGGGACGTGGCCTGGCCCGAGGCGACGAGTTCGAGGACCCGCGCGGCGATGGCCGTGCCCTTCTGTGCGGCGCCCTTCGACGTCGCGCCCTTCAGGGACACGCCCTTGGTGGTCCTGCGGCCCCGTGCACTTATTTCAGTCATGTACGAAGTAACTTCCGCAATGGTGGATGTGACGGAGAGAGTACGCCCGTCCTGGCAGGCAGGGAACAGTCTCCGTGAAGGAAGTGGACGGCGTCAGCGCACAGTTAAATCGCCTCAAATCGGTACATAGAAACCACTTGAGGCGCCTGAAGTGGCCGACTGTGACTTTTGTCGAAACTGCAGAAACTTACTTTTTACTAAATCTTGTTTGTTTGTTCGGCGCGTCCGTCGTTGTATGTCGCCATACACAGCGCCGATCCCGCGGCGCCGGCCCGGGTCCTCCCGGGATGGATGCGGGTCCTTTCACTCTGAGGAGAGTCATGTTCCTTGCTCACACGGCGGCCGGCCGCCGCTGGGCCCTCGTCGCGGGTGCCGCCGTCATCACCGGCGCGCTGCTCACCGGCTGTTCCGGGGGCGGTGGCTCGTCGTCCTCGGGCTCGGCGTCGTCGGACACCATCAACTACGCCCTGCCGGCGAACTTCACGCCGAACTGGATCCTCCCGGTCGGTACCGCCTCGCACCTGAACACCAACAACTCCTCCATATCCCAGGCCGTCTGGGAGCCGCTGATCGCGTACGACGGTTCCACCGGCAAGGTCGGCTGGAACAAGGACAACTCGCTGGCCACCGACGCGAAGTTCGCTGCGGACAGCAAGAGCGTGACGATCACCCTCGGCGATCGTCACTGGAGCGACGGCAAGCAGATCACCTCGCGCGACGTGGAGTTCTGGTTCAACCTGGTCAAGGCCAACAAGGCGGACTGGGCAAGCTACAGCCCGGGCAAGGCGCCGGACAACTGGACCTCCTTCAAGACGATCGACGACACGCACTTCACGATCACCTTCGACAAGGCGTACAACCAGGAGTGGATGCTCGCCAACGAGCTGAGCATGATCCGCACGATGCCGCAGCACGTCTGGGACAAGGCCAGCGACTCCGGCGCCGTCTCCGACCTGGACCGCACCGCCGCCGGCGCCAAGAAGGTCTGGACGTACCTCAACAACGCCGCCAAGAAGATCTCCGGCTATGCGACCGACCCGCTGTGGAAGACGGTCAGCGGCCCGTACACCATCAAGTCGTTCTCCACCGCGGGCAAGGTGGAGCTGACCGCCAACGCGAAGTACGACGGCGGCGGCAAGGCCAACATCAAGAACGTCAACCTGCTGCCGTTCACCACCACCGAGGCCGAGGTGAACGCCCTCCGCGCGGGCACCGTCGACTACGGCTACATCAACGCCACCGACCTGAGCCAGGAGTCGTCCTTCAAGGCCAAGGGCTACTCGGTGAAGCCGTGGACCGGCTGGGCGATCACCTACATGCCGTACAACTTCAACAACCCGACCATGGGCCCGGTGTTCAAGCAGCTGTACGCCCGCCAGGCGATCCAGATGTCGGTGGACCAGACCACCCTCTCCAAGGTGGTCTTCAACGGCACCGCCGTCTCCACCTACGGCCCGATCCCGCAGGGCCAGGACTCGTCCTTCGTCTCCTCGGAGCAGAAGAACAACCCGTACCCGTTCGACACCGCCAAGGCGAAGAAGCTGCTCACCGACCACGGTTGGACCGAGCAGGGCGGCACCATGGTGTGCACCAGCCCCGGCAGCGGCGACAACCAGTGCGGCGCGGGCGTCGGCAAGGGCACCAAGTTCGAGATGGAGGTGCTGTCCCAGTCCGGCTCCACCGTGACCGACAACATGATGAGCGCGCTGCAGTCGTCGTTCGCGGAGACCGGCATCAAGTTCGGCATCAAGACCGCCCCGGTCAACTCCGTCCTGTCGCAGTCCGGCCAGTGCACCGCCGACGAGTCGAACTGCAAGTGGCAGCTGTCCTTCTTCGGCACCGCGGGCAGCTGGTACTTCCCCGCCTACCCGAGCGGTGACTCGCTCTTCGCCACCGGCGGCGGCTCCAACTTCGGCAGCTACTCCAACGCCGGGGTCGACAAGCTGATCAACGAGACCACCACGTCCTCCTCGAACGAGGCGGTACAGAAGTACAGCGCCGCGCTCGCCAAGGACCTCCCCGTGATCTGGCTGCCGGAGCCCGACTACCAGATCTCCGTGGTCAAGGACGGCCTCGGCGGCTTCGCCCAGGACTCCCTCGCCAACTTCCACCCCGCCATGTGGAAGTGGACCAAGTAAGCCCGGTCGGCGCCCGCGCGGGCCGACGGCAGCCTGCCGGTTGCCGGGGCCCGCGCGCGTTCGCGCCACACCGGCACCCCTCCGCACCGACACCCACGTCGCAGTGACGTCCATGTCCAGGTGACACCCGCGCGCACCACAGAGACGAAGCGACCGGAAAACACATGAGCACTTCCTCGTACCTGATCAGACGCGTCCTCCAGGCCGTCGCGGTGATCGTCATCGTGACGATCGTCGTCTTCGGCCTGCTGCACGCGTTGCCCGGAGGCCCCGCACGCGGGATCCTCGGGCCGCAGGCCACCGCACAGCAGATCGCCCGCTTCAACCACGAACAGGGCCTCGACAAGTCCCTGCCCGTGCAGTACTTCTACTACCTCGGCCAACTGCTGCACGGGGACCTCGGAACCTCGTACACCCTCAACGAGCCGGTTTCCCAGCTCATCGCCGAGCGGCTGCCGAAGACCCTGGTCCTCACCGTGCTGTCGGCGCTCGTCGGCCTCGTCCTGGCGATCCCGCTGGGCATGTGGCAGGCCATGCGCCGCAACAAGCCGGTGGACTACGTCATCACCACGCTGAGCTTCATCGCCTACTCCACGCCCGTGTACTTCCTCGGGCTGATCCTGGTGCTGGTCTTCAGCCAGATGCTGGCGTGGTTCCCGTCGCAGGCTCCGCAGGGCGAGACGCTGGGCCAGGTGCTCTCCGACCCGCAGGCCCTGGTGCTGCCGGTGGTCGCGGGCGCGGCCTCCATGGTCGCGGTGTTCAGCCGCTACATGCGGTCGGCCACCCTGGAGAACCTCTCCGAGGACTACGTCCGCACGGCCAGGGCGGGCGGCTCCCGCTCCCAGGCCATCCTGTGGCGGCATGTGTTCCGCAACTCGCTGACGCCCGTGGTCGCCATGCTCGGCTACTACGTGCCGGTGCTCTTCGGCGGCGCCCTGGTCGTCGAGCAGCTCTTCAACTACCCCGGCATGGGGCTGCTGTTCTGGACCGCGGCGCAGTCCTCCGACTACCCGGTCCTGCTGGGCTGCGTCCTGGTGATCGCCGTCGCCACCGTCGTCGGCACCCTGCTCGCCGACATCGTCCAGTGGATCATCGACCCCCGAGTGAAGGCAGGTCGGGCATGAGCGCCGTCATCCAGCCGGACATGGCCCCGGCGAAGGACGCAGCACCGCGCGAGGCCTCCGGCGTACGGCTCGCCGTCCGCCGTTTTCTGCGCAACAAGCTGGCCGTCGTCGGACTCGCCGTCGTGGCCTTCTTCTTCCTGTTCTGCTTCGTCGGTCCGCTGGTGTACTCCACCGACCAGACCCACACCCTGCTCCAGCAGGTCAACCTCGCCCCCAGCGGCGCGCACTGGCTCGGCACCGACGCCGTCGGACACGACGAGCTGGGCCGGCTGATGTACGGCGGCAAGGTCTCCCTGATCGTCGGCCTCGCGGCGGGCGTCCTCGCCACCGTCATCGGCACCCTGTGGGGCGCCGCCGCCGGTTACGCGGGCGGCTGGATCGACGCCGTGATGATGCGGATCGTCGACGCCGGCATCGCCATCCCCGCGCTGTTCATCCTGCTGGTGGTCTCCGCCATCACCACGCCGGGCCTGACCGGTCTCGTCCTCATCCTGGGCCTGGTGTCCTGGCTGGTGCCGTCCCGGCTGGTCCGCGCCGAGACACTGACCCTGAAGAACCGGGACTACGTCCTGACCCTGCGCGCCATCGGCGGCACGCACGCCCGGGCCATCCTGCGTCACATCCTGCCGAACTCGGTCTCGACCATCATCGTCGCCGCGACCTTCCAGGTCGCCGATGCCATCCTGCTGGTCGCCTATGTCTCCTATCTGGGCATGGGAGTCCGGCCGCCGCAGACCGACTGGGGCGGCATGCTCTCCGCCGGTCTCACCGCCGCCTACTCCGGCTACTGGTGGCTCATCCTGCCGCCCGGCCTGGCCATCATCCTGGTGGTGTGGGCGTTCAACGCGATCGGGGACGGACTCCGCGACGCATTCGATGTGAGGGGACGCGGATGACCGCCACCACCAAGGGCTCCGCCGCCCGCGCCGCGACGTCCGGCCCGATCCTCGAACTCGACGACCTCGGCGTCGTCTTCACCACCGAGACCGGCGACGTACCCGCGGTCAGGGGCGTGTCCCTCCAGGTCCGACCGGGCGAGACGCTGGCGCTGGTCGGCGAGTCCGGCTCCGGCAAGTCGACCGTCGCGCTCGCCGCGATGGGCCTGCTCGCCGGGAACGCCCGCGCCACCGGCAGCGCCGTCATCGCCGGCACCCAGATCGTCGGCGCCTCCGAGAACGGTCTCGCGGCACTGCGCGGCAAGACCGTCTCCATGGTGTTCCAGGAGCCGGCCACCGCGCTCGACCCGCTCACCCGGATCGGGAAGCAGATCGCCGAGGTGATCCGCAACCACCGCGAGGTGTCCCCCAAGGAAGCCGCCGCCGAGGCCGTCGAGTTGCTGCGCAGGGTCGGCATCCCCGAACCGGAGAAGCGCGCCCGCGCCTACCCGTTCCAGCTCTCCGGCGGACAGCGCCAGCGGGTGGTGATCGCCATGGCCATCGCCAACGAGCCCGTCCTGCTCATCGCCGATGAGCCGACCACCGCCCTCGACGTGACCGTGCAGGCCGAGATCCTCGATCTGCTGCGGAGGCTCGCCGTCGAGACCGGCACCGGAGTGCTGCTCGTCACCCACAACATGGGCGTCGTCGCCGACTTCGCGGACCGGGTCGCCGTCATGTACCAGGGCGAGATCGTGGAGAGCGGATCGGTCGAGGACGTCCTGCTGCGCCCCTCCCACGACTACACCCGGCGCCTGCTGGCCGCCGTGCCCCGGCTGTCCGTCGCCGAGGCCGCGGACGGCACCGGCCGGCTTGCCGCGTCCGTGCCGGCCCAGACGAACCGTTCCGCGGCCGAGCCGTCGGCCCCGCCCGCTGGGACCGACCGGCCCGGGAGCGAGCCGGTGGTCGAACTGCGTGACATCAGTGTGGTGTTCGGCCGTGGCAGGGCCGCCGTACGCGCCCTCGACGGAGTGTCGTTCCGGGTCGGGCCGGCGGAGACCGTGGGTCTGGTCGGCGAGTCCGGCTCCGGCAAGTCGACCGCTGCCCGGGTCGCGCTCGGCCTGATCCCCCCCACCTCCGGGACCGTCTCCCTGTTCGGCACCGACCTCGGCCGCACCCGCGCCCGGGCCCGGCGCGCCCTGCGCTCCGGCATCGGTGTCGTCCTCCAGGACCCGGTGGCCTCCCTCGACGCCCGTATGACCGTCGGCGAGTGCATCGCCGAACCGCTCCGGGTACACCGTCACGATCTGTCCGCCAAGGACCGGCAGGCCAAGGTGGCCGCCGTCCTCGACCGGGTCCGGCTGCCCCGCGAACTCGCCCGGCGCGCCCCCCGCGAACTGTCCGGCGGACAGCGCCAGCGGGTCAGCCTGGCCCGCGCCCTGGTCCTGGAACCCCGGCTGCTGGTCGCCGACGAACCCACCAGCGCGCTCGACGTGAGCGTGCAGGAAGCGGTCCTGGAGGTCATCGCCGAGCTCCAGGGCGAACTGGGCTTCGCCTGCCTGTTCGTCTCCCACGACCTCGCCGTGGTGCAGCACTTCGCGCAGCGCGTCGTCGTGATGCGCGCCGGCCGCATCGAGGAGCAGGGCTCCACCGGGACGACGCTGCTGCATCCGGAGACCGACTACACCCGCCGTCTGCTGGCCGCCGTGCCGGTGCCCGATCCGGTGGTGCAGCGGGGCCGCCGAGCCGAACGCCTGGCCACTCTCGCGGCCGGCCGTACGGAGGCCCAGGCGTGACCGGCCCTCTACCTTCCCCCCACACCCCGCAGGACTCCGCCATTTCCAGCACTCTCCGGCCGCTGTTCGCCGGCATCGACATCGGCGGCACCACCACCCAGGTGGTGCTCTGCTCCGACGACCTGACCGTCCTCGACCGCGCGGAGACCACCACCCCGGCGCAGGAGGGCGGCCGGGCCATGGTCGGCGCCGCGCTCGACGCGCTCGCCCCGCTGCTGGCCCGCACCCCGGGCCGCCTGGTGGGCGCCGGAATCGGTGCCGCCGGGGTGGTGGACTCCGCGAACGGCCGCATCCTGGTCGCCAGCGACTCCTTCCGCGGCTGGGCCGGCTTCGCCGTCACCGCCGCCGTCGAGGAAGCCCTCGGCGTCCCGGCCTTCCTGGACAACGACGTCAACGCCTTCCTCTACGGGGAGGTCTACGGCGGAGCGGTGCGCGGCGAGACCGACGTCCTCGGCATGACCCTGGGGACCGGCGTCGGCGGCGCCCTGTGGACCGACGGCGCCCTGTACACGGGTCCGCACGGCGCGGCCGGCGAGATCGGGCACATCCCCGGCTTCGGTGACCTGCCCTGCTCCTGCGGCGGCCGGGGCCATCTGGAGACGTTGGCCTCCGGCCGCTCCATCGGGGCTCGTTACGCCGACCGCACCGGCCGGCACCTCACCGCCCGCGAGGTCGCCGAGGCCGCCGCCCGAGGCGACGAGGACGCGCTCGCGGTGTACCGCGGCGCAGGAGAAGGCATCGCCCGGGCGATCGTGATCACGGCGGGCGTCGTCGACATCACCACGGTGGTCGTCGGCGGCGGCGTCAGCCGCGCCTGGCCCCTGCTGGAGCCCGTCGTCCTGTCCGCCCTCGCCGCCGACCCCCCGGTCAGCGGCCACCCCGTCCGCCTGGTCAAGGCCGCCCTGGCCTCCGACGCCGTCCCGGTCGGCGCCGCCGCCCGCGCCCGACGCGAACTGGGCACAGAGGTGAGAGCGACGGCGTAGGGACAGGACCCCCGGCCCCCCGAAGTCCGCGGGCCCGACCCGCGGACCACACCGGCATGCCGGCCCGGGTAGGCGTGGAGCCGGCGCTGTGAGCCGTTCCAAGCAAAATGAAACAGACACAGGAGAACCAAACGCTCACTTACTCGTCGCCGAGGACAACCTCGGGGAGACCGTGCCGGTAGGGAGGGCGATCAGACCACGGGGTTCGCCTGATCCGGCCGTCCTGGCCGACGAGCGTCAGCGTGCTTTCAGGAATACGCCCGGCGAGGCAATCTGCGAACCAGTCGGCGATGTATGTCAGCTCGTTGACAGAGGCGCTGGACGGCGTCTTGTGCAGAGTATGACGCTCTCCCTGGAGCAGCATCAGCTCCTTCGGCGCGGAGACGTCGTCCAGGAGAGCGAAGGTCGATTCCAGCGCGGTGAGCTCGTCATCCTCACCGCCGATCGCCAGATAGGGGCAGTGGACAAGTTTTCCCAGGCCCTCGACGGTTATCAGGTCGGAGGCCGCTGCATCGAACTCGTTCTCGTCGTCGTACCCGGCCATGTACATGAACCGCGCTTTGAACGTTGGGGAGGCTTCTCCGAAGATCGCGGGTCCACCCCGTTCTTGGCAGAGGTAGACGACGGCACAGGCCTTGATGCGGTCGTTGTGGGCAGCGGCTTGCGTGGCCCACATCGACCCCATGCTGATCCCGCGTACCGCGATGCGCGACTGATCGATCTCCGGTTGGCCTTCCAGCCAATCGAGTGCAGCGGCGGTTGCTATGGGAAAGTCACCCGGCCGGACCCATATCTCGCGCAGCGTGCAGCTGGCCTGTCCGGGCCCGTCCAGCGCCAACACCGCGAGCCCCCGCTCAAGAATCGGATCTCCATAGAGGCCAACGAGCATTTCCTTTGCGGAATCCATCCCGCCGATACTGATCACGCACCCCACTGGCTGGTCTGCGCCGGCACCGGGCGGCAGATGCAACCAGCCGGGAAGAGAGCGCTCGCCCCACGGCAACTCAACTTGTCGAACAGGGTGGTCGGCGGTCCTGGCGTACGCTGCGTAGGCGGCGTTCTTGAGCGACTCGAGGCGATGGTTCTCCTCGGTGTTCTCGAAGATTGGCCACTGCGCCTGGCTGAACAGGACGCTGGCAATGAAGCTGTGTTCACGCTCGCTGACTTCGTGACCGGCTAGTCGAGCATCTTCCGCGCGCCGCAGTCGCGCGAGCCCGACGGCCGCGAATTCCCGAGCAATGTCATCGAACTTCTCGACCCGGTTGCTGACCCGCTCGAAATCCGGTCGAGCCGGAAACCCGCACGGCCCCATCGCATACCCGATGCGACCTTGATCCCATTCCAATCCGACAGTCTGGATGACGGCATCGAGCAGCCAGCGCTGCTCGGCAAAGCGGCGTGTCCGTCGTGTCGCGTGAGGAGTGAGAATGGCCATGGCCGACACCTCCTGTAGGGCGCAGATGGTCGCCCAGGGCCGCGGCCGAAGCTCGGGCGCGAATCGGCGCATGCCGTTAATCGAGTTGAGTAGTTGCCCATCCAACTGATATCGGAGGCCGGGCCCTGGACTTCGGGCACTCGAGCGGGACCTCATACAGTCGGCTGTATTCTCACATTCTCTCGCAGTCGCGATGGCGGGCAAACCCGGTCGACCCCCAGGGTGAAGCCCCGGGCCTCGGGATCGGGCCGCCTTCGTCATCCCGCTCGGTGGCCCGACCGAGAACCTCTGGTCAACCTCGCGCCTTCGACCGTGTCACGGTGAAAGGTGGGCGGGTCGGGCCGCGCGGCGGCCTATGGTAGAGGCATGGGCGAGATCGTCGTCGTGTACGAGGTCGACAAGGGGGCGGACACACGTGGACCGCGTGGTGAGGAGTGGCTCGTCCGCCGGGTGCACGCGGCGCCCGCCGCGCCGGGTTCCCCCGGCACGACCGGACCACGAACCCTCTGCGGCAAGGACACCTTCGCCATGGAGACGACCCGCTGGAAGCCCTCCGAGCGCCCTGAGACACCGTGGTACCCCGTGGAGTACGCAACCGCGATCTGCTCCGACTGCGATGCCGTGATGGAGACCTGACCGGCGCGCCGACTACCCTGACGCGGCCGCGTTGCCCGGTGGTATCGGGGCGGCGGAGAACCTGTAGGTCAGCGTGTTCGACCTGTCACAGCTGCTGTCCCGTCCGCTGCCGACAGTGGACGGGCCGGTACCTTTCGGTCCGAGTGGGTCTGGGGGATGGGATGGACGTCCTGGGGATCGACGCCTGCGGTAAGCAGGGGTGGGTGGGGATTCGGCTCAGCGGCGGCGCGTACGCGGGAAGTCTGGTGGCCGTATCTCTCGATACGCTGATCCAGCGTGCCGGTGCGGTAGCGGCGATCGCGGTGGACATGCCGCTGGGTCTTGGTGAGAAGGGCTGGCGTGCCGCTGATCTCGCGGCCAAGGCGCTGCTGGGAACGCGACGCAGCAGCGTTTTCCTCATCGCGCCACGGCCCGCGTGGCAGGAGCTTGATTATCCGGCAGCCGCAAACCGGTGCCAGGAGCTCACCGGGAGCCGGCTGAGCCAGCAGGCGTGGGCGCTGGCACCGAAACTTCTCGAGGCTCGGGCGTGCTGGCTTGCCGATGAACGCATTCACGAGGTGCACCCCGAGGTGTCCTTCCAAGCCTTGGCCGGCGGGGTGCCACTGGCCTACGCCAAGAAGACCTGGCGCGGCCAGAGCCTGCGCCGCGCACTGCTGGCCGAGGCGGGCCTCGTGCTCCCGGACGAACTCGGAGAGGCCGATCGGGTCGCCGTGGACGATGTACTCGACGCCACTGCCGCCGCCTGGTCGGCGCACCGGATCGCGCTCGGGATCGCAGAGCGGGTTCCCATGGTGCCCGAACCGGACGTGGAGGGCCGCCTCATCGAGATTCGATACTGACTGATTCATCACGTAACAGGTCGTGTGCACGGAGACGGCTGCGGCGTCCCCCAGCACAGTCCGCCCGGGTCGAGAGCCCGGTGTCAGGGCACGTTCCACTTCTGAGCCGCGTTGGCGGAGCACCAGGCGATCTGGAGGGGCGTCCCGTCCGTCGTGTCGGCGTTGGCCACGTCGAGGCACTTGTCGGCCGCGACGTTGACGATGTCGTAACCGGGCGAGTAGCGCCACTGCATGACGTCGGTCGCGTCGCATGCGTCCATCACGACCCGGGTGCCGTCGTCCGTGTAGCGGTTGGCCAGTGAGAGGCAGCGGCCGTTCTTCTGGAGGGTGCCGTCGGCGGCGAACTTCCACTGCTGGTCGGGGCTGCCGTTGCAGGTGTAGAGCTGGAGCGTGCTGTCGACGAGCTGCACGCACTTGCCGACGAACGGGTCGTAGCGGCCGGCGATGGCGCCGACCGGCCGGGAGAAGTCCTCCGTGGGCGCCTGCACGGTGTTGCTGTCCTGGGTCGTCGCGTCCGGGGTCGACCTCGGTTTCTTCTGCTCGGCCCGCTCGGTGGGGGGCTGCACGGGCGGCTGCTGGACGGTGACGTGCTCCACCGTCTTCTGCTGCTTCACCGGGTCCTCGCTCGGCGAGGCGGAGGACGCCGACGGCGTGGGCTCGCTCGGGGACGGCGATACGGACTCCGTTACCACGGGCACGGTGGACGCGGCGGTCACGGCCGTAGCGTCACGGCCGCCGGCGCCGAACGTCACGTGCTGCGCCAGCGAGGCGGACAGGGTGACCGTGGCGGTCGCGGCGGCGGTCCAGCCGACCGTCGCCCAGACCCGGCGGCCGGGGACCATGCCGCGCGGGGCACGGGCCGGCTTGTCGCGGAAG
This sequence comes from Streptomyces sp. NPDC052043, assembly GCF_044548235.1. Taxonomy (NCBI): domain Bacteria; kingdom Bacillati; phylum Actinomycetota; class Actinomycetes; order Kitasatosporales; family Streptomycetaceae; genus Streptomyces; species Streptomyces sp. NPDC052043. The sequence goes on from NZ_JBIUBT010000007.1 coordinate 31,440, forward strand.
GTGTCGGCGAAACGCTGCGAGGACATGACGATCGGGCTCCAGAAGGCGTCGGGGGTTACAGCAGGTCCTGTTCGTCCAGCTGGATGAGCTGGGCGGAATCGGGCGAGGTCAGCTCGGCGACCCGCAGCGCCTGCCGTTCCGTCATCCGCTGGAAGAGCTGACGGGCGGTGCGTCCGTTGCCGAACTGGGCGTTGCGCGGGATCCGCTCGACGTACGCGGTGAGCGCCCGGTGGGCGGTGGGGGTCAGCTCGTACTGGTGCCGCTGCGCGTGGTGTTCGACGATGCTGACCAGCTCGGCCGAGGTGTAGTCGGCGAAGAGCAGGGTGCGGGTGAAGCGGGAGGACAGACCTGGGTTGGAGGTGACAAAGCGGCCCATGTCGTCGGGGTAGCCGGCGGCGATCACCACGACCTCGTCCCGGTGGTCCTCCATCAGCTTGACCAGGGTGGCGATGGCCTCCGTTCCGAAGTCGTTGGCGGCGCCCGCCGGGACCAGGGCGTACGCCTCGTCGATGAAGAGCACTCCGCCGCGGGCGCGGTGGAACGCCTCGGTGGTCTTGGGCCCGGTGTGACCGACGTACTCGCCGACCAGCGCACTGCGGTCGACCTCCACCAGATGGCCCCGCGCGAGCAGACCGAGGGCTTTGAGAAGCCGCCCGTAGAGGCGGGCCACCGTCGTCTTGCCGGTGCCCGGGTTGCCCGCGAAGACCAGGTGACGGCTGAGCGGCGGCGCGGGCAGCCCGGCCTGCTCCCGCAGCCGCACCGTCTGCATCAGCTTGACCATGCCGCTCACATCACGCTTCACGCCGTCCAGACCGACCAGCTCGTCCAGTTCGGCCAGCAGGTCCTCCAGGGTCTCCGGCTCCGGTTCGGGCTCGCCCTGCTGCCACAGGTCGTCCGCGCCCGCCCCGGGCGTACTCTCGGCGGCCGGAGCGTCCGGGCGGTCGGGGGTGAAGGGCGTGAGCGGAGCCGCCGGGGGCGCCCCCGTGCGGTCGGCCAGCGTCGGCAGCACGGTCGTGCGCACCCGAACCGCCGCGCAGTCCTCGAACACCGGCTGCGCTCCGTCGGCGAGACCCACGTCCTGTCCGCAGTCGAACACCCGGCAGCCGCGGAACCGTACGTCGGCGCCCTTGCCGACGTGCAGCGCGGGGAACGTGGAGCCCGACAGGTCACAGTGGTCGAACGTGCCGGTGACGGCCTCACCGGCCAGGATTCCGTTCTTCCCGCAGTCCTCGATCCGCACCGCGCGCACCTCGGCGGCGGCGCCCCGCTCCAGCACCAGCCCGCTTCCCGCGGCGCCGGTGACCGTGCCGCCGGCCATCCGCAGGCGGCCCCCGGCGTCCACGGTCACGCCCGCGCCGCCCACCTGGGCCACCCGGGTGCCGGTCAGCTCGACCGAGGACTCCACGCCCACCTCGACACCGCTGCGCCGCTGCCCGCCCACCGAGCAGTCCCGCAGCTCGGACGGCTCCTCGGCGGCCGACCGCAGCCGTACCCCGGTCTCGCCGCCCCTCACCCGGACCGTGTCCAGCACCGCGCGCGCCTCGCCCTCCACGTGCACTCCGCAGACCCGGAAGCCGTCCAGCGAGCTCTCCGCCACCTCGGCCCGTGCCCGCTGCGCCGCCGCAAGACCGTGGTCGCCGGTGCCGCGCACCCGGCAGCCCGTCACCTGGGCGTGCGCCTGCCCGCCCAGGTGGAGCGCGGTGGCGCCGGCCCGGTCGAACTCCGAGTCTGCGAGGGTCACCGCCGTGGCGTCGGTGGCAAGCACCGCGTGCCCGCCGGACTCGGTCACCCGGCAGCCCCGCGCGGTCAGCCGGGACGCCTCGTTCGCGACCACGCCGTGGTCGCCGGCCCCGGTGATCCGGCAGTCCGTCAGCTCGGCCCGCGCCTGGTGCGAGACCTGCACCCCCGATCCGGTCGGCCGCTCGATCCGGCAGGCGGTCAGCAGTACTTCGGCGGTGTCCTGCACCAGCACGCCGTTGCGGCCCGCTCCGGTCAGGGCGCAGTCCGCGGCCAGCAGCCGGCCGCTGCCCCGGGCGCGCAGCGCGGAGCCGGAGGTTCCCTCGATCCGCAGCCCCTCGGCGAGCAGTACCGCCGAGCCGGAGAGCACCGCGCCGATGCCCTCCACCTCGTGGATCAGCGTGTCCTCGACGCGGGCCCGCGCGTCCCCGGTCAGATGCAGTGCCGTGTTCCGCACGGAGCCCAGCCGGGTGCGGCGCAGCAGCAGCACCCCGCCGCCGTCGACGGGGTCGGACAGCTCGGCGGACAGGTCGTCGTCGAGTCCCAGGGCGGTGTTGGCCACCGCGGAGGCGCCCGACGCGGAGCCGGTCACCTCGACCCGGCCGCCGCTCAGTTCGCAGTCGACGAGGGTCAGCCCGGCCGCGTCGGCGACCCGGACCAGTACCTCCGCCGGGTCCGCGCCCCGCAGCACCAGACCGGTGAGCGCACAGCCCGGGGCGGACACGGTCAGGGCGGGCCCGCCGGGGGAACGCAGCTCCACCGAGCCGGAGCCGGCCTCCGGCTCCAGGGTGACGCGCCGGGTGAGCCGCAGGGACTCCTCGTAGGTGCCCGGCGCGATCCGCACCACGGCGCCGGCGGGCGCGGCGGCCAGGGCGGCGGCGAGGGTGCGATGGGCGCCCCGGCCCTTCGGCGCGACGTGGACGACTGTCATCACTGCCCCCCGTTCGCGCCCGGTGCCTCGCCCGAGCCCTGGTAGTAGCCCGGCTGGGCGGACTTGACGATCGCCCCCGACAGATACAGGTTGGAGAAGATCTTGTCCACCAGCTTGCCCAGGCCGCCGACGGCGAAGATGTCGAAGAAGCCCTGGCGGTGGTACGAGCGGCCGCCGAGGTTCTGGATGATCATGGTACGGCCCAGGCCGGTGGTGAGGGCGCCGGCCAGGCTGCCCGCCGCGCCGAGCGCGCCCGCCAACAGGGCGTCCGAGCCGGAGAGATGGTGGACATGGCCGTCCTTGTCCTTCACTCCGAAGATCGCGGAGGACGCGGCCCCGCCGACGAATCCGGAGACGGCGCCGCTGACCAGGCCGACCCCGAAGTCGTAGGTGCCCGACCGCCAGCGGGTCACCTTCTCGTTGCCGGCGAACTCGGCCGCCCAGGAGTCGTCGTTGGGGCGGCGCGTGAACGGGTTGCCCTGGTCGATCTGGCTGAGCCCGGTCTTCCAGGGGCCGCCGCGGTGGGCGGCGAAGTGCCCGGCGCTGAACGTCCCCTTCACACTGGCGCCGACGGTCGCGCCGAAGGCGGCGCGGGCGACGTCCTTGGGCGTGAACGGGGTTCCGTTGACGGCGCTGACGATGCCGGAGACGATGAGGTTCATCGTGAAGTCGAGCACCCACTCCTGCACGAACTCCACGGCGAGCGCGGTCGCGACCCGGCCGAGGAACGGGGTGGTGGTGGAGACGCCGTTCGCGGTGGCGCCCCACTCCCAGCGGTTGACCTCGCGCAGCATCCGGCTGTAGCCGCGGTACTCGTTGAACGCGCCGGTGAAGTTGGTCTCCCGGCCGATCAGCGAGACGTTGGTGCGGCCGAAGGTGTCGGTGTCGGTGTGCCAGACGTACCCGGGGATGGTCCGCTCGTCGATCATCGTGATGCCGTCGGCGCCGAACCGGCGCCACTGCTTGTGCCAGTCCTCGCTCTCCAGGAAGGTGCCGTCCGACAGTTCGACCTTGCGGCCCAGTTCGAGGCCGTTCTCGTACTCCTTGAAGACATGCGGGTTGTGGGTGCCGCCCGGGTCGGGCAGATACTCGCGGACCCGGTGCGGGGCGTCGGTGAACCATCCGGCGCCGGCGGGCTTGGCGGGGATCTCCTGGATCTTGAGGTTGCCCTGGCCGGCCAGGTGGTCCTCCCAGCGGGCGCCGGGCTCCCACCGCATCAGCCCGTTGCCGTCCGCGTCGAACCAGTGCCGCACCCGGTCGGCGGGCCCGGTCCCGAAGGCCTTGATCTCCCCGTCCGCGCCGGTCTTGTTCCAGTGCCAGGTCTCCCGGCCGCCCGGCCCGCGCACCGCCCAGGCGTCCACGGTGGTGCCGTCCTTGAACAGATGGTGTTCGCGGATCAGCCGGTCGCCCAGGAAGTCCTGGTACGACTCCCGGTCCCAGCCCCAGTGGGTCATGTCGCCGCGGTTGAAGTTGAGTTTGCGCACGCCCTCGTTGCCGAGGCTGTCGTGCCAGCGCAGTTCCCCGCCGCGCAGCATGTCCGTGGTGGTGACCTGGACTGGCAGGCCGCCACCGGTGTGCGGCTCGGGCCAGGTGTCCTGGCGGGCGACGACCAGGCCGTGGTGGTCGTAGTGGGTCCAGTCGCCGGCGCCGGCGTGTCCGGTGCGGGCATCGGGGCCGGGCGCCGGGCGGTAGTCGATTACCGTGCCGTCGTCGAGGCCGACCCGGACCACGTTCCACTGCTTGCCCGCGTTCGGCGTGTACCAGTCGCCGTCGGCGAGGTCGTCCGTGACCTTGTCCTGCCAGCGGATGCGCCGGGTGTCCACGCCGGGGACGTTGGCGAAGTCGGTGCGGTCGAAGGTGCGATGGCCCTGCGGCCTGCCCTCGCCCTGGGACCAGGGCAGATGGCCGTCCCGGCGGCCCACTCCGTCCGGCAGCTTCACATCGCCGGCGGTGACGGTGTCGCCGCCGAGCAGCTTGCGGGTGTCGCGGAGGATCTCGCCGTCGCGGGCGATGTCGGTGATCGCGCCGTTCTGGCTGACGAACCGCACGCCCTGGGTGACGGTCTTCCCGTCGGCCGAGGTCTGTGTCCAGTGGTGTATCTGGAGCTTGCTGTCCTTCGCGAGCCAGGGCACGTTGTCGAAGTTCACGGCGCGGTAGTCGCCGCTCGCCAGCCAGCGGAAGGCCACCGGGGGGCGCTGCTCGGCGAACCGCCGGCTCTCCAGGAAGTCGCCGTTCTTCAGCGTCAGCCCGCGTCCGTTCTCCTTGCCGTGCGCCGACCAGGAGGTGAAGTCCTTCTTCGGTACGCCGTCCGCGCCGATCTCCAGCTGGTGGTAGCGGCGCACATCGTGCGGGTCGAGGGTGAAGCGGCCCCACTTCTCGTGCACCACGACCGTCTCGCCCGAGTGCGGATGGACCATGGTGTCGGTATAGCCGCGGCCGGGCCCCCAGGACCGGGTGCCGTGGGCGATCTCCTTGAACTCGGCGTCGAAACGGGTCCAGTCCGTCGTCGCGAGGCTCTGGGCGAACGGATGCCGGTCCAGGTTCGCCAGGACATGGCCGCCGTCCGGGTTCTCCTGGAAGTGGCGTACGCGGGTGTCGACGCCCTTGGACGTCGTCACATCGAACCAGCTCCGGCCGCTCTCGCCCCAGTGCCGGGTGCCGACCCGGGCCACGCCGCCGTTGGCGTCGAACTCCGTCCACACACCGTGCTGGTTGAGTCGCCCGAAGGTGCCGACGCCCGCCGTGGAGTGGTACGCGTCCACCGAGTGCCCGTTCGGCAGCGGGCGCCGTTCCATGACCTCCACACCGGAGCCGCTGAGCAGTTTGACCCGCCCGTTGCCGAGGCCCTTGGTCTCGACGGTGCCGAAGTCGTACCAGTGGCGGGCGCCGTGCTGCGCGACCGCCTGTCCGGCCCCGTCCAGGGTGACCCGCTGCCAGGTCGGCTTGCTCCCGTCCGCCGGGTGGGTGACCAGCAGATGCTCGTTCGGCTTGGGGACGCCCTTGTCGTTGACGTTGATCCGCTGCCCGGTGAGCTTGCCGTGCACGTCGTACACCGTGAACTCGCCGCTGCGGGGGCCCGTGGTGTGGTCGAAGCGGTAACCGCCGCCGGGGTCCTGGGCGAACGTCCCGTGCCCAGCCGGGGGGACGGCGGTCAGATCGCCGTCGAGCAGCGCATGGGTGTCCGTGCGCACGAAGCGGGTGCCCACGCTGTCGGAGAGCTGCACCATGTCGAACTGGTGCGCGCCCTGGGCGTCGGTGACCTGGAAGATGTGGGCGCCGTCGCCGGGCGGGGTGATGGTGTGCTCCAGGCCGCCGCCCGCGCCGTGCAGCCGTACCTCGCCGTTCACGGTGGTGACCCGGAAGCCGCCGTTCGGGCGGGCGGTGACCGTGGTGCCGGCGACCTTGGCGAGGTCGGCGTCGAGCAGTTCCAGGCCGCCGCCCGGGTGCAGTCGTACGGCCGTCCCGTCGGCGAGGCCGGTCAGGGTGTACTTCAGTCCGCCGTCGTTGCCGTGCACGCGGATGCTGTCCGGGCCGGTGACGACGAGGGTGCCGTCCGCGCGGGAGGTGAGGGTGTGGTGCGGGACGGGCGCGCCGTCGGCGGCGTGCAGGGTCGGGGCGCCGCCGGCGGTGGTCGGCACATGCACGAGGTGGTCCGTGCCCGCCAGCGCGACGACATGGCCGGTCTGGCCGCCCTGGGCGTCGAGCGCGACATGGCCGTGCGGGCCCTGGACGCGGAAGCCGTCGGCGCCCGGGACCACCCGGGCGCCGTCCAGACGGGGCGTCGCACCGTCGGCGCCGAGGTGGATGTCCCGGCCGCGGTAGAGGCCGTCCTGGACGGTGAGCAGATGGTCGGTGTGGACGCCCCGGCCGTCGTAGACGGTGGTGCGGTTGCCGCCCGCGGGGACATGGAACTCGTTGCCGACGCGGGTGACCGGGCCCTGGGCGATCCCGTCCGCGTTCACCCGCAGCGGGGCGCCGCCGCCCACCGGGAGGTGGACCAGGTCCTGGGTGCCCTGGAGCGGGACGACGTCATGGGTGTACCGGCCGTCGGCGTCGACGACGGCGTGGTGGCCGTCCTCCTGGATCCGGAAGCTCCCGTCGTGCTGTCGGACGACCCGGGCGTCGCCGAGAGCGCCGGTCCCGTCGAGGTCGACCTGCAGGGTGCGGTGGTCGAACGGTCCGCCGTGCAGGTCGAGCAGGTCGTGGGTGTGGGCGCCGCTGAGGTCGTGGACGGAGGTGTGGTGCGGGGGGCCGGGGACATGGAGTTCGTCGCCGACCCGGGTGATCGGTCCCCGTGGGTGTCCGTCCGCGTCCAGACGCATCGGTAGGCCGGTGTTCCGGTCCAGATGGACCAGGTCGCCCGTGCCCTGGAGGGTGACCACGTCGTGGGTGTGCACGCCCTGCGCGTCGGCCACGATGTGGTGGGTCCCGTCGTCGATGCGGTACCCGTGGGGCTGCTGGTGGACGGTGGCACCGGGGATGTCGTTGCCGGCGGCGTCGACCAGGTGATGGTTCGCCAGGTTGACATAGGCGCTGTCCTGGACGTCCAGTGCCGTGTGGGAGAAGCGGCCGTCGGCGGTGTGGACGTCGACGACGCCCTGCCCGTTGCGGGGGCTGTGCACATGGAGGACGTCCTGCACCGGGGTGACGGTGACGGTGCCGTGGACCTGGGCGCCCGCGTCGGTGATCTGGAACGTCCGGCCGTCGTGGGCCGGCAGCACGAACAGGCCGTCCGCGGCGCCGCCGCCCGTGAGCCGGGTGCCGGCCCGGGTGCCGAGGCCGGTCGCCGGGTCGTAGAGCTGGAAGCCGCCCGGGGTGGGCAGCACCAGCTCGCCGCCGTGCAGGCCGAGCGGCCCGCCCGGCACCGCGGTGCCCTCCACATGCCGGACGGCGCCGCTGCCCGGGTCGATGCCGACCGTCGCGCCGGAGTGGGTGCCGTCCTGAAGGGTGATCAGGCGTTCCTCGCCGAGCGGACGCAGACCGTTCGGGTCGACGGCGAAGTCCAGGCTGCGGACCTCGACCGCGTTCACGGGCTGCCGTACGTTCACGATCTGGGCGCCGTGCGCGTCGGTGGTGACCCTCGGGTGGACCACGGGCGTGCCGCCGTCGGGCACGACCTGCCGGACGTCGACGATCCCGCCGGGCGTCTCGCCGAAGCGGATCTCGATGCTGTGTCCGCCCGTGCCGGGCAGGTCGAGGACCCGGGAGTGGACGGCGGGAGCGGGCACCAGGGCGGGGCCGGGCACCGGGGCGGGCACGGCGTTCGACGGGCCCACCAGGGCCGGAGCGCCGGAGGCGGCGGGGACGGGCGCGGTGTCCGCCCGCGGGGCCGTGGGCATCAGCTCGATGTCGTCGGAGGCACCCGAGGGCAGATGCTGCACATCACCGAGGCGCGGGTAGTCCGGGGCCTGGAGCGCGTAGTTCCAGCGGTCCGTGCCGCCGCCCGGCAGACCGCGCTCCACGCGCAGCACGTCCTGACCGCCCACCACCTCGTGCACGGCGGTGACGCCCGGGACGCCCTGCGGGTTGTGGACCGTCAGGTTCGTCCCGTGCGGGCCGTTGCCGATGTGGACCTCGACACGGACGCCGGGCAGCGAGGGATCGATCTGGGCGAACGTGTGCTCGAAGTTGAGCCCGCCCACCTGCATCATCCGCACCTCGATCGTCTGGTGCGCGAGGATGGCCAGGTCCACCCGGCCCAGCTTGAACGGGTCCGCGACGAGGGCGCCGGGGCCGGGGGCGGCCAGGCCGCCCGTGGTGGCCGGGGTGGGGGCCGGCGTCGGGGTGATGTGGGAGACGGAGACCGCCGGCGGGACGGCGGGGGTGTCGAGCCGGCCGGTGACCGGGACGGAGGCGTCCAGGCCGGTGGTGGACAGGGCGGGCGGCTGGATCGCGGCGGCGTGCACCGCGGGTGCGTCCACCTGCGTCACCGGGACCGCCGGGGCGTGCACGGCGCCGGCGCCCGGGGCGGCCGTCTCCAGGTGGGGGGCGGCCACCGTCGGGGTCCCCGTCTGGTGCACATCGACCGCGGGGAGGTCCGCCTGGCCCACCGAGGGGATGTCGACACGGGACGGCGCGGGCGCATCGAACCCGGCGGTCGAGCCGCCCATGCCCGGTACGTCGACACGGCCGACGGACGGGACGGTGATGCCGCTGGTGGAGGCATTGAGCCCGGGTACGTCGACGCGGCCCACGGACGGCACCGCGATGCCGTTCGTGGAGGAGGTGGCGCCCGGTACGTCGACGCGGCTCACGGACGGTGTGCTGATCCCGGCGGACGAGGAGCCGGCCGCCGGTACGTCCACGCGGGCGACCGGGGGCACCTCGACGCGGGGCATCCCGCCGACCGCGGGCAGGTCGGTCAGGCGGGCACCCGTCCCGGGCATCTCGATCCGGGTGACCGTCGGCCCGTGCGCCACCGACCCCAGGCTCGGCACGTTGACGTGCCCCACGGAGGGCATGTCGGCCAGTCCCGTCGTCGGCACGTGAACACCACCGACAGAGGGCGTGTGCACCGTGGGCGTCGCCGGCACCTGACCGCCGACGGACGGCATCTCGATCCGCGTCACCCCGGTGCCGGGCACGTTCAGGTGGGGCGCCCCGATCTGCTGCACCGTCACCGATCCGACGCCGTGGCCGGCCGCCGGGACCGACGGCACGTTCAGCCCGTTCAGGTGGGGCGTCGACACCGACGAGACCGGCCCCAGCTGGGGCAGGTGGAGACCGTCCATCCCGCCGAGCCCGCCCGTGGCCGGCAGGTCCACCAGACGCGCCCCGATGCCGGGCGTCGAGGAGGTGACCGAGCCGATCCCGTGGAAACCGCTGAGGTTGACCGTCCCCAGCGAGTCGCTCACCGAGAGTGTCGGCAGTCTGCCGAGTTCCGTTGCCAGTCCGCCCGGGGCGCTCGGGGCGAACTGGCCGAGGTGGAGGGACGGCAACGAGCCGAGGCCCTCCCCGGCCCGCGCGATGTCGAGGCCGGCCGCAACCCCGCCGCTGATCTTGCTGGACGCGCCGAGGAACTGGCCGCCCGCGAAGGCGCCGTACCGGTACATGCCGAAGACGCCCCGATCGATGACGCCGATCTTGAGCGCGAAGGTCAGACCGTGCCCGAGTTCGTCGGCGGCCACCGGCAGGAACAGTCGCAGCACGTTCACCCCGCGCACGCTGTTGAGCATGCCGTGCCCGATCGCGCTGCCGACCCCCTTGATGCCGTTGAGCCCGGTGACCAGGGTCCGGATCCCGAAGAACGTCTTCGCGCCCATCAGGTTGATCACGGTCAGCTCGCTGGCGGCCGGCACGAGGTGGAAGGAGGTGACGAGCGAGTTGCCGCCCATCGTGAAGCCCTTGACACCCGGCATGAACTTCAGGCCGGGTATGTGCGTCATCCCCTCCAGCCCGTGGATGCCCTTCATCCAGACACCGGTGACCTTGACGGTGTCGTCGATGCCGAGGGTCAGCCGGGCGAAGAGCCCGAGCGCGTTGGGCCCGCCGAGGAAGAGGTTCTTGCCGCCCTTCAAGGTGCCGACCAGGATGCTCTTCAGGCCCTTCCACAGATCGGCCAGGCGGATGCCTTTGGTGGTCGGCGCGATGACACCGAGGATCGACAGCACCAGATCGGTTGCGCTCGCCTTGCCCTGCGAGAAGTCCACCGCCGTCTTGATCAGCAGCGCCACGTTGAGCCCGATGGTGAACAGCGCCAGCGGGCCGCCCACGATCATTGCCGGGATGACGAGAATCAGCGCCAGCCAGCCGAGCGCCTTCCAGAACTCGTCGCACTCGTCGATGGGCGAGGCGATGCTCTCCGCCGCGTCGCGCAGCACGCCCGCCGCGGTGCTTGCCGCGTCCGACAGGGTGTGCCTGGCGTCCTCGGCGGTCGCCTTGTGCGCGTCCCGCCCCTCCTGGTCGTCCTCGGCCAGCGCCGCCGCCGCGTCCAGCGCCTCGTCCGCGCGCCGCTGCTGCTCCCGCATCACACCGACATAGGTACGCAGCGCCGACTGGGCGTCCTTGTGCGCCTGCCGGAAGGTGGACACGTAGTTGCGCAGGTCCTGGTCGATCACCTTGCGCAACGCGTCCGCGGTCTCGCCGACGAAGGCGCCGTCCGTGGTGTTCTTGATCTCGGTCAGGCCGGAGTCGATGGTGTCCGCCAGGGTGATCAGATCGTCCTGGGACAGGATCAGCGCGTCGATCCGGTCCGGATCGCCCACTGTGGGGTCGCTGTCCAGGCCGAGGGCACTCCAGTCCGCGGGACGGGCCACCGGGGACGCTCTCCTTCCGATGCAGGGCGGCTGCTGCTCCCTCCACGCACCAGGGCTGCGAAAAGGTTCAACCACGGATCGGAAAGTGGAAGGCGTGACCACTGTGACGAGGTCGACCACGGTGAAGAACCGAGTTCGTTGAACGTTTCGGGGGCCCTGGTGCGTGGAGGGAGCGGAAGGTGAACCGGGGCGGCCCGGCCGGGCGGCCGGGGGAGGACCGAAGAGGAGGAGCGGTGGCCGATTTCTCCATCGACTACTCGGCTCTGCAGACAGTGCAGCAGAAGATGCGTGCCCTCGCGGACGACGCCGACTCGGGAGGGGCGACGGGGGCCTTCAAGGAGATGGGCGAGGCCACCGCCTCCGAGCGCCGGTCGGTGCTGGGCTCCGCCGATCTGTCCTCCGCCTTCAACCTCTTCTACACGCGTTCGAGTTCGCGCACCAACCAGGCCAAGGACGGCCTCCAGCAGCTCGCCGACACCTTCAAGGGCGTCTCCGACACCTTCTTCCAGGCAGACGCCCAACTCGCCTCCTCCGGCGGCCTGATGGGTTCCAAGCTCGGGCTGGACGACTGGAAGAACCAGAAGGCGGCCTACGACCGGTGGGTGTCGGACGACAAGGCGTGGCACGACTACCTGGAGAAGATCGGTGCCACCGACTACTTCGACCAGCACCCCGACGCCCGCATCGGGGACGTGTGCGGCGCCGACAACCCACCCGGCTTCTGCGACGCCTGGCAGAACGACCTGGACAACCAGCAGGTGACCGTACCGGACGACCCGGGCGCCCCGCCGCCCGAGCCCACCGACGACCCGCCGACCTCGTACACGTACGAGGACGACAAGGGCAAGGTCGACGTCAGGCTCGAACTGGACGACCACTACGACGTGATGAAGGAGACGTCCGTCATCACCACCCCGAACGGACAGTCGTACACGTCCGTCACCACCTACGACTCCGCTCCGCACCACATCGATCTGGGCGACAACAAGCGCGTCGACGTGCGCGACTACACGATGGAGACGACCTACGCGGACGGGTCGAAGAGCACCGCCAAGGTGGTGAACGACGACGACGGCTCCGGAACCATGACGATGACCGACAGCGAGGGCAACGTCACGGTCTCCACCCGCTCCGGCCCCGACGCCGACTGGTCCGAACCCGTGGACCGGAACGACTAGGGCGACACCAAGGTTCGGCCCGAGAAGACCAGAAAGGTTCACCCCATGCCCGCCAACATCAGCCTCTCCTACGGCGAGATCGAGCGCGTCTCCAATCTCCTGGACAGCAGCGTCGAGCACACGCTGGTCCCGCGCATGGAGGAGGCGAAGGCCGAGGTGGACACCCTCCTCGAGACCGCCCTCGTCCTCACCGAGGCGAGCCCTGCCCTCCAGACGCAGTACGAGAAGTTCACCGGCTCGCTCAAGGACGCCACCCAGAGCATCAAGGACTACGCGGAACAGTTCCGCCAGATCATGAACTCCATCAAGGACATGGACCACGGCCTCGCCGAGAAGGTCAGGAGCAACGGCTGACCGGGCCACGCACGTACCAGCACACATCCCACCGCAGGGCCGACAGGAGACCCACGAGATGGCCGACAACGCAGACGTCGTAGTCGATTACCACGAGATCGCCCGGGTCGCCACGACCATGGGCCACAAGCTCAGCGACATCTCCCACGAGCTGAACGACCTGGAGACGACCGTGAGCGGTCTGCTCCACGAAGGCCTGGTCTTCGAGAAGGCCAGCCCCGCCCTCCAGGGGGCCTACGACGACTTCAGCAGCCAGTTGAAGACGTCCGCGAAGAACATTCAGGACTACGCGGACAGCTTCAACCAGATCGCCGACTCGCTCGCCGAGTCCGACCAGAAGATCGCCGCCGACGTGCAGAAGGCGCAGGCGGAGAGCAGCGCCAACCAGGACGCCTGAACCACCCGCGCCGAAGGGGCCGCGGGCCTTTGCCCGCGGCCCCTTCGTGCTGTCGTACGTCCGCCGTCAGCCGCCCAGGACCGTGAGCGGGACCTGGACCATGATGGCGGTGCCCCCCTCACTCGCCGTCCAGCCACGGCCGGCCATCAGGGGCGTGCGGACCTGCTCCGCGGACAAGCGGGCACCGATGAGGTCGCCCTCGCTGATGGACTTCGGTCCCAGCAGGATGCCCCGGCGGGAGCGGCGGGCCATGCCCACCCAGCCGAGGGAACTCATCGACTCGGGCAGACCGGCCAGCAGGAGGCCCTGCCCGTGGTCGCGTCCGGAGGTGGCGACCTGACGGAGCACCTTGTCCGCACGGCAGCTCAGCATCAGGTCCGCGTCGTCCACGACCACCACCGACGGCTTCCCGGCCACCGCCTTCAGCGCCTCGGTCACCGTCTCCGCCGAGGGGTCCGGGTCCGTGATCACCTGCGCCAGGTCGTGGGCCGCCAACTGCCGCAGCTGCGAGTCGCGCGGGGTGATGACCACGAGCGCGGTGCCGCCCAGCAGCAACGACACGCACATCGAGGCGAGCGTGGTGCTGCGCCCCGAGCGCGGGGGACCGGCGACCATGAACGACCCACCGCCGGCCGCGAAGTCGTATCCGAGCGGCTCGCCCGCGTCGCCGCCCACGCCGAGCAGCGCCCACAACGGACGTCGCTCGGCCTTCGGCACCTGGTCGATGACGTCCTGGAAGCCGACCAGCGTCGGCAGCTCCTCCACCCTGAACGGCCGCCGGGCCCCCGCCACCTGCGCGTCACGGGCCGTCGCACGGCGGCCGATCTCGCGCAGCGCGTCCGACTGGTCCGCCCCGTCCTGAGCCGGCAGCAATGCGATCTGCGCCTCGATCCCGCTGGGCGCCAGCCAGCCGCGCCCCGGGGGGATGTGGGCCGGCACCTTGCTGCGGCCGAGCCCGGCTACGTTGTAGTCGCTGAGGTCTGCCTGCTTGAGCAGCAGCCGGTTGTCGTTGTGCGCCGCGAGCCGCCCGCCGAGCAGCAGTCGCTCGGAGGTGGCGATGACGTGGATGCCGGCCGCCGCGCCCTCGCGCAGCAGCCGGACCACCTCGGCGTAGACCCGGCCGCCGTCGTAGTCGTCGAGCATCGCGCTGAGTGCGTCCCAGCCGTCGATCAGCACGAGGAGCCGGGCCGGGCGGCGGTCCTTGGGCAGCCTGGACCGCAGGTCGCCCAGGCCCGCGCAGTCGTGCTGCGAGATCAGCCGCTGCCGGCGCGTCAACTCGCCTACCAGCCGGGCGACCAGCCGTTCCAGCCGCTCGGTGTCGTGCCGCGAGACGACCGCCCCGCAGTGCGGCAGCGCCTCCAGCGCGGCCAGGCCGCCGCCGGATGCGTCGATGCCGTAGACGTGCAGGTCGGAGCAGGGGATGACGCGGGCCGCGGAACCGGCGACGGTCCGCAGCACCTGGGTGCGCCCGGACCGCGGTGAGCCGATCACGTACAGGTGCCCGAAGGTGGCGAAGTCGATCGTGCCGAGCCGCTGCTGCTGGAGCCGCGGCTGGTCGAACAGTGCGTACGGGACGAGCGGCAGTGCCCCCGGCGGGACCGGGGGGACGGGCGGCAGGTCCTGTGCGCGGATGGTCTCGGGCAGCGGCGGCAGCCAGGGGCTCGGCTGCGGCACGAAGTCGTCCAGCAGGCCGGCGGCCTGGCCGAGGGCCTCCACCAGGGCGCGCAGATCGGTCAGCGGCTCCTCGGCGGACACCGTCTCCAGCAGGAGGCCCTCGCCCTCCTCCTCCAGTGCGGACAGTTCGGCCGGGCGGCTCAGCCGCTGCCAGGTCAGCTCGATGCCGCGGACGGGCCGAGGGGCCGACTCCTCCCGCGCCGCGCCCGTGCTGCGCTCGGCGCCCACCCAGGCGGTCTGGAACGGGACCGGGGCCCCGGCGCCGCGCCGCAGCAGCGCCCGGCCGGGGCTGGAAGGCGAGATGCTCACCGCGTCAGGGGCGTTGATGATGTCCTGGCTCTCGGACCGGTCGGTGACGCGCAGCGCGATCCGCAGATTGGTGTTGGCGCGGATCTCGTTGCTGACGGAGCCGCCCGGGCGCTGGGTGGCGAGGATCAGATGCAGACCGAGCGACCTGCCCCGCTGGGCGAGGCTGATGAGACCGGGCACGAACTCGGGCAACTCCCGTACCAGGGTGGCGAACTCGTCGATGACCAGAATGAGCCGCGGCAGCGGCGGGAGCTTCGGATCGCGGGCCCGCTTGGCCCGGTACTCGGGGTGGTCCTTGGCCTCGACCTCGGCCAGCACCTGCTCCCGGCGGCGCAGCTCCGCGTCGAGCGAGGCCAGCGCCCGCTGCACCAGGTGCCCGTCCAGGTCGGTGATCATCCCGAGGGTGTGCGGCAGTTCGGCACACTCCCGGAAGGCGCTGCCGCCCTTGTAGTCGACGAGGACGAAGGTCAGTTCGTCGGGCCGGTTGGCCGCGGCCAGCGAGGCGATCACGGTCTGCAGCAGTTCCGACTTGCCGGAACCGGTGGTGCCGCCGATCAGCCCGTGCGGGCCGTCCTTGACCAGGTCGAGCCGGAGGGTCCCCTCGTACCCGGCGCCCAGGGTGAAGACGGTGGAGGCGGGCCGGCGGGCCCACGCGGCGGCCAGGGCCGCCGGGTTCGGCGGCTCCTGTCCGAGCAGCGGCAGCAGCCGTACGTCGGAGGGCAGCCCCGAGTCGCCGTCCATGGTGACGTCCCGCACCGGGGCGAGCGCCCGGGCGACCTCCTCGCACCAGGCGGCGTCCACCAGGTCGGCGCGCACGCCCTCGACCACGGGGACCCCCGAGGACCTCACGGTGAGCCGGCTGCCCTCCGTGGTGACGACCGCCGTGCACTCCTCGGGCAGCAGCCGTTCCCGCTTGTCCACGCACAGGCTGAAGATCCGCACGGACGGGCCCTGGGTGAGCAGTTGCACCATGCCGGGCACGTCGCGCAGTCGCCGGGCGCCGTCCAGCACGACCAGCACATCGGGTTCGTTCAGCAGGGTGTGGCCGAGGGCCGAGGTGCCCTGCGCCGTCGTACGGGCCTGGATGTCGGAGATCAGCTCGTTGACCCGGTGGGCGGTGCTCTCCGGGTCGTTGCCCAGCGCGATCACACTGCCCGGCCGCCCCGGCCGCAGGTGCGGCAGCCAGCGCACCCAACTCCAGGCGTCCGCGTGCTCGTCGCTGGTCAGCACCACGATCCGCAGGTCGCGCGGGCTGTGCAGCACGGCGGCCTGAGCGACGGCCCAGCAGGCCACGGTGCGCGGGGTGTCGCCGGGCCCGGAGACACCGACGACGCCGTGGTCGGCGAGTTCGACGCCGAACGGCACATCGGCCACCCGCCAGTGCACCTGCCGGTGGTTGGCCTCGCGGGCGTGGTCGTCGATCCGCTTGAGGGAAGGCCGGGTGACCGTGCCGAGCCGCAGCGTGAGGTGGTCGGGGTCGCGGCGGCGCCGCTGCCACAGCAGGCTGCCCGGCCCGGTGGCGGTGAGCAGCACGGTGGCCGGGTCGGGGAACGTCACATTGCGCAGGTCGCGTTCGGCCAGCGTGGCGTCCCGCACCTCCAGCTCCAGCGCCGCCCGGCGCAGCCGGTACAGCCGCAGTGACTCTTCCTGCTGCTGCCGGTTGGTGCGCCGGCTCATGACCCAGTTGCTGATCGCCATCATCGGCGTGAAGAAGATGAAGACGGCGAAGTAGAGGGTGCGGAACAGGCTCATCATGACGAGGCCCATGACCAGCGGGGCCATCATCATCAGAAACGGGAAGGGCCGGTTCTTGCGCTCCCCGGGTGGGCCCTGCATGCGGATCGTCTCGGTGTCCAGGTGCGGGGCGATGCGCGGCGGCCGGTTGTACTCGATGGCGAGTCCGTCGGCCGATGCGTTGACGGCCGCGTCCGCCTCGAACGGCGGGGCGAGCCGCAGCAGATGGGCACCGAGCGCGAGGTCCGCGTACGGCGGCCACTCCTCGGAGCCGTCGTCCGGCGGCGGCCGGTGGCCGGGCCGGGGCAGCGGCGGCGGGGTGGGCAGCCCATCGGCACCGGGCGGTGCGGGACGCGGGGTGTGGCCGCCGGGTCCGCCGTCCACGGGGTCGGCCGGTTCCTCGGCGGTGAGAGGGGTGCCCGTCTCGGGGTCGACCGGGGGCGGCGGGGTGAGACTGCGCAGCCCGTGCCGGGCGGGGTCGGTGTCCTCGGGCAGCCGGTAGGTGACCTGCCCGTCGGTGCCCACAGTGATCCACACGCCCCGCTCGGGCGCATCGCCGTCCGCCAGCCGCAGCGCACAGCCGCGGTCGGTACCGATCTCGTGGCTGCCGGGGCCGAGCCGCCAGGACCGCCCGGACCCCGGGCCGCCCACGTGCCGCACCTCGACCAGCACCGGGTCGGTGGACGGCGGCTCCCAGGCCCGAGCGGCGGTGTCCGGGGAAACCGGGGTGTCGAGGCCGAGCAGCGCACCGGTGCGGATGCCACTGGCACCGACCGGCAGGTCGGGGTTGAGGGGGCGCTCGCCCAGGTAGAGGCGCGGGGTGTTCAGGGCCGTGCCGAGGTCGGCGACGGTCGTACCCTCGGGCAGCTCCAGCAGATGGTCCGCCCGGCGGCCGGTGGCGTCGGCGGTGGTGAGGGTGAGTTTCACGTGGCGGTCCGTTTCGGGGCCTGGGCCGGCTCGGCGGTCTGGGTCGGTCGGGCGGGGGCGGCCAGGACCGGGGCGGCGGTCTTCGCCGGGCCGGAGCGGAACACCGGGGCCGACTCCTCGGCCTCCTCGAACAGTTCGTCGGCGCTCTGCCCGGTGGCGGCCTCGGCGACCGGGGCGGGCGGCAGCACCGGCGGCATCTTGTCCAGCACCCGGGCCACGGCCCGGCCCAGCGCGTCGCACCGCGCGAGCAGGGGGGTGCCGATGACGGCGACCCGCCCGTACCGCTCGGTCAACAGGCTGCGGACGTACCCCCGGCCGGGCCCGAGAACGAGGGTCCGCAGGGCGGGGGCGTCCCCGGGCGGGGCGGCCAGCTCCGGCGGCAGCGGGTCGGGCAGCCCGGCGGCGACCAGGACCGGCGCGAGGCCGAGCCGGGGCGGGGTCTTTCGGGCCTCCCGGTAGGCGTCGCGGACCGGGAGGCCCGGGTGCTTGTGGTGCACTCCCTCCGCGACCACGACCAGCTGGTCGGGCAGCCGCATGTCGAGCTGGGCGGCGACGGCCTGGAGCAGTGCGCGGGAGGCGCGCTCGTCACCGGTGACGGAGACCACGGGCGGGCCGACCGCCAAGTCGAGGAAGACGCACCGGCGTTCCGCCCCGTGCTCCATCGCGCCGATGGCGACCACGAGGGGGCGGGCGTCGGCCGCCTCCGGGGTCACCGGGGGCAGCTCCGCGCGCGTCATCGTCCAGGGCTCCGCGTTGTCGGGCCCGGCCAGCAGTACGGTCACTGTGTCGGTGCCGACGAGCGCGGCGTACGGCCGGCCGGGCGCGGCGGCGACGCGAGCGGCGGTCAGGGCCCGTTCGGCGTCGCGCCACACGGCGGGTGTGCTCAGCCGGCGCACGAGCAGCCGCAGCGTGCTGCGGTAGCGCAGCCAGGCGCGCACGGGCTCGGCGAACGCGTGGACGGTGATGGCCAGTTCGCGGCACAGCCGGGCCCAGGCCTTGCGCCAGCCGCCCCAGCGCATGGCCCACATCCGCAGCAGCAGGAAGCAGAGCAGCACGGCACCGGCGATGCCGACCCACCGGAAGATGGCGTCGCTGTGCTGCCGGAACCAGACGAAGGGGTCGATATTTCTCATGGGGGTGTCCTTCGGGCTACCGGCTTCGAGGTGAGGGTTTCGCCGTGTCTCACGCCGCCGGCATCTCCCGCCGCATGGCCTGGAGCGCGTAGTGGTTACGCGACTTGACGGTGCCCTGGGGCACGCCGATGACGCGGGCGGCCTCGGCCCGGGTGCGGTCGCGCAGATGAACGTGGACCAGTACTTCCCGGTGTTCGGGCGACAGCCGGGCCAGGGCCCGCTGGAGGACGTGCCGGTCCACCACGGCGTCGGCAAGGTCGCCGTAGCCCTCCGGTCGACGCAGCATGTCGTCGCCGAGCACGCCGACCGGGACGGCGCGGTCGCGGCGGCGGGCGTCGACGGACAGGTTGTGCGCGACTCGGTAGAGCCATGCGATCAGCCGCTCCTCGTCCTGTCCGTCGAGGTCGGCGGCGGTGAGCCAGGCCCGCAGCAGGGTCTCCTGCACGATGTCCTCGGCGCGGTGCGGGTCGCCTGCGGTGAGTCGGTTGGCGTAGCGCAGCAGACGGGACCGGTGCCGAAGGGCGGGATGCAAAGCCGGAGGTGAAGCTGGTTGAGCGCTGAACATGTTCTGCTCCACGACTGGCTCAGGTCAGGTGGCTTGGGGAAGGGGCTGGGGGAATCTCCGGTGGAGAGGCCCAGGGAGAGGCTATAAACATCGGGCCGTGAGCGCCTCCGTCAATTTTCCACGAAAAGGTCGGCAAAGGGGGACAGAAGCGCCTCGGGCGAACCCCAGAATTTACCGTTCGGATTCCCAGGCGCCGCCCGCGACTTGACCGCCGACCGCGCCGACGGCATCCTCGGCGCGCTCGCGTTACGGGCGTCACGTGCCCCCAGGCGTCTGATGTGTCCTGGCTCGGTGCTCGGTGCTCGGTGCTCGGTGCTCGGTGGGCCCTCACTTCGCGCCACCTGGCCGGCCCCGCCGGAGTGTCGTCCGATGGCCGGCTCGTGCCCCGGCCACGGGCCGGTGACCGGTCGTGGCCGGGGCGCGCGCCAGGTGTTCAGGCGGATCGTCCGCGGGCCGGTCGGCGGGCGCCGGCCGGGGCGTGCGGCTGCGCTGGGCGATGTGATGTCACTTCAGGGTGTGATGTCACTTCAGCGCGGGCGGTGCGGCCTGTGCCGAGGTGCCCCAGGTCGAGGGCCGGGGACCGACCGTGTAGTCGATCGAGCGCAGTCCGCGCAGTGCGCCGGTGGTCAGATAGGTCCGGTCGTAGGCCGATGCGTCGGTGTGGACCGTCTGGATGTAGCGGTTGCCGTCGGAGGTGCCGGGAGCGGCGATCGTCAGGTGTCCGCGCGGGTAGTAGCGCCGGTCCAGCCGCAGGTCGACACGGTCGAAGACCGGCGTGGAAAGGCCCCAGGTGGGGTAGCCGGGCTGGACCGGGAACAGGCCGATGGAGGACAGCACGTTCCAGGCGGACATGGTGCCCAGGTCGTCGTTGCCGGTCATTCCGGTCGGCGTGTCGGTGAACAGGGTCAGCGCGGCGTGCACCACATCGGTCGTCTTCCAGGGCTGCCCCGTCGACAGGTAGGTGTACGGGGCGATGAGGTCGGGTTCGTTCTGCGGGTTGTACTTGTCGGCGTTGTAGTAGTCGTAGGCTCCGTTGACCCACACCTCGCGGGTGGTCTTCACCGGGTCCTTCAGGAGCTGGTCGTAGGCGAAGAAGGCATCGAGGCGGTCGTTGGCGGCCTGCCTGCCGCCGATGAGGTCGGTCATGCCGGGCAGATCCTGCGGTACGAGCCACTGGTACTGCCAGGAGGTGCCCTCGTGGAAGCCGACGCTCTGCGCCGGGTCGGCCGGGCCGGTGAAGGCGCCGGAGGCGTCGCGGGCGCGGAAGAAGCCGGTCGAGGGGTCGAAGACGGTGCGGTAGTTGCGGGAGCGGTCGGCGTACCGGTCGGCGTCCTCCCGGTGGCCGAGCGCGCGGGCCATCTGGGCGAGCATCGCGTCCGACAGGGCGTACTCCAGGGTCGCCGAGGCTCCGTGGTCGTAGTCCGAGTCACCAGGCTTCGCGTGCGGCCGGTTGTCGATGTAGGGGGCGAAGCCCTTTTCGAGGTACTCCTGGTTCGCCTCGCGGCCCACAGCGGGGGAGTCGGCCGGCGGTACCCCGTCGGCGTTCTTCTTCAGTGCCTGGTACGCCCGTTCCTCGTATCCCTTGAGCAGGCCCTGCTGATAGGCGTTGGTCAGGTAGGGGGTGACGGGGTCGCCGGTCATGATGTTGGTCTCGACGGTGCCGTAGCCCCACTTCGGCAGCCAGCCGCTCTCCTCGGCGACCCGGATCACCGAGATGGCCATGTCCCGGGCCTCACCGGGCGCGAGCAGCGCCAGGAACTGCGCCTGGGTGCGGTAGGTGTCCCACAGCGACCAGTTCTGGTAGTAGGTGAAGCCCTGGGTGCGGTGGACGCGCTGGTCCCAGCCGGTGTAGCGGCCGTCGGT
Organism: Streptomyces sp. NPDC052043; assembly: GCF_044548235.1. Lineage (NCBI taxonomy): Bacteria > Bacillati > Actinomycetota > Actinomycetes > Kitasatosporales > Streptomycetaceae > Streptomyces > Streptomyces sp. NPDC052043. Next base: position 52,497 of record NZ_JBIUBT010000007.1, read on the forward strand.
GTCGCTGCCCACGTTGGGCGCCAGGAACGAGCGGTACAGCGCCGAGTAGAAGGTGCGGCGTACGGTGGCGTCGCCGCCCTGGACGCGTATGTCGCCGAGCCGGTCCCCCCAGGCCCGCCGGGCCGCCTGCCGCACGGCGTCGAACGAACGGCCGCCCTCGGCGCGCAGGTTGCCTGCCGCGCCGGCCGCGTCGACGTACGACAGCGCGGTCGTCGCCTCGACCGTACGCTTCTTGGTGGTGTCGAAGCGGACGTAGGCGCCGCCGGACCCGGCCGTGGAACCGGCGGTGACCGTGGTGCCGTCCCAGGTGCCGTAGGCGGTGAAGGGTCGGTCGAAACGGGTGATCGTGTAGACCGTGTAGGGCTGGGTGTCCTGGCAGAAGCCCCGGCCGGTGATCGCGGTGCGCACGGTGCGACTGTCCAGGATCTCCACCTTCGTGGACACCGTCCGGTGCAGCGCCTGGCCCGCGTTCAGCAGGACGTTGGCCTTGTCGGTGGCCGGGAAGGTGTAGCGCTGTACCCCGGTGCGGGTGCTCGCCGTCAGCTCGGCCCTGATGCCGGAGGACAGGCCGACCCGGTAGTAGCCGGGGCTCGCCTGCTCGTCGTCGTGGCGGAAGGAGGCCGCGTACTTCGCGTAGTCCGTTTCGGTGACGTCACCGACGGTCGGCAGCACCGGCAGGTCACCGCCGAGCCCGCAGCCGACGCCGGAGAGGTGCACCAGGGAGAAGCCCCGGATGCGGTCCTGGGCGTAGTCGTAGCCGGTGTTGTGGCCGGTGTCCGGCGAGAGCTGCACCATGCCGAAGGGCACGGCCGCGCCGGGAAAGGTGTTGCCTTCGTCCTGCGTGCCGATGAATGGATTGACCAGATCGACGAGGTCGCCCTGCTGGGCGGCTGCCGGGGGCGCGGGTGAGACGAGCGCGGCGAAGATCAGCAGGGCCGCGGCCACCATCGTCCCCGCGGCGCGCAGCTGTCGGGAGCGGTTCATGACGGTATGGCCTCCTCAAGGGTTGGACAACGTTGTCACGAACTCGGTCATTCTTCGTTGTGGTCGTGTACTCGTCAAGAGTTGCCGGTCGGAACAACCCGAGGTCGACCTGGTCGGCGCCGACCGGGAACCCGTGGCGGGCGCCGTGCACCAGCGCCGGTTCTCAGGGCCGTCTTCCGGCGCCTCCCGGTGCGGTGGTCAACGCGGCGGCGGGGTGACCAGCCGCTGTTCGTAGGCGTAGATGACGGCGTGCACGCGGTCGCGCAGGCCGAGTTTGTCCAGGGCGTGGCCCACATGGGTCTTCACCGTCGTCTCGGCGATCGCCAGCGCCCGACCGATCTCGGTGTTGCTCCGGCCCGCGACCAAGAGGTCGAACACCTGGCGCTCGCGTGGCGTCAGCCGGGCGAGTTCGGGCGGAAGGCGTCCAGCCCGTGGCCGTCCCGTGGTGAGCTCCGCGATGAGCCGGGTGGTTATCGCGGGGGAGAGCAGGGCGCCTCCGTCGGCGGCGGCGCGGATACCGAAGAGCAGTTCCTCCGGCGGGGCGTGCTTGAGCAGGAAGCCGCAGGCGCCGGCGTGCAGGGCGTCGAAGACGTACTCGTCGACGTCGTACGTGGTCAGGATGACGACCCGCGGCCCGGCCCCGTCGTTCAGTGCGGCCAGGCGGCGGGTCGCCTCCAGCCCGTCCATAAGCGGCATGCGGATGTCCATCAGCACAACGTCGGGCGCCAACTCTCCCGTCAGGCGGATGGCTTCGCGGCCGTCGGCGGCCTGGCCGACGACGGTCAGATCGGACTGGCTGTCCACCAGCATGGCGAGCCCGGCCCGTACGACCGTCTGGTCATCGACGATCAAGACGGTGACGGTCACGGGATCCCTCCGGGCGAGCCGTAGGGCAACTCCGCGCGAACGGCGAATCCGCCACCGAGCGGCATGGCGGTGGTCAGCCGGCCGCCATGGAGTTCCGCGCGTTCGCGCATCCCGAGCATCCCCCGCCCGCCCGTCGCCGGTGCACGGTGTGGCGTGGGCGGTGGCGTGTTGACGACGGCGATATGGAGTGCCTCCGGCAGGAAGCGCAGGCTGACATCGGCTGTGGACCCAGGCGCGTGCTTGGCGACGTTGGTCAGCGCCTCCTGCACGATCCGGTACGCGGACAATTCGGCGCCGGGAGAGAGCGGACGGGGGTGGCCGGTGACGGCCAACTCGACGGCCGTGCCTGCCGCGCGCGCCGCGGACACCAGGGACGGAACCTCGGCCAGGCAGGGAACCGGCCGGCGGTCGGCCGAGTGAGGGGACTCGCGGCGCAGTGCACCGAGCAGGTGTCCGAGCTCGGTGAGCGCTTCGCGGGCGAGACCCTCGATGCCGGTCAGCACCTCCAGAGCGGCGGCGTTCCGCGATCCGGGCCCGTCGGCGCTCGACATTGCCATGCGTGCGGCTCCGGCCTGTACGGTGATGGCCGACAGTTGGTGCGCCAGCACGTCGTGCAACTCCCTCGCGATGCTCGCGCGTTCGGCGACATGCGCGGCCTCCACCGCTGCCGTGGCCGCACGTCGGCGTGAGGCGGCCGCGTCCCCGGCGAGAACGCCGGCGGTGAGGAGGACGCCGGGCAGGCCAACGGCGGCACGCAGCGGATAGTCGACCGCGGCGGCGAGCGCGGTGAGTGTCGCCGCGGCGAGCAGCGGTCGGGCGTAGCGATGCGGCAGGGCGCTGTAGGCGCCGAAGGCGTATCCGGTCGCCGCGAGGGCCACCAGCGCCGAGACGGGATGCAGGCCCACACCCATGCGGACGGCCAGTGCCGTGCACGCGAGCGCCAACCCGGCGCCCGGCAGCCGGCGGCGCCACAGCGAAGGCACCGACTGCGCCAGGCCCAGGGCCAGAAAACCGCAGACCGCCGCTGCCGAGCCGCCGTGCCCGGGCGGGCGCCATGGCCAAGGCACGTCGGCCAGTGCCCACCCCAGCAGGGTCACGGCGATCATCAAGTCCGCCCGTCTGCGGGCGTCGATCCCCCGTGGGCGGGTCAGCAGCCGCATGGTTCGAGCATACGCCGAGGTCAACCGGTGACATCCGTCCTTGTGAACAGCCGCAGGGAGACCAGCACGCAGACCACCACCAGCGCGCAGACGCCGGCCAGGCCGAAAACGTGGCCGGGTGGGGTGCCGTGGGAACTGAGGAATCTCGACCAGTAGTTGTCGGGCAGGCTGGTGATCGAGGCCTGCCCGGCCGCGAACCCCATCCACCCCTGGACCCACGTCGCTGGTGTCCACTCACCGAGGCCGGGCAGCACCGTGGCGATCAGCATCGCGAGCACCGTCACCATGGTGGCCGCCATGGTGCCGATGGAACCGCGGGTGATCATCCCTGCCAGCAGGCCGATCGCGGCGAACGCCGCCAGGACCAGGAGCGACCGGCCGGCCTGCGAGCCGGCCCATGACGCGGCATGACCCAACGACTGGTGCGGGTCCGGCAGATGGTTCACCCGGCGGATGATCGGCCCACAGATCGCCAGTGCCGCCCAGCACGCGACCACCAGACCAGCCCCTGCGATCCACAGGCTGGCCAGCTTCGCCGCAAGCACCTGCCACCGGTGGCCTCGTTGCGTCAGCAGATTCTTCAGCGTCCGGCCGGACCACTCACCGCCGACGTGGCCGCCGGCCAACAGTGCGATCGCGACCGCCCCGGGGAGTGAAGCCATCAGCCCGGCCGCCTCGGCCCCGGCAGCCACCGGGTCCAGCTGCGCGGCGGTATGGGTGGCCGCAGCGACGAGCCTTGAGCGGGCGGCATCGATCTGCTGCCGTTGCAGGCGCTGTGCCTGATCGCAGGCGGGTCCGGCCGGTAGCCGCAGTTGTGCGCAGGAGGCGACCGGCTGGTCGGCGTCGCCCAGGCCCGCGTGGGCGTTGGAGGCCCCACCGACTGCGAGAACCACGCAGAAGACAGCCATCGTCACCAGCACGGTCCAACTCAACGGCCGGTGCAGCTTCGTCAGTTCAGCGCGCAACAGGCGCATGGCGCCCCCTGTCGTCGTCGGTTCCGGCATCCGGGCCGGGCTTGTCGCCTGTCAGGTCGAGGAAGGCTTCCTCCAGCCCGGAACGCTCCACACGGATCTGGCGCGCCCACACCCCGCCGCGCCCGAGTGCCTCGTTCACCGCCCGACTGTCGGTGCTGTCGACAAGCACCACTTCCGATCCTTCGGTGCGCAGCGTGAAGCGCCCTTCCAGCAGCACGCACGCCCTGTCCTGTTCTGCCGGCGCGAGGTCGACGCGCACCAAGGCACCCGTCAGATCGTCGACGCGGCCCTGTTGGAGCAGGCGGCCCGCCTGCACGACGGCGACCCGGTCGCAGAGCTGCTCCACCTCCGACAACTGGTGGCTGGAAAGGAAGACGGTGGTTCCACTGGCGGCAAGAGACCGCATCGTGGCACGAAACTCCCGGATACCCGCCGGGTCCATTCCGTTCAGCGGCTCGTCCAGTACGACAAGCGACGGCTCCCGCAGGAGCGCCAGCGCCAGCGCGAGGCGTTGCCGCATGCCCTGGGAGTACGTCTTCACCTTGCGGTCGGCCACAATGGCCAGGCCGACCCGCTCCAGGACATCGCCGATCACGCCCGCCCGAGGCAACGGCGGACCGCTCAGTGCGGCCACCTCCAGATTGCGCCGACCGGTCATCCACGGATAGAAGGCGGGCTCTTCGATCATCGACCCGACCCGCGCCAGGCCGTCCGGATCCGGCAGAGGTCGCCCGTTCAGCCACGCCCGGCCGGCGGTTGGCCGGATCAGCCCCAACAGCATCCGCATGGTCGTCGTCTTGCCCGAGCCGTTGGGGCCAAGAAAGCCGAAGACCTGCCCCGCTTCAACTCCCAGGTCCAGCCGGTCGACCGCGACTGTTCTCCCGTACCGCTTGGTGAGCCCTTCACAACGGATGACCTCCATGACACCCCCTCTCGCACCGTGTGCCATGTTCACGTGTCAGACCGTAGGGGCGGGCAAAGGAACGGGTCATCACCGGCGGGACGAGGACGCCCTCATCCATTCGTCGAGATGGCACGACCCGGACACGGTGACTGCCAAGGCGGGCGGACCCGCCGGGGGAAAGAGCGGCAGGGTCCCCTTGGTACGCGGTACGGTGCGCCGATGTCAGCGATCAGGACGTTCCAAGTCACCTTTGACTGCGCAGAACCTGAGCGCCTCGCTCGCTTCTGGTGCGAAGTATTGGGGTACGTCGTACCGCCGCCACCGGAGGGGTTCACCACCTGGGACGATTTCAACCGCACCCTGCCTCCTGAGGAGCAGGGATCGTGGTTCGCCTGCAGTGATCCCTCAGGCGTGGGCCCACGCCTGTACTTCCAGCGCGTCCCCGAAGGCAAGACCGTCAAGAATCGGGTGCATCTCGATGTCCGGGTCGGCACCGGGCTCGTGGGGGAGGAGCGCCTCGCCACGCTCGAAGCCGAGTGTGCACGACTGGTGGCGTTCGGTGCGACCTATGTGCGCACACTGTATGCGGATGAGGAGAACGAGTCGTGCATCCCGATGCTGGACATCGAGGGCAACGAGTTCTGTCTCGACTGAGCACTCTCCGAGCCGGGGAGGTGGGGAGCCACCTCCACCGACACCGTCTCCGAGATCACCTGGTCCGGCGGGAAGATTGCACCGGGCCAGTACGAAGACGTCAACGTCGCCCGCCCGCGGCCTCGGCAGCGCCGGCCTGGTCGTCGGCGTGCTGGGGTTGGCAACTGCTCGTCGGGGCGAGTGTCAGGAGTCGTCCGCCCCGGGCGGCGGCGCCGAGGGGACGCGCACCCGTGCCGTGCTGCCGCGCGGGATGAGCCGGGCCGGGGCGTCTTCGACGCCCTTGGCCCAGCCCTCCTCGATCAGCGTGAGCAGCGTGCGCGCGGCGTGCGTCCCGTACGCGGGGATGTCGCGGTTGAGCGCGGTGAGCGGCGGCCGCACCACCTGCGTCAGCTGTGAGTCGTCCCAGGCGACGAGGGAGAGTTCGCTCGGCACGTCGACGCCCAGCTCCTGGGCGACCGAGAGCCCGGCCACCGCCATGATGTCGTTGTCGAAGACGATCGCCGTGGGGCGCCGCGAGCCGATCAGGAGCCTGCGCACCGCCTGTGCCCCTGCCTCGCCGGAGTAGTCGGTGTGCACCAGAACCGGTTCGTCCAAGCCGAGTTCGGTGCAGATGCGCAGATGAGCCCGGTCGCGCCGCCCGGTGTGGTGGAGCTCGGGAAGGCCCGCGACGCGGGCGATGGAGCGGTGCCCGAGCGCACGGAGGTAGCGCAGCGTCTCACGGAGAGCGGCGGCGTCGTCCGACCACACGGCCGGCAGGTCACCGGCCCCGCTGGGATGTCCGATGGCGACCGCCGGCAGGCCGAGTTCTCCCATCAGCTCGATCCGGGGGTCGTGTGCGCGAAGATCGGTCAGGAAGACGCCGTCCACACGCCCCTCGCCCCACCAGCGGCCGTAGATCTCGATCTCCTGCGCGGGGTCGCCGGCCACCTGAAGGGTCAGGGCCTTGCCCCGAGTGGCCAGTTCGTCCTCCATGCCGCTGATGAGTTCCATGAAGAACGGTTCGGCGCCCAGGACCCGTGCGGGCCGCGACAGCACGAGCCCGACGGCGTCGGCGCGCGCCCGGGTGAGCGCGCGCGCCGCGCTGTTCGGCCGCCAGCCGATCTCACGCGCGATCTTCTTGATCTCCGCCCGGGTGACGGGGGAGACGCCAGGGCGGTCGTTGAGCGCGTAGGACACCGCCCCTTTGGAGACTCCGGCACGCCGTGCGATGTCGGCGATCGTGGGGCGCCGCTTGGTCATGCAACCTCACTTAACCGTTTCGTGACTTGAGGGGCATCCTAGCGCGGACGTCCGTCACCTCGGGATACCCGACCGAGTGCCAAGGGAGCCTGAGATTCCGGGAGTTGAGAGGTGTGGGAGCGCTCCCGCACGTATTGACACGGACTCGGTGCGCATCGAGACTTCGCAGACTTACCCGGTTCAGTTACTCCGCTCAGGGACGGGCGGGGAGGGAGTGACCCCGATGCGTATCCGGGCGCGATGGTTCACCTTGCTGGCCGTCGGCGGGCTCATCGCCACGGCATGTACGAGCGGCGGCTCGTCGACCGACGGCGACAAGGGCGGTGGCACCTCCGGCGGTGGTGCGATGCCTCGCAACGAAACCCTGTACACGACCGGCACCCAATGGGGTCCGCCCGCCAACTACAACCCGCTGCACAACTGGGACCATGCGACGGGTACCAAGGGCCTGGCCTATGAGACCCTGTTCCACTTCGACCCGAACCAGGGCAAGTTGACACCGTGGCTCGCCGAGTCCGGCTCCTGGACCGGCGACAAGACGTACGAGATGAAGCTGCGGTCCGGCATCACGTGGTCGGACGGCAAGCCGATGACCGCCAAGGACGTCGTCTACTCGTACGAGATCGGCAAGATCGAGGCGTCGAGCTTCCACACGCTGTGGGACTGGCTGTCCAAGGCGGAGGCGGTCGACGACAACACCGTTCGCTTCACCTTCAAGCAGGCCCGGTACCAGGAGTGGGACTTCACGCTCTACGGGCAGCCCATCGTGCCCGAGCACGTGTGGAGCAAGCTCTCCGACGAGCAGGTGCTCAACGGTGTCAACGACAAGCCCGTGGTCTCCGGTGCGTACACCCTCAAGAGCCACTCCCAGGACCGGGTGGTCTGGCAGCGGCGCGACGACTGGTGGGGCGTGAAGGCGCTCGACATGAAGCCCGCCCCCAAGTACATCGTCGACATCTCCAACCCCAGCAACGAGGTCGTCATCGGCCAGCTCAACCAGGGCCAACTCGACCTGAGCAACAACTTCCTGCCGGGCGCCGCCTCCATGATCAAGGCCCACAAGGCCGTCTCGTACTACGACCAGGCGCCGTACATGCAGTCGGCCAACACGGCCTGGCTGGTGCCCAACACCACCAAGAAGCCGATGGACGACCCCGCCTTCCGCAAGGCACTCGCGTACTCCGTGGACGTGGACAAGATCGTCAAGGGGGTCTACGGCGACCTGGTCAAGCCCGCGGACCCGACCGGGCTGCTTCCGCAGTGGGACAAGTTCATCGACAAGTCCCTGACGGCGAAGGAGGGTTTCTCCTTCGACACCGCGGAAGCCAAGAAGATCCTGGCGGACGCCGGTTACAAGGACACCGACGGGGACGGCTACGTCGAGAACAAGGACGGCTCGGCGATCAAGCTGAAGCTGCAGGTGCCGACCGGCTGGACCGACTGGATGGAGGCCGCGAAGGTCATCGCCTCCAGTGCGAAGGCCGCGGGCATCCGGATCACCACGGACTTCCCCGACCAGAACGCGCTCAACGACCTGCGCGGGAAGGGGAACTTCGATCTCGTCATCAACAACGAGCGCCAGCTGTCCAACACCCCGTGGACCTACTACGAGTACATGTTCCAGCTGCCGATCCAGAAGCAGCAGAACACGGTCAACTTCGGCCGCTACGAGAACAAGGAAGCCTGGGACCTCGTCCAGCAGCTCGGTGGCGTCAAGACCGATGACGAGGCCGGGATGAACGCGGTCATCTCCAAGATCCAGGACATCCAGCTCAAGGAGATGCCCGTCATCCCGCTCTGGTACAACGGCCTGTGGTCGCAGGCCACCACCGGAGCATGGACCAACTGGCCCTCCGACACGGGCGATTCGCACTACGCGCCCGCCCTGTGGCGCAACTGGCTGGAAATGGGCGGCTTCGAGATGCTGACCAAGCTCAAGCCCGCCAAGTGACCCTTCCGGCCCGGGACCAGTCCCGGATCCATGGCCGTGTGAGGGGCCACGGATCCGGCGGCACCACCCCGGGCCTTTGGGGCGCACCCCGAAAGGAGCACGACCCCCGGTTCGCGACCGCCCCTGACAGCGGTCCCGGACCGGGGGCCGCGCCCCGCCCGAGCCCTCCCTCAGCTTCTGCCGCCGCGCCGATCCGGGAGATCCCCCTTGCTCCGCTACTTCGTCCGAAAACTCGTCGTCTATGTACTGACGTTCGTCGTCGCCGTCACCGTGAACTGGATGATCCCGCGCTTCATGCCGGGCGACCCCGTATCGGCGATGATCTCCCGTGCCCGGGTCTCACAACCCGAGGCGGTGGACGCGATGCGCGGCTACTACAACAACCTGTTCGGCTTCGACCAGCCCGTGTGGCAGCAGTACCTGCACTTCTGGTCGTCACTGGTTCACGGTGACTTCGGCCTGTCCATCTGGGTGTTCCCCAAGCCCGTGAGCGAGGTCATCCTCGACGCACTGCCCTACACCCTGGCCCTGATGATCCCGGCGATCCTGCTCAGCTGGTTCGTCGGCAACTGGCTCGGCGCGCTCGCCGCCCGCCGCAAGATCCTCGACAACACCGTGCTGCCCGCCGGCTATGTGCTGACCGCGATGCCGTACATGTGGATCGCCGTCCTCCTCGCCTGGCTGCTCAGCGCCAAGGCCGGCTGGTTCCCCGTCTCCGGCGGCTACAGCCTCGACATCCAGCCCAGCATGAGCGTCGACTTCCTCCTGGACGCCCTGCACCACTGGGTGCTCCCCTTCCTGTCCCTCTTCCTGGTGGCCCTGGGCGGCTGGGCGATCGGCATGCGCAACATGATCATCTACGAGCTGGAGTCCGACTACTCCTCCTACCTGGCCGCGCTCGGCGCACCCCACCGTCTCATCCGCCGGTACGCCTTCCGCAACGCCGTGCTGCCCCAGATCACCGGACTGGCACTGCAGTTGGGCGTCCTCGTCGCCGGCGCGCTCGTCACCGAGATCGTCTTCAACTACCCGGGCCTGGGCAACCTGATCCTGGCGGCCATCCAGAACCGGGACTTCTTCCTGCTGCAGGGCACGTTCCTGTTCATCGTGATCGGCGTCCTGATCGCCAACTTCCTCATCGACCTCGTCTACGTCGTCGTCGACCCTCGCACCCGTACCGGCATGGCAGGAGGACAGTCGTGAGCACACTGCCCCAGCCGTCGGACACTCCGTCGTCGGAGACGCCGGACCCGGTGGACGAGACCGCCGGCCCCGCCACGGCCGCCGCACCGACACTCACCCCCGGTCGTGAGAGCCTGCACTACGCGGTCCGCAACCCGAAGCTCCTCATCGGGCTCGCCATCGTGCTGATCCTGCTGCTGACCGGAGTGCTGGGACCGCTGTTCCTGGACTCCTCGGACCCCAACGCCTACGTCGGCCCGCAGGCTGCCGCGCCCGACGGCACGTACTGGCTGGGCACGACCACGTTCGGGCAGGACGTCTACGCCCAGTTCGTGTACGGCCTGCGCTCCACCTTCCTCGTCGGTGTGATCGGGGGCGGCATCGCCGCGATCGTCGCGATGCTGGTCGGCTTCCTCGCCGGCTACCGCGGCGGCATCGTCGACGAGATCCTCACCATGCTCACCAACATCGCCCTGGTGATCCCGACCCTGGCCGTCCTGCTCATCGTCAACGCCTACCTGGGCGTGCGCAGCGTCAGTGTGCAGGGGCTGTTCATCGGCCTCACGTCCTGGCCGTGGGCGGCCCGCGCGATCCGGGCGCAGACCTTCAGCCTGCGCTCGCGCGAGTTCGTCGACCTGGCGCGGCTCAGCGGCAGCCGCACCTGGCGGATCATCTTCCGCGAGATCGCGCCGAACATGAGTTCCTACCTGTTCATGATGTTCATCCTGCTGTTCGGCGGCGCCATCCTCGTCGCCTCCTCGCTCGACTTCATAGGCCTCGGCCCCACCGAGGGCGTCTCGCTCGGTCTGATGCTGCAGAGCGCCCACCAGTGGAGCGCCCTCCAACTCGGGATGTGGTGGTGGTTCGTGCCCCCGGGGGTCGGCATCACCGCCGTCGTCGGTGCGCTGTACGTCGCCAACGTGGGTCTGGACGAGGTGTTCAACCCGAAGCTGAGGGAGTCGTAGACCGCATGACCCTGACCGTCAACGACCTCCGCGTCCACTACCGCACGCTGCGCGGCGAGGTCCACGCCCTGGACGGCGTGAGCTTCGGCATCGCCGACGGCGAGATACTCGGCCTGGTCGGCGAGTCCGGCTGCGGCAAGACCACGCTGGGCAAGTCCCTCATCCGCCTCGACGGCCGGATGCGCCACGTCGGCGGCTCCATCACCCTCGACGGCGACGACGTACCCATCGCCGACGACCGGGCGATGAACGCCTTCCGCTTCCGCCGCATCTCCCTCGTGCCGCAGTACTCGATGAGCGCGATGAACCCGACCCGCCGCATCGGCCGGATGATCCGCGAACTGCTCGCCGCGCGCGGCGCCGACGTCGACACCCCCGAACTCCACCGTCGCCTCGGCCTCGTCGGCCTCGAACCCGACATCCTGGAGCGCTATCCGATCGAGCTGTCCGGTGGCATGAAGCAGCGCACCGTCATGGTGATCTCCACACTGCTCGACCCCTCGCTCCTCATCGCCGACGAGGTGACGTCCGCACTCGACGTCTCCAACCAGAAGGCGGTCGCCGCGGCGCTCGTCGGACTGCGCGACAGGGGCCTGGTCACCAGCATGGTGTTCATCACCCATGACCTGGCGCTCACCTCGCACATCGCGGACACCATCATGGTCATGTACGCGGGACTGCTGGCCGAGAAGGCCCCCGCCGAGGTCCTCACCACCCAGCCCCGGCACCCCTACACCCGCCGGCTGCTCGCCGCCCTGCCCCAGGTCGGGGTGCGCCGCTCCGAGGGCCGTCTCACGGGAATCGAGGGCAGCCCGCCCTCCCTGCTCGATCCGCCCACCGGCTGCCGGTTCCGCGACCGCTGCCCGCTGGCCGACGACCAGTGCGCGGCCCAGCCGCCGGTCGTGGAGGTCGCCCCCCGTCACCACGTAGCGTGCTGGAAGGCCTGATGCTGACACTCGACCGCGTCACCAAGACGTTTCGCACGGGGACGTTCTCCGGACAGGGCGTCACCGCCGTCGACCGGGTCTCCTTCGGCATCGCCCCGGGCGAGGTCGTCACCCTGATCGGCGAGAGCGGCAGTGGCAAGTCCACCATCGGCCGCATGATCCTCGGTCTCACCCAGGTCAGTGAGGGGTCGCTGACTCTCGACGGTGAGCCGGTACGCTCCGGCAAGGAGTACCACCGCCGCGTCCAGGGCGTGTTCCAGGACCCGTTCAGCTGCTTCAACCCGGTCTTCAGGGCGGACCGCGTCTTCGCGATGATCAAGGATGCCTACCATCCCCACGTACCGGCCGGTGAATGGCGTACCCGCGTGGAGAAGGTCGTACGCGATGTGCGCCTGGACCCCGCGCAGGTGCTCGGCAAGTACCCGCACCAGCTCAGCGGCGGTCAGCTCCAGAGACTTCTCATCGCCCGCACCCTCCTGCTCGACCTGGAGTTCCTCGTCGCGGACGAGATCACCAGCATGCTGGACGCCTCGACCCGCATCGACGTCCTCAACCTCCTCGGCGACCTGCGCGAGCGCGGTCTCGGGGTCCTCTACATCACCCACGACCTGTCGCTGGGCACCTACCTCGCCGAACGGACGGTCGTCCTGCGCCACGGTCGGGTCGTCGAACGCGGCGCCACGGACAAGGTGTTCGGCGCCCCCCGGCACCCCTACACCCGCAACCTGCTGGCCGCCGTGCCCCGCCTCGGCGCCGACTGGGTCGACGCGGAACCCGTCGAGGTCTGCCTCTACCACGCGTCCGGCGCCACCGGGGACCTGCACGAACTGGAGCCCGACCACCACGTCGCCTGCGCCCGGCTCCCGGAATGCGGAAGGCCCCAGCAGTGATCACCCGGCCGGCGACTGAGCGCAGACGGCGACGTCCCGGTGACGCTGCCCGCCGAGCGAGGGGCGGCGACCGTCCCGGGCTGCGTCCGCACCGACCTGCTCACCGCCGGCCTCGACACGGTCGCCGCGGTCAGCCTCAAGGGCGCGGTCCTCAGCGAGACAGCCAACCAGCACCGCAGCCACCTTCCTGGATTGCGGCTGTCCCGAGGTCAGTGCTCGGTGAGTTCTTCCAGCTGTTGCACGACGCGTTCGATGGGTGCGGTGGCGTCGATCTCGACGGTCGCGGTGGCACGCAGCAGTGGTTCGACGGTGGTCAGGTGGTGCAGAACGGCGTCTCGTTCTTCGGGCCGCTTGCCGTAAGGGTTGTTGGTCCGGGCGGCGATCCGGGCCAGCAGTACCTCGGCCGGTGCGCTCAGCAGCATGCGGGCCGCTGCCGGGCCGGCCCACCGGGGACACCCGCCATCCGCTGACGAGCGAGGTCACCTCACGGATGATCACCGTCCTCGCGGGGCAACTGCTGCCGGCGGACGCGGAGTGCAGCGCAACGGCGTCGTCGTGGATCCTCGTCAGCATGAACATCACGACTGGCGCAGACCACGGTGCCGGAGGCGGCACCGGGTCGACACCGAGCGTTTCCGCAGGCGCCTCCACCGCCACACTCCCGGACGGCCCGTTCACTCGGACGGCAACGGAGAGCGCGAACGGCAGTCCGATCACGTCCCGCTCGTGGCAGATCATCTCCGGGCCGATGGGCGCAGGAACCAGCATCCACACGACCGCTGCCCTCTCCTGGACGCCCGGCTCATCCCCTGCCGACACCGTCGACATCCGCCAACCCGTCTGCCAGGAGATGGCATTCGAACTCACGTCGACCGCGGAGAACAGTACGAAGGACTGGACGACCGCCTACCAGTACATCGAGGACATCGGCGACAAGCGCGGCTACACCGCGGGCGTCGTCGGTTTCGTCTCTTCGTCGGGTGACATGCTGCAACTGGTGCAGCAGTACACGGCGGAGCAGCCGGACAACCCGCTCGCCGCCTACATCCCCGGCCTCCAGCAGTGCTACCGGGTCGGCTACGGCAATGCCGCCTCCCACGCCGCCGGCACCTACCTCGGTACCGCCTTCAAGAACGCCTGGATCCGGGCCGCGAACACGGATTCCGTGTTCCGGAAGGTGCAGCGGGACATGCGGAAGTCCATGTACTGGGACGACTGCCTCGTCCAGGCGTTGGCGGACGGTGTGGGCCCGCTCGGGCTGGCCATCCACTACGACATCCTCGTCAACCACGGCGTCGGCGACGACTCCGAGTCCTACGGCGGGATCGTCGCCGCGGCCCGCGCATCCGCCGGCAAGCCCCCCTCGAAGGGCGGCAGCGAGGCCGCTTACCTGACGAAACTCTGCGACATCCGCGACGACGTGCTGCGCGGCTGGGGCGACTATCAGACCGACGGCCGCTCGGGAATCTTCCGGCCGCTCATCGCCGCGGGCAAGTTCCACCTCACCGGCACGATCACCTGGTCCGTGTACGGCGACAGCTACTCCTTCAACCGGCCGGACCCGCCGGTTGATGCCCGCGTCGGCTCCTACCTGCTGCGCTACTCCACCACCAACGCCATCGGCACGTCGTCGTCGGACATCACCGTCACCGTCAGCGAACCTGAGGGCGGCGACGGCGGCCCCGGCGACCCGTCGCTCATCGCGAACCTCGTGGACACCTTCGACGACAACACGATCAACACCGTGCTGTGGCCCGACAACTACGGCAGCCCCGCGGCAACCGAGCTCGGCGGGCGCGCCCGCCTGCCCTGCGGCCCCGACTACTGCGCCTACCAGTCCGCCGGCATCTACACCCTCGCCGGATCCTCCGCGTTCGTCCGCATGGTCCCGCCGGAAAAGAACGGCGCCGTCTCCGAGGCCTACGCCAGCTTCCAGTTGACGTCGGCAGCAGCACCGGAAGGCACTGCGATCACCATCAGCGTCAACACGGCGACCGGCACCATCCGCTTCTCGAGCAACGTCGACTACTGGGAGAACAACGCCGTCTCCGCCACCTACGACGCGACCACGCACGCCTGGGTCCGCGTCCGCGAGACGGGCGGCACCCTCTACTGGGACACCAGCACCAACGGAATCACCTGGACCAACCGGCGTTCGCTGCCCACCCCCGCATGGGTCACCACGGCCAAGGACATCTCCGTCATCCTCGAAGCCCATCGCGACGCGGGCACCGTGAACTTCGCCGAATTCGACGACCTCAACGTCCCCCAATCCTGACCGGAAGGAACCCTGCCGTGAGGCACCTCTTCGGCGGCAGCCCCGCCGGCTGTGTGGCCGAACGCGTCGGGACGGCGGCGTCCAGCCCCGCGTTCACCGGCCCGCGACGGCGGACAGTGGCTCCTGTCCTTCGGCCGTCGCGCGCGCGGCGAGGATCTGCAGGGCGGCGGCCCGGGTGTTGGCCACATGCCGTCGGGCCAGGTGCGCGGCCGTCTGCGCGTCGCCCGACCGCACGGCGCGGAACAGCTCCTCGTGTTCACCGCACATCAGCGGCCCGTCCCCGGGCTCAGCGGTCAGCCGGAACAGCCGCCGCAGCCGCCCGTCCAGCGGCTGCATGAGGTCCTGGAGCAGCGGATTGCCGGACAGGACGACGATCTCACGGTGGAAGTCGGCATTGAGCGCCGCGAGGTCCCGTGCACGTCCGCGCTCGGCCGCCCGGCGGGCGCGGACGAGCAGCTGCTCCAGCCGGCGCAGGCCCGCCGCGTCGGCGTGGCGGGCGGCGAGGTCCGCGGCGAGCGCCTCGAGGTTTTCGCGCACGTCGAAGAAGTGGGCGGTGTCCTCCACCCCGACCCGGGAGACGATGGTTCCGCGCCGGGGCTGGGTGGTGAGGAAGCCCTCCGTCTCCAGCCGCTGCATGGCTTCGCGCACCGGAACGCGGGAGACCTCGAACTCCGCGGCGAGGTTTCGCTCGACCACCCGCCGGCCGGGTTCGAGTCCGCCCTCGATGATGAGTTCACGAAGCGCCTCGTACACCTGGTCGCGCAGGGACTTGTCCCCGGCTCCGATGCTGGTGTCCCGCGTAGTCTCCGCCATCTCGCGCCTTCTCCTGACCGGTGCCCTGCCGTTCGCCGCTCCATCCTAGTGCCCACCAGGTGAAAGAAGGCCTTGCCTGGTATTCGGTATACCAAGTAGCTTGTGCGTGCCCTTCGGCCCGCACGGCGCAGTCCGGTGTCCGCGGCCCCGGTCGAGGTGCACGGAAATCACCCTCACGCGTTCGGAAAGTCCTATGCACAGCAGCACCTCGTACCCCTCCGTCCTGGCCGATGTCACGCTGCCGGACGGCCGACGCGCAGACGTGTCCCTGCGTGACGGCCTGATCGCGGCCGTCGATGAGCGCGTATCGCCCGCCGAGGAACCGACCGGTACGGTCGGCGGCGCGGACGACGGGCGCGTCGACCTGGGCGGCGCGCTCCTGCTCCCCGCGTTCGTGGACGGGCACTCCCATCCGGACAAGACGTTCCTCGGGGCGCCCTGGCAGCCGCACGTGGCGGGCAGGACGATCCGCGAGCGGGTCGCGGCCGAGCTCGAGACCCGGCAGCGGCTCACCGTGCCGGTGGCCGAGCGAGCCCTGGCACTGGTGCACCGAATGGTGGGTCACGGCACCGGACACACCCGCGCGCACGTCGACATCGACCCGCGCTCCCGCCTGGCGAACCTGCATGCGCTGCTGGAGGTCCGCGAGCGCGTCCGCGACCTGATCACGATGCAGATCGTCGCCTTTCCACAGAGCGGAGTGGTCACCGCGCCCGGCGTACCGGACCTGCTGGACGCGGCGCTGCGCGAAGGCGCCGACCTCGTCGGCGGCCTCGACCCCCACGGCTTCGACGGCGACGTCGACGGACAGCTCGACGTGGTCTTCGGGCTTGCCGAGCGGCACGGCACCGGCGTCGACATCCACCTGCACGACCCCGGCGAGGCCGGCGCCGCACAGCTGCGTGCCATCGCCGCCCGTACCGGCGCGCTCGGCCTCGGCGGCCGGGTGACGGTCAGCCACGCCTACTGCCTCGGCGACGTCGAGGCCGCCACGTTCGCCCGTACCGCCGCGGCGCTCGCACAGGCGGGGGTGTCCATCCTCACCAACGGGCCCACCGGACCCATGCCTCCCATGCTGCGGCTGCGTGAAAGCGGCGTCCGTGTCTTCGCGGGCTCCGACAACATCCGCGACGCATGGTGGCCGTACGGGACCGGCGACATGCTGGAGCGCGCGACCATCGTCGGTCTGCGCTCCGACCTGATGACCGACGACGAGTTGCGGACCGCGGCCTCGCTCGTCACCACGGAGGCCGCCGCCGCGCTGGGCCTGGACCGCTACGGGCTGCGGCCGGGCAGCCACGCCGACCTCGTCGCCGTCGCGGCGGGAAGCGTCGCCGAGGCGGTCGCCGCACACCCCAGGCGCCTGCTGGTCATGCACGCCGGCCGAGTCCTCGCCACCGACGGCTGCCCGGTGGCGGGCCTGCCGACCCCCGAACCGGGTGCCCAGCGCGCCTGGTGACAGGGGCCGACCGTACCGCCCCCGTACGCGCCCGAGCGGAGCGCGACCTTCGCCGGGTCACCCGGATCGTCCGAAGCGCGCCACGGGCGCACCCCCTCCCCCGCAGTGACCGGATCACGGCGGGCGCACAGCCCTCTCCCAGGAGCATCCGGAAAACCACCGGTCTCTTCCTCTTCCTCCCGAAGTGCCCATCACCTTCCCTCTCCTGAGGGCCACTCAGCTCACCCAGCTAGGAGTCCCATGCCTGTCTCCAGCGGCTCCGGCGGCGCCCCCGTCGCACGCCCGAGCGCCCCCGTTCCCCCGGCCCCGGACACCGGGACGCCGCCCACCGAAGGCGGCACCGCCCTGAGCAGCGCCGCCATCGGCGTGTTCGACCTGGTCTTCTTCGTGGTCGCCGCCGCCGCACCACTGACGGCCGTGGCAGGCGTCGCCCCGGCCGCCATGGCGATGGGCGGGATCGCCACGCCCCTGGGATACGTCCTGTCCGGCGGGCTGCTGGCGCTGTTCGCGGCCGGGTTCACCGCGATGAGCCTGTACGTCCGCAACGCCGGAGCCTTCTATGCCTACGTGGCCCGTGGCCTGGGCAAGGCCACCGGCATCGGGACGGCCTACGTCGCGGTCCTCTCGTACAACCTGGTGGAGATCGGGCTCGTCGCCTGTTTCGGCTTCTTCGCCTCGGGCGGCGTCGCGGACCTCACCGGGTTCGTCGCGCCCTGGTGGGTCTGGTCGGCGATCTGCATCGTCGCCGTCGCTGTCCTCGGCTGGCTCCGGGTCACCCTCAGCGCCAAGGTGCTCGGGCTCGCGTTGGTCCTGGAGGTCGTCGTCCTGCTGATCCTGGAGGGCGGCGTACTGGGCCACCGCGGCACGGCCGCCCTGGACCCCGCCGTGCTGAACCCCGGGTCGCTGGGCGGTGCGGGTGTGGCGGGCATGTTCGTCCTGGCCATCGGCGCGTTCACCGGCTTCGAGGCGACCGCGATCTACGCCGAGGAGGCCCGCGAGCCCAGGCGCACCGTGCCGCGGGCCACGTTCATCGCCGTCGGCTTCCTCGCCGTCTTCTACGCCTTCGCCGTGTGGGTGGTCATGGGTGCTTTCGGCCCCGAGGACGCCGTGCGCATCGCGCGGGGCGGGGGTGGGCCCGACATGGTGTTCAGCGCTGCCGGCCGCTTCGTCGGCTCCTGGCTGCCCGACCTCATGCACGTACTGATCATCACCAGTGCCTTCGCCGCCACCCTCGCCTTCCACAACGCCGCCGCCCGGTACATGTACGCCCTCGGTCGCGAGGGACTGCTGCCCCGTCGGCTCGGCCGCGTCACCACAGGCCACGGATCCCCCGGCACCGCCGTGGTCGTCCAGAGTCTTCTCGCAGCCGTCTTCATCGCCGCCGGAGCCCTCAGCGGCGCCGATCCGTACGCGGTGGTCTTCCTGTGGCCGAACGGCACCGGTGTCCTCGGCATCATGGCGATGCAGGCCCTCGCCGCCCTCGCGGTGTACGGATTCTTCCGGCGCGACCGCCGCGGCGTCTCCAGCTTCCGGGCACGGTGGGCACCCCTGCTCTCCTTCCTCGGGCTGAGCGTGCTCACCGTCCTCGCGGCCCTGCGGTTCGACCTGCTCACCGGAGCCTCGGGCATGGTCAACGTCGCGCTGCTCATCCCGCTGCCCGTGGTGTTCTGCGCGGGTCTCGTCGTGGCGCGCCGCATCCGACGCACCGACCCGGAGCGGTACGCGCAGTTGACCACCGTCGACGTGGAACGCGACTGATCCGGGGCGAGCACCGAACAGCCCCCTGCGAACCAGCCGCCTCACGCCCCGCATGCCGCGCCGGACATCTCACCGAGCGCGGCCGGGCGTGGGGCCGCTGGTTGCCGCTCTGCGGCAGGGTGCTGCGGAAGAGGGAACGCCGCGGCGTCGGTCCGGCCGCCCCGCCAGCAGGGCGGCAAGGCTCCGGTCCGGGTCGGCCAGGCGGCGCCGGCGGGCGAAACCGGACGAGCGGATCCGGCAGCAGGAAGCACGGGTGGCCGAGTCGGGCCGGCTTGCCCTGGATCCGCCGTGCTGCTTGGGCGGTGGCCGTCCAGTGCGGGCGCGCCGGGCGCTGTAGTCCCACTTCGGCGATGAACCTGCGGTGCCAGGCCGGCAGGGTCCCGGGCAGGGTGTCAGCGGGGTGTGAGGTCGCCCGCGTGGATGGCACGCATGGCGCGCTCGACAGTCTCGTGGTTTTCGCCGACGGGAGCCACGTAGTCGAGGACGCCACGTGCGGCGTCCTCTCCGAGCGTTCGGGTGATCACCCAGGTGGCGAGGTACTGGGAGGCCAGGCAGCCGCCGGCTGTGGCGATGTTCCCCTCGGCGTGGAACGGCGCGTCCAGCACGGTGATGTCGCAGGCTTCGACGAAGGGCCGGCTCGTCCTGTCAGTGCAAGCCGGCATGCTGCCCAGCAGCCCGAGGCGGGCCAGCACGAGCGCGCCGGAGCACTGCGAGCCGATCAGCTGTCGCGAAGGGTCGAGCGGCAACATGGACAGCACAGGAGGCCCTGCCTTCAGGCATGCCCCGGCCGAAGAACCCCCGTCCGAGACCGGAGCGATCCACTACAGGGTGTTCTTGACGAAGCCGCCGCCCTTCATGATGAGCAGAAGACTGCGTTCGGGGTCGGCGAGCAGACCGATGTCCTCCAGTGGGTTTCCGTCGACCACCAGGAGGTCGGCGTGGGCGCCCGGTACGATCTCGCCGACGCTGCCCACGAGCCCGGCGATTTCGGCGCCGGTGACCGTCGCCGAACGCAGGATGTCGGCAGGCTTCTGCACCTGGGAGCGCAGCTGGAACTCCATCGACTGGTGCGCGTGCAGCGGGCCGTGCAGGTCGGTGCCGTAACCGATGCGGATCCCCGCGCGGTCCGCCAGCGCCAGTGCCTGGATCCCCGCGTCCCTCACGTGGTGGAGCTTGGCCAGGCTCTCCGCGGACAGGGCGTGCGGCGCGTCCTCGCGGGCCAGCGCGAAGAACGACGCCAGCGTGGGCACGTAGAACGCCTCGTGCTGCCGGAAGAGTTCGATGCTGGAACCGTCGATGAGGTTGCCGTGCTCGATGGTGCGCACACCCCAGCGCAGTGCCCGGTTGACGGCCTCGGCCGTGTACGCGTGCCCGGCGACGTAGCGGTGGGCCAGGGCAGCCTCGTCGACCGCGGCGCGGATCTCGGCTTCGGAGAACCCCAGTGCGTCGATCCGCATCGAGGAGATCACGCCGCCGCTGACGGTGAGCTTCACGTGGTGTGCGCCGAGGGCCATCTGCCGGCGGATCGCCCGGCGCAGCTCGGTCTCGCCGTCGCAGATCTCGGTCAGGCCGTGGCCGCCGGTCGGCGCGATGATCGGACCGCCGTAGAGGACCCGGGGCCCCTCGAACAGCCCTTCCTCCACGGCGCGCGCCACGCCGTGGTCGGCGCCCCCCATGTCCCGGACGGTGGTGAAACCACGCAGCAGCATCTCGCGCAGCAGCCGGGAGACCCGTGCCGCGGCGTAGTAGGGCGACCACGAGCGCAGTTCGGCGAAGTCCGAGCTGGCCTGGGTGGCGTGGACGTGCGAGTCGATCAGGCCGGGCATGAGGACCCGGCCCCGTAGATCGATCACCGTGGCGTCACCCGCGTGGGCCTTGGCGTCGGCGACCTCCTCGATGCGGCCGTTCCGGATCACCACCGAGCGGTCGGGTATGAGCTCGCCCGCCCGGGGATCGAGTACCGTCGCGTTGCGCAGGATGATCGGGTTCACCGGTGTGCCTCCTGGAGTGTGTCGGTGGAATCGGCCGCCTCGGTCAGTTCCTCGAGCGTCCGGCCGTTGGTGCTCACCCCGAAGAGCACGACCACCACGGCCCCTGCCGCCAGCGCGCCGGTCACCATCGCGAACACCCCGCCGAAGCCGAGCGAGGCGTACAGCACTCCGATGACGATCGGGGCCGAGATGCCGCCGATCCGCCCGAAGGCCGATGCGGCGCCGGAACCGGTCGCCCGGATCGCGGTGGGGTAAATTTCCGGGCTGTAGGCGTAGAGGGCGGCGTACGTGCCGTTCATGAAGAACGACAGCAGCGCGCCGAACAGCAGCACCCGGAGGTCGCTGCCTCCCCGGGAGAGCAGGTAGGCCGACAGCGCCCCACCGGCCAGGTAGACCGCGATGGTGCGGGTGCGGTCCATTCGCTCGCCCACGAACGCCGCCGAGTAGTAGCCGGGAATCTGCGCGAGGGTGATCAGCAGCGCGTAGGTGAAGCTCTTCGACATGGTCATCCCCTGCTGGACCAGCAGTGAGGGAATCCAGGTGAAGAAGCCGTAGTAGGCGAAGGTGACGCTGATCCACAGGAGCCAGAGCACCGCGGTGCGCCGGGCCATGTCGCCGCGCCAGAGCCCGGTGAGGCGTTGCAGGGCTCCCGCGGGTTGCCGCGTCGGAACGGCGGGTGCGGTCGGAGCCGGTACCGGCGGAAGTGGGGCGCCAGTGGCGCGTTCGACGCCCGCCTCCAGTTCGGCGACGACCGCCTCGGCTTCCGCCAGCCTGCCTTGCTGCACCAGCCAGCGAGGGGACTCCGGCAGCCTGCGTCGCCACCACAACAGCATGAGCACGGGCGCTGCGGTGACCAGTTGGGCGAAGCACCAGCCGTCGGGGAAGGCCGGCACGAAGAAGCGGCCGAGGAGCGCCGCCGCGACGTAGCCGAGGGAGAAGAAGCCGGCGGTCGCGCTGACGAACACCCCCCGGATCCGGCCCGGCACGAACTCGGACATGAAGGCCGGGATGACCGCCGCTTCCGCGCCGGCGCCGATCCCGGCCACCAGGCGGGCCGCGAAGAAGAACTCCCAGTTCGGTGCGAACGCGGCGACCGCGGTGGCGCCGCAGTACAGGAAGAGTGCGTACATCATCACCCGTCGGCGCCCGATCGTGTCGGCGACGAGTCCGGCCGAAAGCGCGCCGATCATGATCCCGATCAGCAGGGAGCTGCCGAGCACCCCTGTCTGCCACGGGGCCAGGTGCCACAGCGGTGTGACGGCGGGGAGGACATACGAGACCAGGGAGCCGTCCATGCCGTCGAAGGCGATGCCGAGGCCACCCATGAACATCAGTCTGAAATGCGGACGGGATACCGGAAGGCGTTCGAGACGGGCCAGTAGTGAGGGGCCGCTGCTCGCCTGTGGTGCCGACATGGCACCTCCTTCAAGCCAGAAGGGGAAGGTCGCGATGGCGAGCACCTTACAGGCACGTGTTGTTGCAAACAACGGTCAATGCAATAAGCCATGCATGGGCAAAATAGGGGTGTGATCGATGAAGGTGCAAACGTCGCGGAGTGGCTCGACGCGGTGGTCGCCGACGTGCGGCTGGGCCCGAAGGCCATGCGAGTCCGCCAAGTCCTGACGACTCAGCCGACCTACTGCTCGTACGCCACCGCCGCCGAGGTGGCGGTCCGAGCCGAGGTGAACGCGGCGACGGTGGTCCGCTTCGCCCAGAGCCTCGGGTACCCGGGATGGCCTCAGCTGCAAGGGGAGTTGCGCGCCGTCTACCTTGCCCACCGCTACGACTCCGAGCCGTCGGCCGAGCACCACGGCGGCCTGCTGGCGTCCGCGTTCGCCCGCGACGCGCAGAACCTGCGGTCCCTGGAGCAGTCGTTCGACTTCGACACCGCGCGTGCGGTCGTCCGTGCCATCAAGGAGGCACGCCGCACGGTGGTGGTCGCCTCGGGCACGCATGCGGTCGGCGCCGCCACCCTCGCCATGCTCGCGGTGAGCCGGGGGTTCCCCGTCGCCTACGAGGACCGGGGCGGGCCACAACTCGCCAACGCCGTCGCCGGTTTGGGCGAGCACGACTGCCTGGTGGCGTGGAGCTTCTGGCAGCACTACCGGCAGACGGTGGCCGCGCTCCGCCTCGCCCGCGCGGCGGGTGTGGTGACCTGCGTGATCACGGACACCCACCATTCCCCCGCGGCGCGGGAGGCCGACCATCTCCTGGTGATCCCGACCGAGGGTGTGGCCAACCTCCAGTCGATGACCGTTGCGACCAGCGTGGCGCACGCGCTGGCCGCGGAGCTCGCCGCCACCGACCCGGCGGCGAGCCGGGCCGCCGCCCAGCGGGTGGACGCCGTCTGGCGGGAGATGGATCTCTTCGCCGAGGACGAACCGAGCGAGGGGAACGTCCCGGGTGACAGCGTCCGCCGGGAACGCGAGAAGTCGTGACGCCGGCGCCCTCCCCGGTCGCCGTCTTTCTTGCCATGCCGCAGGGTGAGGCCCGATCCTGATCGGGATAGCGAACGATACTGCTGGACGTCCGTACGGTATATCGAACGGCGGCAGGGGAGAAGGGAAGGGAACGTGAGCGTCCCCGAGGGCTCGGTTCGGCACGTGCTGGCCGCCAATCTCAGACAGGCGAGGACCCGCCGGGGGTTGTCGATCTCCGAGTTGTCCCGGCGCTCGAAGATCGGCAAGGCGACGCTCTCGCAACTGGAGTCGGGAGCGGGCAACCCCACCATCGAGACGGTGTTCAGCTTGTCGCGCGTGCTGGAGGTGCCCCTCTCCGACCTGTTGGACGCCCCGCCCGCCGGCGGGCTCACCGTTGTACGCGCCAAGGACGCGGAGGTGCTGAGCGGCGAGGGGGTGAATCTGCGCCCGCTGCAGCGGATCGAGTCGGGCGACGCCGTCCTCGAGGTTTTTGACCAGCAGGTACGAGCCGGCAAGCGGCAGGAGTCGCTCGGTCATGTGGGGACCGAGCACACCATCGTGCAGGCGGGCCGGCTCGGTGTGCGGGTGGAGGGGCGCGAGGTCGAGCTGGGCCCCGGCGACTACGTCGGCTTCGATGCCGGGGTGCCGCACAGCTACACGGCGCTCGACGGCGAGGTGCGCTCGGTGCTGCTGCTCCAGTACCGGGCCGATCAACGGCTGCATCTGTCGGACGCGACGCCCGGTGACGCCTGCGCGACAGAAGGGTGACGGCCCGCGGCGCAGTGGAGGGGAGGATTCGGTCCGGCTCGACCGTTGACACGCTCCGTGCCGCGTCATAGCTTTCCGTTCGTTCGGTTCAGCGAACGAGGAGGTTCGATGTACGGAACGCGGGTGGCGGTGCTGGGCGCCGGGATCGTCGGCGCCGCCTGCGCTCGCGAGCTGGCCCTGGCCGGAATCGAGGTCATCGTCGTCGACCGCGGGGCAGCCGCTTCGGCGACCACCTCCCACGGCGAGGGCAATGTGCTCGTCTCCGACAAGGGGCCGGGTCCGGAGCTGGAACTCGCCCTGATCTCCCGGACGTTGTGGCCGCAGGTGCTCGCCGAGGTCGCCGAGCGGTCCGCGCACGCGGCGCACGCGGTGGAGTGGGAGCCCAAGGGCGGCATCGTCGTGGCGACGACCGGCGCCGGAGCCCAGGGGCTGGCCCGGTTCGCCGCCGACCAGCGCGCGGCGGGGGTGCGCGCCGAGGTGCTGGACGCCGAGGCGCTCGCCGAGGCGGAGCCGTACGTCACCCGTGAGCACACCGCGGCCCTGTACTACCCCGAGGACGCGCAGGTGCAGCCGGCCGGAGCGGCCGCCGCCCTGCTCGGCGACGCACTCGCGGCCGGTGCGACCCTGTGGACGGGCTGCGAGGTGCTGGGCGCGGCCACCCGCGGCGAGCGGATCACCGGGGTCCGTACCTCGGCCGGCCTGCTGGAGGCGGACGGGTTCGTCAACGCGGCGGGCCCCTGGGCCGGTGAGCTGTCCACCCGCCTCGGCGCACCGGTGGATGTGCGGCCCCGCTGCGGTGACGTCCTGGTGACCACGCCGCTGCCGCCGATGGTCTTCCACAAGGTCTACGACGCGGACTACGTGGGCGCGGTCGGTAGCAGCGCCGAGGATCTGCAGACCTCCGCGGTCGTGGAGTCCACCCGCGGCGGCAGTGTGCTCATAGGCTCCTCGCGCCGCCGGGTCGGCTTCGACGACCGGCTGCGCCCGGAGGTTCTGTCGGCCATCGCGGCGAAGGCACTGCGACTGTTCCCGACGCTGGCCAAGGTCCCGGTGATGCGTGCGTACGGCGGTTTCCGGCCGTACGTCCCCGACCATCTGCCGATCATCGGCGCCGATCCCCGGCTGGCAGGTCTCTGGCACGCGGGCGGTCACGAAGGTGCCGGGATCGGGCTGTCGGTGGGCACCGGACGGCTGCTGCGGAATCTGATCCTCGGTGAGCCGACGGACATGGACGCCACCCCGTTCCGGGTGGACCGTCCGGCCGTGCTGGGCGAGAGCGCACCCCCTGCCAGTGAGGAGACGGCATGAGCCCCAGACGTGTCCGCGCCGAGTCCGACGCCGTCGGCCGACAGGACCGGCCGCTGCGGATCACTGTCGACGGCGAGCGCGTCGACGGCATCGCGGGCCAGACCATCGCCGGCGTGCTGCTCGCCGCCGACCGGCCGGCCTGGCGACGAGGACGCTCCGGCGCGCCCCGCGGGGTGTTCTGCGGGATCGGCGTCTGCTTCGACTGTCTGGTGACCGTGGGCGACGAGCGTGACGTACGCGCGTGCCGCCGCCGGGCCCGCGACGGCGATGTGGTGACCACCCAGACCCGGCAGTCGGCGTCGGACCTGCCGCGGGATCCGGAGACCGTGTCGTCTCCGCAGTCGGAGACCGCCCAGGAGCCGGCCCCCGGGGCCCAGGGGAACGCCAAGTCATCCGGATCGGGGGAGCGATGACACGACGTCATGTGACGGTCGTCGGCGCGGGGCCCGCGGGCCTTGCCGCCGCGGAGGCCGCGCTGAGCGCCGGCGCCCGGGTGACGCTGATCGACTCGGCGGACCAGCCCGGCGGCCAGTACCACCGGATGCTGCCCGAGGCGTACGGCGCCGCCCGTCCCGAGGTGCTGCACCACGGCTGGAAGGCCTTCGACCGGCGCCGCCGCCGGGTGCTCGCCCACCCCCGGTGCGCCTGGTGGGCCGAGACCTCGGTATGGGCGCTGGAGCGCCCCGACCCGGAACAGCCCGGGGTGCCGCGGGTGCATGTGCTGCGCGGCCCGGCTGACGGCGGCGAGCGCCGCCGGACGACACTCGACCCCGATGCGCTGGTGCTCGCCGTCGGCGCCCATGATCGCGTCCTGCCCTTCCCGGGCTGGGAGTTGCCCGGTGTCTTCACCGCCGGTGCGGCGCAGGCGCTCGCCAAGGGGGAGCGGGTCGTGGTCGGTGATCGGGTGGTGGTCGCCGGCACCGGACCGTTCCTGCTTCCGGTGGCGGCCTCGCTGCTGGAGGCCGGTTCCCAGGTGCTGGGGGTGCTGGAGGCCAACACCCCGGGCACCGTGGCCCGCGGCTGGTCGCGGCGTCCGTGGCAGCTGGCCGCGCAGGCCGGCAAGACCGGAGAACTCGCCGAGTACACCGCTTTGTTGCTCCGCCACCGGGTGCCTTACCGCGCGGGCCGCACCGTCATCGAGGCGCGCGGCGACGGCCGGGTCGAGGAGGTCGTCACGGCACGGCTGCGTGCGGACTGGTCGGTGGTGCCGGGCAGCGAGCACACGATCGCGGTCGACGCGGCGTGCGTCACGCACGGCTTCAGCCCGCAACTGGAGTTGCCGGTGGCCGCCGGATGCGCCCTGCGCGGCACGCCGGGCGGCGAGTTCGTGGACGTCGACGACGACCAGGCCACCAGCTGTCCCGGCGTGTACGCGGCCGGCGAGATCACCGGCATCGCGGGCGCCCCGGCCGCGCGGGCGGAGGGCGCGCTCGCCGGCTGGCTCGCCGCCGACGGCGACCCGGATGCGCCCGCACTGCGTCATCTGCGCCGTAGCCGGGACCAGGGTCGCGCGTTCGCCGAGCGGCTGGCCCGGGCGCACCCGATCGGTACGGCCTGGCCGGCGTGGCTGCGCCCCGAGACCGTCGTCTGCCGCTGCGAGGAGGCCGACTACGCCTCGCTGTGCCGGGCCGCCGCGGACCGGGCGAGCGCCGCCGCGCGGGTCGCCAAGCTGGAGACCCGGGCCGGGCTGGGCCCCTGCCAGGCCCGGATCTGCGGCCCCACGGTCGCCGAGCTGAACGCCCGGCTGTCCGGTGAGCCCGCCGACCGGCCGGTCGAGGGTCTGCCGGCGCCCGCACCGCACCGGCGTCCGATCGCCCAGCCCATCCGGCTCGGCGAACTGGCCGCCGCCCCCGATCCGTCCCCCGAGGACCCGACCTCTCACCACCGCTGAAAGCTCGACTCTCTGCGACTGTCAACTTCCCTTCCAAGGAGAAGAGTTCATGAGCGACACCAAGAAGCAGGCCCTGTCTCTCGGGGGCGTGGTGGTGGCCACCGCCCTTCCCTACTCCGAGGACGCCTCCGCCCCGGCCGGTCTGGCTGTGGACTACGACCGTTACGCCGAGCACTGCCGCTGGCTGGTGGAGAACGGCTGCCACGGCGTCGGCCCGAACGGCTCGCTCGGCGAGTACTCCTCCCTGACGGACGACGAGCGACGCAAGGTCGCCCGGACGGCGATCGAGGCGGTCGGCGACTCGGGCGTCGTGGTCGTCGGTGTGCACGGCGCCGGCTCGCACCAGGCCAAGCACTGGGCCGAGGTCGCGGCCGAGGACGGGGCAGACGGGCTGCTGTGCCTGCCGCCGACCATGTACCGCGCCAACCGCGGTGAGGTCCTCGCCCACTTCGAGGCCGTGGCCTCCGTCGGCCTGCCGGTCATGGTCTACAACAACCCGATCGACACCAAGGTCGACCTGACCCCGGACCTGGTCGCCGAGATCGCCCGGATCGACAACATCGTCGCGATCAAGGAGTTCTCCGGCGACGTCCGGCGCGTCCTGGAGATCAAGGAGCAGGCGCCCGGCATCGAGGTCATCAGCGGCGCCGACGACGTGGTTCTGGAGAGCCTGCTGATGGGGGCCACCGGCTGGTTCGCCGGCTTCCCGAACGTCTTCCCCGCGGAGTCGGCGCGCCTGTACGATCTCGCCGTCACCGGCAAACTCGAAGCAGCGCGGGCCCTGTACGAGCCGCTGGTTGCCGCCTTCCGCTGGGACTCGCGCACCGAGTTCGTCCAGGCCATCAAGCTCGGCATGGAGCAGGTCGGCCGGTACGGCGGCCCGTGCCGCCCGCCGCGCGGCCCGCTCACCCCGCAGATGCGCGAGCAGGTCCAGGCCGACATGGCCCGCGCCGTCTCCGCCCTCGAGAAGCGGTCCGCCTGATGCTTTCCCACAGCGTGAACGGCGTGGGTGGTGCCCCCACCGTCCGTACGATCAGCGCCGTCGACTCGCACACCGAGGGCATGCCCACCCGCGTCGTCACCGGCGGGGTGGGCCTCATCCCAGGCGACACCATGGCCGAGCGCCGCCGCTACGCCGTGGAGAACCTGGACGGGTTGCGTCGGTTCCTGGTCGACGAGCCGCGCGGGCACTCCGCGATGAGCGGTGCGATCCTGCAGCCGCCCACCCGCCCGGACGCCGACTGGGGCGTGCTCTACATCGAGGTCAGCGGCTTTCTGCCGATGTGCGGTCACGGCACCATCGGCGTGGCCACCGTCCTGGTGGAGACCGGGATGGTCGAGGTCACCGAACCGGAGACCAGGGTCCGTCTCGACACGCCGGCCGGGCTGGTCGAGGCGCGGGTGACGGTCAGCGACGGCCGCGCCGAGAAGGTCACCCTGCGCAACGTGGACGCCTTCGCGCTCGAACTCGACGCCGCCGTCACGGTCCCGGGCCTCGGCGAGGTCCGCTACGACATGGCGTACGGCGGCAACTTCTACGCCATCGTCGAACTCGACCGGCTCGGGCTGCCGTTCGACCGGGCACGCAAGGACGAGATCCTCTCCGCCGGCCTGTCGATCATGAAGTCCATCAATGAGCAGAACCGGCCGGTGCACCCGGTCGACACCCTCATCGGCGGCTGCAAGCACGTGCAGTTCCTGGCTCCGGACTCCACCGCCCGGCACTCGCGCAACGCCATGGCCATCAGCCCCGGCTGGTTCGACCGCTCTCCCTGCGGCACCGGCACCTCCGCCCGGATGGCCCAGTTGTACGCGCGCGGTGAACTGCCGCTGAACACCGAGTTCGTCAACGAGTCGTTCATCGGCACACGGTTCACCGGCCGGCTGCTGGAGACCACCGAGGTCGGGGGAGTGCCCGCCGTCGTCCCCGAGTTCTCCGGCCGCGCCTGGATCACCGCCACCGCGAACTATCTGCTCGACCCGAGCGACCCCTTCCCGCACGGCTTCGTGCTCTAGAGCACCCGGCACGGTTGCGTGCCCCGGAGCTCGCAACGGCTCCTTCCCTCGCAGCCCGGACGTGACAAGGAATGACCGTGTGGCCATCGCTTCATCCTGCTAACGTGTCCGACATGAAGCGCGCTGCTGTGACGACGACGCCGGAGAGTGTCCCGGCGCGCTGACAGACGATCTGATCCGAAGCCCCGGGGCAAGTGCCCCGGGGCTTCGTCGTAGGCCCGGTCACTTGCTCCGCAACCGCAAGGAGACCGCGATGACCACCAAGCACGACCACCGCAAACTGGGCCGTGAACTGGGCCTGTTCGACACCGATCCGCTGATCGGCGCCGGCCTGCCGTACTGGCTGCCCGATGGCGCGGCCGTGAGGCACACCCTGGAGGAGTACATCCGTACCGCCGAGCGGCTGTCGGGCTACCAGCACGTGTACTCACCGGTACTCGGCAAGCGGGAGCTGTACGAGATCTCGGGGCACTGGGCGCACTACAGCGACGACATGTTCCCCCCGATGGACCTCGGCGGGGAGCAGGTCGTCCTGCGGCCGAGTCTGTGCCCTCATCACGCCGTGATCTACCGCTCCCGCTCCCACAGCTACCGCGAACTGCCGCTGCGCATGGCCGAACTGGGCGGCATGTACCGCTCCGAACTCTCGGGCGTGCTCGGCGGACTGACCCGTGTGCGGGCCATCCAGCTCAATGACGCGCACATCTTCTGCACCCTGGACCAGGTCGCCGAGGAGGCGCAGGCGGCGCTGGAGATGATCCGCCGGGCGTACGAGGCGCTCGGCATCACCCCGACCCGGCACCGGCTGTCCCTCCCGGGCCCCGGTGGCAAGTACGTTGCCGCACCCGAGAAGTGGCAACGGTCCGTCGCCCTGCTGACCGACGTCCTCGACCGCTCCGGCCTGCCCTACGAGGCAGCCGAGGGAGAGGCAGCGTTCTACGGCCCCAAGATCGACGTCCAGGTCACCGACGGCGCCGGCCGGGAGTTCACCCTGTCCACCGTCCAGATCGACTTCCACCAGCCCGAGCAGTTCGACCTGCACTACATCGGCGCTGACGGCGCCAAGCACCGCCCGGTCATGGTCCACCGCAGCGTCATCGGCAGTGTGGAACGTGCCGTCGCCCATCTCATCGAACAGCACGGCGGTGCTTTCCCTGCCTGGCTCGCCCCCACTCAGCTGGTCATTCTCCCGATCTCCGACACCGAACTGCCGAACGCCGCGGCCCTCGCCCAACGCTGCACCCGCCTCGGACTGCGTGCCCAGATCGCGGGACCGGACCGCGGCAGCCTGGGCGCCCGTATCCGAGAGGCCCGCCTGGTTCCCTACCAAGCAGTCATCGGCGCCAAGGAGGCCGCTGACGATCACGTCGCGCTGCGCTTGCGTGACGGACGCCGACTCGACCCGCAGCCGGTCAGTGACGCACTCACCCACATCAGCGCTCTCGTCAGGGCCCACAGCACCGACCTGTGGGCCGATCCCACCGCATAGCAGCGCCGCGATCAGCACCTCGACTTGACCATCAGCATCAGCAGACCGACCCCGGCCTCGCCCAGGTGGGTGAGGCCGGGGTGACGGCATTCGCACAGTTCCAGCCCGTGCCCGGCCCCGGGCGGCGTCCTCTCCCGCAGGTGGCTCAGTGGAACTCGTGAACCAGCTGGATCTTGCCGACGATGTGAGCGTTGAACTCGTCAAGCTCCCCGGCCGGTACCCACAGTTCCAGTATCGTCTGTCCGCCTGCCTGCTGGACCGGGTACCTGCACAGGAAGGCGGACTCGACTTCGAAGCGGGTGACGAAGCCGGCGCCGTCGTGCTTGACGTTCCAGTCCCGCGCGATCTTGACGGCGTAGTCCTCGTTGAGGACCGGGTAGAAGATCGGCTGCTCGGGAAGCCGGGGTGGCCAGGCGCGCCAGTCCAGCTCACACACCAGCTCCAGTTCCTTGGGGCCGGTGGGACGCCACAGAGTCGTCGTTGCTTGCTGGCTGGTCACCGGAATCGCTCCTGGGCGGGTCCACCGCCGATGCGGCTGGCTGGGAGCCCGACGGTATCGACAGCCCGTGTACGGCGGCCACCGGGTTTCGAGCTTGGTTCCAGGGCAACCGGGCAAGCTGTCGGTGGCAACTGTTACGTATGTCGGCGTGACCGACGACGAGATCATCCACAGAATCCGAGAGCAGGATGTGGCTGGCGAACTGCCGCCACCTGCGCCGCCCGAGGCCGTGGCCGGCCCGTACTGCACAGATTGCTGAGACCGCCCTCCACCGTGCACCGGATGAACCGCGCGCAGATCTCCGCGTCCTCGTCCCGGGTGCTCAGGGGCAGCAGGCGCGGTAGGTGCAGTACGGCGAACGCGATTGTCACGGACGACCCGGTTCGGCGGGGTTGGTCGAGGTCGTGTCGGTTCTGGTGTAGAGGACCTCGCGACCCTGCTCCGCGGCGCGGATGAGTCCTTCGCTGACGAAGTCGAGGAAGCGGGCGGCGTTCTCGAGGCGGTTGGCGGCCGGGGTGCCGCGGCCGAGGATGTCGACGCCCTGCCGTGCGGTCTCGATGAACTGGTCGTTGGCCCGGGCGCTGCGGATCATCGACTGGTACCAGAGGTCGTCGTCGACGACGTAGCGCTCGCGGCGGTGTCCGTCGCGTTCCCTGCGGACGAGGTCCAGGCCCTCGAGGAACGTGATCGCTTTGGAGACGGACGCCGGGCTGACCTGGAGGCGCTGGGCGAGTTCGGAGGCGGTGAGGCTGCCGGTGTCGGTGGTGTAGAGGCAGCCCAGCACCCGGGCCATCATCTTGGGCAGGCCCGAGGTCATGAGGACGGTGGTCAGGTTCTCCTGGTAGTCCTGCACGGCCTCGGCGTCGCGTCCGTGGGGTTGCGGGAGTGCCTGCGGCCCCCCGGGCGCGGCCTGCCTGCGCCGGTGGGTGCGCTGCTGGGTGGCCCGGTGGGCGAGGTCGGCGCGGTAGCCGGTGGGGCCGCCGTTCCGCGTCACCTCACGCGTGATCGTGGAGGTGGGTCGGTCGAGACGGCGGGCGATCTCGGCGTAGGCCAGGCCGTCGGCCAGTCCCACCGCGATCTGCTGGCGCTCCTGCTGGGTGAGTCTGCCTCCCGGCATCACGACCTCCTTCATGCCACGTGGGCGCTCCATGGGTGCTCCATGGGTGTCCCGCGGGGCTGTTCGGTGTTCCTGGACGCCACCACCATAGCGTTCATCCTCATTTCATTGCAACGAGCGACTCTCTGTTGTTGCGTTAAGTGGGAGGGTGTTGCAATGATTAATGCCATCTCACCTGCATAGATGCTGTTGCTAAGCAAAAGACTTGTTGTCGGGAGTTGGAAAGCAACGTAGTGTTTCCAGTGTTAGGAAACAGGGAGTCGCAAGCATAAGGGAGAGCACGATGCAGAAGTTCGACACCCCCGCCCCGATCTCCGCCGTCCTGGACATCCCCGCGGGACGCGTCCTGTTCATCGCTGCGGACCGGGCGGACACCGCGGTCGAGGTCCTGCCCTCGAACGCCTCGAAGGGCCGCGACACGAAGGCAGCGGAGCAGACCACGGTCGAGTACGCCGACGGAGTCCTGCGGATCGGGACTTCGGCGACGAAGAACCAGTACCTCGGCCCCTCCGGGTCTATCGAGGTGACGGTCAAGCTGCCCGCCGGTTCCCGGGTCGAGGCCAAGACGGCCAGCGCCGAACTCCGGACCGTCGGCCGTCTGGGCGACGTCGCCTTCGACGGTGCGTACCGTCAGATCAAGCTGGACGAGACCGCGAGCCTTCGTCTCACCGCGGTCGACGGCGACGTCGAGGTCGGCCGGCTGGGCGGGCCCGCGGAGATCAGCACCACCAGGGGCGACATCCGGATCACCGAGGCCACGGGCGGGAAGGTCGTGCTCCGCACTCAGTCCGGCGACATCACCGTCGGCGCCGCTGCCGGCGTCTCGGCCACCCTGGACGCGGGCACCAGCTACGGCCGCATCAGCAACACCCTCAAGAACGACGGCACCGCCGAGCTGGAAATCCGCGCCACCACCTCCCACGGTGACATCACCGCCCGGAGCATCTGACAGGTGCCGAGTGTGTGGCCGGTCGTCACGTCCGCATGGTCCGGGACCTCATCGTGGCGATCGCCCACGGTCGGCGTCCCGGCGGGTGCGAACACGACGACGCCTCGTCCTGGCCGTCGCGGTTAAAGGATTTCCCTCGGGGGATGAGAAATTCCTTGAAGCGGGTTTCTTTTACGTAGTCGGCTCGTGCGATACCGAAGACTGCCGTGCATGGCTACGACAGTCCTCGCCCCGAACGCCGCAGGGACCGACCGCCGAGCGCCCTGGAGAGCGCCGGCGGACCAGCCGGCCTACGCGCGCCCCGCGCTGCTGGTCATCACCGTGCTGGCCGCCGTGCTGTACGCCTGGGGGATCAACCACAGCCAGTACCACACGTTCTACGCCAACGCCGTCCGCAGCATGACGGAGAGCTGGAAGGCCTTCTTCTACGGTTCTTTCGACCCCGGAAATTCCATCACGCTCGACAAACTGCCGGGATTCCTCTGGCCGCAGGCGCTCTCCGCCCGCATCTTCGGATTCCACCCCTGGGCACTGGTTCTTCCTCAGGTCATCGAGGGCGTGGCGAGCCTGCTGGTCCTGTACCGGCTGGTGCGGCGCTGGGCCGGGGTGGAGGCGGCGCTCATCGCCGCCACGGCGTTCCTGCTGACCCCCGTGGCCGTGGGACTCTTCCGGACCGCCGTCGAGGACCCCGCCTTCACCCTGTGCGTGTTGCTGGCGGCCGAGGCGACCCAGCGGGCCGCCCGGGACGGCCGGTTGGGCCCGCTCCTGCTCGCCGGGGTGTGGGTCGGGCTCGGCTTCCAGGCCAAGATGCTGGAGGCGTGGGCGGTGCTTCCCGCGCTCGCCCTCGTCCATCTGCTGTCGGCGCCCATCGCGCTGCGCAGGCGGCTGGCGCACCTGGGCCTGTCCGCCGTGGTGATGGCCGCGGTCTCGATGTCCTGGATGCTCGCCGTCACCCTCACCCCGGCCAAGGACCGGCCCTATGTCGACGGCACCACCAACAACTCCGCCTTCAGCATGGTCGTCGGCTACAACTTCCTCAACCGTTTCTCCTCGCTCGGCATCAACGCGGCCTCCACGGGGAGCGTGAGCGCGACGCGGAACGGCGGAGGCCACCACGGTGGAGGCGGTCATGGCGGGCTCGCCGACCGTGAGGCCGGTGCGGTCACCCAGGCGAGCGAGACGGCCGGGACGAGCGAGGCGCGCCAGGCCGGGTCCGGTGGCAGGGGCGGCTGGGGCGGTGACCAGAACGGCTGGTCGAAGATGTTCGGCACGTCGCTCGCGTCGCAGACCGGCTGGCTCTACCCGATCGCCGCCGTCGCCGTCGCCTGCGGTGTGCTGTGGCGCCGGGGCCGGCCACGCACCGACCGGGTCCGTGCCGGATTCCTCCTGTGGGGCACCTGGCTGGCCACGTACTTCCTGGTGTTCAGCGCGGGCAGTGTCGATGGCCACACCTACTACATGGGCGTCATCGCCGTACCGCTCGCCGCGCTCACCGGCGGCGGCGTCACCCTGATGTGGCGTGCGTACCGTGCGGGCGGCCCCCGTGCGTGGGCGCTGCCCGGCGCGGTGGCGGCCACGGCGGCGTGGAGCGCGCATCTCGCCGGAAGGTTTCCGTCGTTCCTGCCCTGGCTGGCACCCGCCGTGGGTCTGCTCGGCCTGGGGGCCGTCGTCCTGCTGGTGGTGGGCCGTCGGCACCGTGGCGCCCCCGGCGGCCGGCTCGCGCTCGCCGGGCTGGCCGCGTCCCTCGCCGCGCTGCTGTTCGCGCCGAGCGCGTGGGCGGTGCAGGTCTTCAACCCCGCGTACGGCAGTTCCGGCATGGGCGCGGTCGGCCCCTCCGGCAAGCACCGCGGCCACCGTTCGGTGACGTCGGCGGGGGGCCGGACGGGGCAGCGCCCCTTGACCGGGGCCGGCAGCCCTGGGCAGACCCGGGGCGCGCCGGGTGCGCCGGGTGCGCCGGGTGCGCCGGGTGGCACGGGTGGCTTCCGTGTCCGCCGGGGCGACGGCCGACTCACCGCGACCCAGCGGGAGTTGCTCCGGTACACCACCGCGCACCAGGGCTCGGCCACCTACGTCTTCGCCACCACCCGCTGGAACGGTGCCTCCCCCTACGTCCTCGCCACCGGTGCCCATGTCCTGCCGTTGGGCGGCTACAGCGGCCGTGTGCCGTTCCCGACCGAGGCGCAGTTCCGGCACCTGGTCGCCTCCGGCAAGCTCCGGTACGTGCTGCTGGGCGGCGGCGGTCGCGGCATGGGCGCCCTGTTCGGCAACCGCACCGGCACCGGCAACCGCACCGCCACCGGTGCCACGCAGATCACCGCCTGGGTCCGGTCCGCCTGCACCCCCGTACCGACCTCCGCCTACGGCGGAACGGAATCCGCCGACGCGACGAAAACGCCCGGCGCACCGGGCGAGGAGCTGTACCGGTGCACTGCCGGCGCCGCGTGAACCGCCCCCGGCCCAGGCCATGGGGCATGCTCTAGTCGAGGCGGGCCAGCAAGTGGGCGTCGAGGAAGCCCCGTTCGGAGGCCGGGTCGTGGAGAAGCCGAGCGACCGTGGCGAGCCCGGCCCCGGCCAGCAACTCGGCGAACCGGTCCACCGGCCAGCTGTACGCGGGCGTCACCTTGTGATCGAAGCGGAC
The DNA here is from genome assembly GCF_044548235.1 of Streptomyces sp. NPDC052043. NCBI lineage: Bacteria > Bacillati > Actinomycetota > Actinomycetes > Kitasatosporales > Streptomycetaceae > Streptomyces > Streptomyces sp. NPDC052043. Next base: position 88,608 of record NZ_JBIUBT010000007.1, read on the forward strand.
CGGCTCCGGTCCCTCGGTCGCGAAGAACGAGACCAGGAGCAGGCCCCCTGGTGCCAGGACACGCGTCTGCTCGGCGAGCAGCGCGGGCAGTTCCCCGGGCGGGGTGTGGATCATCGAGTAGTGGGACAGCACTCCGCCGAGCGCGCGGTCCTCGACCGGCAGGGACTCCATGCGCGCCTCGTCGAACCGCAGCGCCGGATAGGCCCGCCGGGCATGGCCGACCATGGCCGGGGAGAGGTCGAGCCCGAAGGCGTCCAGCCCCAAGTCGTGCAGCATGGCCGTCAGATGTCCGGGTCCGCACCCGACGTCGGCTGCCCGCAGGTTCCCCGTCCCGCGCACCAGCTCGGCGAAGGTGCCGACCATGGCCCGCGTGAACGGCCGCGTCTCCAGCCGGTCAGCGAACATCGACGCGTAGAGCTCGACGACTCCGTCGTAGGCCGCCCTGGTCTCGTTTTGGTGTTCCGCCACGGGAGAGAAGCTAACACCCGTGCCGTTCAACGCCGTTCACGGCCGCTTGCACATGACGACTGAGGCGGCTTCCGTTCCCGAGCTGCCGGGCGAACAAACCGGTCGCGTCGGCGCAAGTCCAGTGGTTACAGTCCGCGGATGACTCGACAGGTTCCTGCCACAGGTGGCGAAAAAGAGAGTTTGCGCGTCAGTCTCGACCGGCACCGCGATGTCGTGCTCTGGAAACTGCAGGGTCTCGACGAGGACCAGCTACGACGGCGGATGACGCCGTCCGGGACCTCCCTGCTGGGGCTCGTGAAGCACTTGGCAGCCACCGAATACGGCTGGTTCAGCGAGACGTTCGGGCGTGAGACGGAACCTCTCCCGTTCGACGACGACGACCCGGACGCCGATCTGCGCCCAACGCCCTCGGAGACGGCCGCGGACATCGTCGCGTTCTACGGCCGGGCCCGTGCCGCGTCCGACAAAGTGATCGACGAGCTGGAGATCGACAGTCTGGGCACCGCATGGCACGGCGCATCCGTGTCCCTGCGCTGGACACTCATTCACATGATCGAGGAGACCGCACGCCACGTCGGGCACATGGACATCGTGCGCGAACTCCTGGACGGGCGAACGGGCGACCACCCGCAGGACTGGGATCGATCGCCGGGCGCCCGGCCCGGGGAACCCGGGGAACCCGCGTAGGGCCGGGGAGGCGGACACGGCGCGGGGTCCGTCTGTCGAGCAGCGGACCCCGCGCGGCTGCCGGCCCCGGCCGGCCCGGCTTTCAGGACGTCGCGGTGACGGACTGCGGCTGTATCCCCGCCTCGGCCTCGGCCGCCAGCCGCCGGCGGCGCGTGGCCGGCCCGAAGACGGCCAGCACGATGGCGCCGACGGTCCACGAACCGGCGATGAACATGAAGACCGCCTTGTAGCCGACGCCGTTGTAGATACCGGCGATCATCAGCGGGCCCACCGCGTTCGACAGGCGTCCCAGACCGTAGGCGACGCTGGTGCCCAGCGAGCGGCCGTTGGTGTTGTACAGCTCGGGGGAGTACGCGTACGCCAGGGCGGTGTAGCCGCGCTCGAAGAGGTTGACCAGGAACCCGAAGACGACGATGAGCACCGGGGTGAAGGTCAGCCCGTACATCAGTCCGGACGCGGCGATGACCAGCCCGAAGACCACCAGGCACCACTTGCGTTCGAACCGGTCGGTGACCATCGCCGCGAGGAAGGAGCCGAGCGGCGCGCCGACCGTGGTCAGGGCGACGTAGAAGATCGAGTCCTCCACGCTGACGCCCTCGGCGGCCAGCAGCGTCGGAGCCCAGCTGGAGTAGCCGAAGAAGCCGATCGTCTGGGTGATCCACAGGACCGACAGCAGGATCGTCGGGTACAGGAACTTCTTGTCCTTGAGCAGCCCCAGCCCCGGCTTGACGACCGGGCCCTGCGGCTTGGGCTCCTGCGCCTCGGGCAGCGCCCCGTGCTCGGCCGCCGCGCTCGCCTCGATGCGCGCCAGGACGGTCTCCGCCTCCTCGTGGCGGCCGCGGGACTCGAGCCACTGCGGGGACTCCTCGAGCTTGCGCACGAAGAACAGGAACAGCACGCCGAGCGAACCCCACAGGTAGACCAGGCGCCAGGACCAGTCGGACATCGGCACCACCGCGGAGGCGATGAGGTTGGTGGCGGGGGTGCCGCAGATGCCGATGACGATGGCGTACGCCTGGAACTTCCCGCGCTTGGCGGCGGGGAAGAGCTCACTGAGGTAGACGACGGCGACGACGGTCATCGCGGACAGGCCCGCCGAGGTCAGCACCCGGAAGACGCCGAGGGACCAGATGTCCCAGGCGAAGACGCACGTGAACGACCACAGGGTGAACCACAGCGTGGTCGCGGTCAGGGCGCGCTTGCGTCCCAGCCGATCGGCCAGCGCGCCGGCCACGATGGCGCCGATGAACATGCCCACGAAGGACAACGAGGTCACGTAGGCGACGTGGTTGACCTCGGCACCCCACTGCTCGCGCACCACCGGTGCCGTGATGGCGAAGGTGTTGATGTCCGCGAACTCGAAGAAGTAGGCGAACGCCACCGCGACGAGAGTGGTCTTGTGGAACTTGGAGATCGGCAACCGGTCGAGCCGGTTCGCCGCGTTGGTGGTGCGGATGTGCTGCACTGCACGCTCCTGGGAATGGGGGACCCGGCGGCATGACCGGGCCGAGGTGACGTCAGCGGGCCTCTTCGGGCCAGTACAGACGCATGGGGTTGTCGACGAGCAGGGCCTGCTGCCGGGCCGGCGTGGTCGCCACATGGGGGATGTGGTCGACGAGCAGACCGTCGTCGGGCATGTGGTCCTTGAGGTTCGGGTGGGGCCAGTCGGTGCCCCACAGGGCCCGGTCGGTGAACTCGTCGACGACCTTGCGGGCGAAGGGCACGACGTCCCGGTAGGCGTGCCGCTCCCCGTCCAGGGCGCGCGGCCCGGTCACGGTCAGACGCTCGGGGCAGGAGACCTTCACCCAGACGTCGTTGGCCTCCACGAAGCGCAGGAAGCGTGCGAACTCGGGCCCGTCCGGGCTCCGGGTGACGTCGGGGCGCCCCATGTGGTCGATGACGAGCGGCACCGGGAGGGAGGCGAAGAACGCCTCCAGGTCGGGCAGGTCCGCCGCCTCGAAGTACAGGACGACGTGCCAGCCCAGAGGCGCGATGCGGCGGGCGATGGCCTCCAGCGCGGCGGTGGGCGCGGCGTCCACCAGGCGCCTCACGAAGTTGAAGCGCACGCCGCGCACGCCGGCGTCGTGCAGGCGCCGCAGTTCCTCGTCGCTGACGTCGGGACGCACGGTCGCCACACCGCGGGCCAGGTGGCCGGCCGTGAGCAGGGCGTCCACCAGGGCGCTGTTGTCGGCGCCGTGGCAGGTGGCCTGCACGATGACGTTGCGCGTGACGCCGAGGTGGTCCCGCAGGGCGAACAGGTCGTGCTTGGAGGCGTCGACGGGCGTGTACTTGCGCTCGGGGGCGAAGGGGAACTCGGCGGCGGGGCCGAACACGTGGCAGTGGGCGTCGACGGCTCCCGGCGGCAGGACGAAGCCGGGTGTGCTGGGGCCGCGGTACCAGTCGAGCCAGCCAGGGGTGACCGTGAAGGCCTGGTCGGTCATGGGGAGTGCTCCTCGGGCTCGGGGCGTCAGTCGACGTAGGTCAGGCCGAGCTCGGCCAGGGGGCCGCGCATCGCGTACAGGTCGAGGCCCAGCTCGCCGGCCCGGAACCGTTCCCGCTTGCCCTCTTCCGCGGCCTCGCGCCGCGCGGCCGCCTCGGCGACCTCGGCGGCCCGGGCGGCGGGGACGACCACGACACCGTCGGTGTCCGCGACGACCACGTCACCGGGGTTCACCAGTGCGTTGGCGACGACGACGGGGACGTTGACCGAGCCGAGGGTGGCCTTGACGGTGCCCTTGGCGCTGATCGCGCGGGAGAAGACGGGGAAGTCCATCCGGCGCAGGTCGTCGACGTCGCGGCAGCCGCCGTCGATGACCAGGCCCTGGGCGCCTCGGGCGCGCAGCGAGGTGGCGAGCAGCTCCCCGAAGAAGCCGTCCTCGCTCTCGGTGGTGCAGCCCGCGACCACGACGTCGCCCTCCCGCACCTGCTCGGCGGCCACGTGCAGCATCCAGTTGTCGCCGGGCTGCAGCAGCACGGTGACGGCGGTGCCGCAGAGCCTCGCGCCCTCGTAGACGGGCCGGAGGTAGGGACGCATCAGGCCGAGGCGGCCCATGGCCTCGTGCACGGTGGCGACCCCGAACTCCGACAGGGCCTCGACCGCCGCGCGGTCGGCGCGTTCGATGTTCCGGTGGACGACTCCGAGGTGGTGCATGGTGCGGCTCCTTGCTCTTTCGGGGGCGGGGGCCCTCTTGGGCGGCGGGGGAGGGCCGGTGGACGGGGGACGCCCGCCCTCCCCCGCCTCGCGGGGTGGGGACTCAGCGGCCCTGGGCGGTCAGGTGGGCGTCCAGACGCGGGTAGACCCGCCGGGCGTTGCCCTCCTCGACCGCCGCCAGGTCCTCGGCGGACAGGCCCGCCTTCTCGACGTAGCGGCGGGTGTCGTCGAAGTGGTGACCGGTGCGCGGGTCGACGCCGCGGACGGCACCGATCATCTCGGAGGCGAACAGGACGTTGTCGACGGGGATCACGTCCAGCAGCAGGTCGATGCCCGGCTGGTGATAGACACAGGTGTCGAAGAAGACGTTGCGCAGCAGCGACTCCTCCGGCTCCGGCCTGCCGAGCGCCTGTGCCAGACCCCGGAACCGGCCCCAGTGGTACGGCACCGCGCCGCCGCCGTGCGGGACGACCAGGCGCAGCTCGGGGAAGTCGGCGAACAGGTCGCCGGTCAGCAGCTGCATGAACGCGGTGGTGTCGGCGTTGAGGTAGTGCGCCCCGGTGGTGTGGAAGGCCGGATTGCAGCTGGTGGAGACGTGCACCATGGCCGGCACGTCCAGCTCGACGAGCTTCTCCCACACCGGGTACCAGGAGCGGTCGGTCAGCGGGGGAGCGGTCCAGTGGCCTCCGCTGGGGTCCGGGTTGAGGTTGACGGTGACCGCGCCCAGGTCCCGTACGGCCCGCTCGATCTCCGGGACCACGGTGGCCGGGTCCACCCCGGGCGACTGCGGCAGCATCGCCCCGGGGACGAAACGGTCGGGGTACAGCTCGGACACGCGGTGGCACAGGTCGTTGCAGATGCGGGACCAGGCCGAGGAGGTCGCGAAGTCACCGATGTGGTGCGCCATGAACGAGGCGCGGGGGGAGAAGACGGTGACGTCGATGCCGCGCTCGTCCATCAGCCGCAGCTGGTTGGTCTCGATCGACTCGCGGATCTGGTCGTCGCTGATGACGGGGCCGGCCGGGTCGGGTGCCTGCACCGGGTCGGTGAGCGCGGCGACCTGGGCGTCACGCCATTGCCCGAGGGGAGCGGGGGCCGTGGTGTAGTGGCCGTGGATGTCGATGATCACGCGGACTTCTTCTCCTGAACGGTGGGAGTGGGGTCCCAGACGGACCGGGGGACGAGCAGGTCGCCGGCCATGATGAGGCGGGCGGTGCGCAACAGCGCGGAGCGCGTGACCTGTTGGGGGTCGTCCGGGTCGCGTCCCAGGGTGACGCTGAACTCGCCGGACGGGTGCTCGACGGAGACGGTGGGCTCCGGGCCGGACACCGCGGCGGCCACGTCGTGGGCGACGCTGCCCTCGAGCACACAGGCGGTGGCGGCCGTGACGGCGGCCAGCACGCCGATGGACTGGTGGCACACCCGCGGGATGAGGCTGCGGGTGGAGAGGGTGCCGCCGTGCCGCGGCGGCGCCACCAGCGTCATCTTCGGGTAGTTGCGCGTCGTGACGTCGCCAAGACCCATGGCCGCTCCGCACACCAGGCGCAGCGCCTCCACCCGGGCCCTGAGGTCGTCGTCGGCGTCGATCTGGGCCGGCGTCTCGTAGCCGGTGGCGCCCAGGCGTTCGGCCGCGACGACCACCAGGGGCTGGCCGTTGTCGATGAGGGTGACGTCGACGGGGCCCACTCCGGGCACCTCGACGGTGTCCCGCACCCGCCCGGTGGGCAGGAGGGAACCGGCGACGGAGCCGGCGGTGTCCAGGAACCCGATCTCGACCGGGGCGGCGGTGCCGGGGACGCCGTCGATGCGGGCCGTACCCTCGTAGGCGACGTGCCGGGCCCCCGAGCGGTCGGCCGGGGTGGCGACGGTGATCTCGGCGACCATGCCGGTGTTGCGGGTCAGCACGCGGGCGGTGGTGCGGTCCCCGGTGGGCACGACCATGCCGGTCTCGACGGCGAACGGCAGCACGGCGGCGAGCATGTTCCCGCAGTTGGACGACGTGTCGACGACGTCTCCGCCGGGCTGCACCTGGGCGAAGGTCCATTCCAGGTCGACGGCGGCCTCCGTGGCCGGGCGTACGATGCCGATCTTGCTGGTCAGCGGGTGAGCGCCGCCGATGCCGTCGATCTGCCGCGGATCGGGTGAGCCCATCGCCGCCAGCAGTACGGCGTCCCGCACGCCGGGGTCGTCCGGCAGCAGCCGCGCGTCGAAGAACGGCCCCCGCGACGTGCCGCCCCGCATGAACAGGCACGGAACGGCGGTCTGGGAGCCGCGGCTGGTGACCTCTGGGGCCCGGGCGGCCGCTACGGCGGGCATGACCACTCCTTCGTGAACGGGGGATTGCGGAGTAAGCTAAGTCATCAACGAGATTGTTGACAAGATATTCCGAACAAATTGCCAACCTGAGGGCTTCCGGTGTGGTCGCACCGGCCCGCGCACTAGGGTTCTCCCTGCGAGAGCCGCTGATGGAAGACGACGGAAACGACGGAAGAGGTCGACCGAGTGACGGACAAGCTCACGGGTGCCGCCGGCCGCCAGTACGTGGCGGACGCCATCAGGCACGCCCTGCGCTCCGGGGACCTGGCACCCGGGCAGAGGCTCGTCGAGAACGACCTCGCCGAGTCCTACGGGACGACCCGCGGCGCCGTCCGTGAGGCACTTCAGGACCTCGCCGCCGAGGAGATCCTCGAGATCGTCCCCCATCGAGGGGCCCGGGTCCGCGTGGTGTCCGTCGAGGAGGCCATCCAGATCACCGAGTGCCGTTCGGCGCTGGAGCAGTTGTGCGCCCGGAAGGCGGCCACGCGGGCGAGCGAGAAACAGCGCGCGGAGCTGGACCGCATCGGCACGGACATGCGCCGGGCCGTCGCGGACGGCGCGTGGGACACCTACTCCTCCCTCAACCAGCGGCTGCACGAGCTGGTCATCGAGGCCAGCGGCCAGGAGGTCGCCCGGCGCCAACTCGAGCGCCTCAACGGGCCGATGGTGCGTTTCCAGTTCCGGCTGGCCCTGCGCCCCGGACGCCCCCACCAGTCCCTGCCGCAGCACCTGGCCATCATCGACGCGGTGGTCGGCGGCGACGCCCCTGCGGCGGCCCGGGCCGCCGCCGCCCACCTGGACGACGTGATCGAGCAACTGCGGTCCTCGGCCGCCCCCTCACCCACGCCGGCCCCGACCCGCCCCTGACCGAGCGGGCCCGCCCCCTCTCCACTCCTCCCGGGGCCGCGTCCCCTCACCGACTGACACGGACCACGCGGCCACGACTGGTCTCCCGCCACGTCGACAGCAAACCCGTGAACAGGGCCAGTTATAGGCTGTCTGGCCGGCCGGTGCTGGACCGGCCGAGGTCGGGTCGGGACGACGGGAGTTGGCATGTTGCGGGAATCGGTGACGTCGGCGCATGTCCCTCGGTCCGGCCTGCCCGCGGACCAGGTGCTCTTGGACCTGGACGACGATGCGCGAGCACTCTATGTGCGGCTGGCCATCGCCGGTCGGCTGCCGCTGGCCGAGGTGGACGATCGCGTCCTCGGGCCGTTGCTGCGCGCGGGCCTCGTCGCGCGAGCCGAGGGGATGGTCGAAGCGCGGGCGCCGCGTGGCCCGCTCGAGGCGGTTGCGCAGTCGTACACGCAACTGGCAGCGCACATCCGAGAGATCGGCGAGGAGCTGACGGATGTGTGGAACGCGTCCCGGCGAGCGGACGTGGGCGTCGACATATCGACCGGTGCGATCGCGCTGCAGGAATACGCGGACCTTGTCAGCTCCGCGACGACCCGGATCGACGCGCTGACCATGGCTCCGCGAGGCGATCGACCGATCGCCACGGCGAACGGTGTCTTCGGGGTGCTGGCACGCGGGATCGAGGTCAGGGTCGTGTACGACAGCCGACTGCTCGAGTCTCCCCAGGCGATCGAGGTGGTGGAGTCATGCATGGCGGCCGGCGAACAGGCGAGGGTATTTCCCGGCGTTCCCATCAATCTCGTCATCGTCGACGACGCGGTCTCCGCCAACGTCACCTCTGATGGCGATGAGGAGGTGCACGTCGCCAACATTCGGAATCGTCGGCTTGTCGCGGGGCTGCGAAGCGTGTTCGAGTCCTACTGGCAGCTGTCGATGCCGCTCGCCGACGAGAGCCTCGTGCTGGATGGCTCGAAGGACTTCCGGCCTCTCGTGCGCTTGCTGAGCATCGGGTTGACCGACCGGTCGATCGCGCGGGAGCTCGGAGTGTCCGAACGCACCGTGGGCCGCCGGGTCACTCGACTGCAGGAGCTGCTCGGAGCGGATACCCGCTTCCAGCTGGGACTGCAGATCGCCAGACATGGCTGGGTGTGACCCGACGGCCGACGTACCGTGTCAGAGGTGCCGCGAAGAAGACGCTGCCTGTTTCCTCAGTCCGCGTCGGGAGCGACGATCTCGGGCAGCATCTTCTCGAAGGAGTCGGCGACCGTCAGGCTCGGGAGGACGTGTCCTTGGTCGTCGGCACTCTTGGCGAGGCCGGCAGCCCAGGCGGAGCTGTGGTAGCGCTGGTTGGGCGTGCCGTGGTGCCCGGGGTTGGAGAAGCTGCAGTCGCCGACGTTGTAGAACGTCTGGAGATCCTGCAGGGTGTACGCCTTGTTGAGCGACTCGCCGCGCTTGTGGACCATGAAGTACGTGCCGAAGGCATCGGCCATCAGCTCCGTACGGCGGGTGGCCTCCGCTTCGTCGGTGATGTCGGTCTCGAAGAGATTGTCCGAGTACTGGACCTGGTGTCCGAACTCGTGGGCCATCACCGCACGTCCGGCGACCCGGCCGAGGCCGAGCTCGTTCCACATCTGGAGGATGCCCTGTCCCACCGCCACACGCCGGGTGATGCCGAGCGTCTCGAGGGTTTCCTGCGAGTCACCGGCATGGGCGGGGTCGATCGCGAACGCGTTGAGCGAGAACATCGGGTTGTCGACGCCGCCCGGGAACCCGTTGAGCTGGCCCGAACCGAGACCGCCCTCGACGCCGATCTGGAGGAAGAGCGCGCCGAGCGGGCTGATCTCGCTGAGGCCGTCGTACACGTGCTGACGGTCGGCCGCGCCGTCGGGGCCGAGGACCTTGGCGTCGAGCGAGACGAGTCCGACGTCGCTGGTGTCGACGTCCCAGAACCGCTGGAGGTTCGTGAACGTGCGAGCGAGCTCGTTGGTGTTCGCCCCGTTGGGTCCGAGAGCGGTGTCCTGGGGGTTGGTGGGCGTCTTCATCAGGGTCCAGTACTGGAGCAGAAGGTCGGGCGACAGCCCCAGGAAGCCGTTCTGGTACCAGTCCCACGACGCAGGGTCGATCTGCGCGGTCTGAGCGCGGGCCCACTCGCGGAAGTCCGTGGTCGAGCAGTTGTAGTCGTCGGGGTTGATGGCCCCGGAGGTCCACTCGTTGTCGACGCCGGCATCGGTGAGCGCTGCCTTTACCTGGGCCAGGGACTTCGCAGCGGCCGCGACGAGTGCGTCGTCCGACGAGCCTGCCGCCTCGGCGGCCGCTCGGGTGTCGGCATCGAGGTCGAGGCCGGCGATGTAGTCGTTGAACTGCTGGCGCAGTTGCGAGATGTCCGCGGACTGGGCTGCCGCATGGGGCGCGGTCATGGCGACGGTGGCCGCGGCGGGGGAGAACGCGTTGGCTGCTGTCGCGCCGGTGAGTGACATGGTCGCAAGCGACGCGACGGCCAGGGTCGCCAGGATGGAGCGCTTCATCCGTACTGACTCCTCAATGTCGCCAGGCTCGGTGTGCCTGGGCCTGATCGGCATTCAAACGACGCGGAGCAGGTCAGTGGAAGGCCTTCGGAGTGGCGGGGACCGGACATGTCCGGTCCCGGACAGATCATGTGGTGGTTCGCGCGACCTGTCGGGCCCTGGCTGGAGACCTCGCCATGACGGTCACCTTCTGCACGGGCGTCGGCTGCGTGCACACCTCCGTGTCAGGGGGTGACCGGCGGCGAGTCCACGACCATCCAGTCGAGCACCGGGGTGCTCTGCAGGTAGATCAGCACGCACATGACGAGCATGAAGACCACGCTCCACACGATGACCCGGCGGAAGAGAATCCCCTCCCGGCCCTCGAAGCCGACCGCGGCCGCGGCGATGGCGAGGTTCTGCGGGGAGATCATCTTGCCGAGCACGCCACCGGAGGAGTTGGCCGCGGCCATGAGGGTGGGGGACAGGCCGGCCTGGTGGGCGGCGGTGACCTGGAGGGCGCCGAACAGGGAGTTGGAGGAGGTGTCGGAGCCGGTGACCGCGACGCCCAGCCAGCCGAGGATCGGTGAGAGGAAGGCGAAGGAACCGCCGGCACCGGCCATCCACAGACCCAGTGTGGTGGTCTCACCGGACTCGTTCATGATGTAGCCGAGTCCCAGTACCAGCATCACGGTGAGCACCGCGAACTTCAGCTGGTCCAGGGTGTGTCCGTATGCGCGCAGGGCGCGGCGCGGGCCGACCTGGAGCAGCACCATGCTGATCACGCCGGCGATCAGCAGCAGACTCCCGGCCGCCGACAGGTAGTTGAGTTTGAAGGTGGTGGCGACCGGGTCGCCGTTCGGCTTGACGATGTGCAGCCCCGGCCAGTTGACGATGTGCGTCACCGACTCCAGACCGGTACCGGTCGCGCCGACCCCGGTCGGCGCCTTCCCGGTGATCGCCGGGACCCGGGTGGCCAGCACGAACACCACGATGACGGCCAAGTAGGGGGCGTATGCCCTGAAGACGTCCAGCGGCCGGTCGTGCGGGTCGCGGTCGGCGTCCGCGCGGGCCCGGGTCAGTACCGGGGTGTCCGCGGACTCGCCGTCGCCCGGGCCCGCTTCGCCGCCGGGGGTCCGCGGCCGGCGGGAGCCGCCGCCGGCACCGTCGGGGTCGCTGCCGGCACCGTCGGGGACGCCGTCCAGGCCGTCGTCCGCGTCGCCCTCCTGGTACGTCTCCTCGGCGTGCCACACCCGGGTGAACGCCAGGACCGCCAGCGCGGAGGCGAGCGCGGCGATGATGTCGGCGAGCGGCACGGACCAGAAGTTCGAGGACAGGTACTGGAAGACCGCGAAGGACACGCCGCACACCACCGCCGGCGGCCAGGTCTGCCGCAGTCCTCGTCGACCGTCCACGATGAACACCAGGGCCAGCGGCACGAACAGCGCCAGGACCGGCGTCTGCCGGCCGACCATCGCGCCGAGGTCGTCCACGGGCAGACCGGTGACGCCCGCCAGTGTGGTGATCGGCACGGCTATCGCGCCGAACGCCACGGGTGCGGTGTTGGCGACCAGGGCGACGGTCGCCGCCTTGAGCGGCTTGAAGCCCAGGGCGATCAGCATGACCGCACTGATCGCGACGGGCGTGCCGAAACCGGCCAGCGCCTCCATGAGGGCGCCGAAGGAGAAGGCGATGATGATCGCCTGCACGCGCTGGTCGTCGCTGATGGACGCGAACGACCTGCGCAGCACGTCGAAGTGACCTGTCTCGACGGTGAGGTTGTAGACCCAGATCGCGTTGATGACGATCCACATGATCGGGAAGAAGCCGAACGCCGCGCCCAGCAGACCGCTGTTGAGCGCGTCGGCGAGCGGCATCGAGTACACGGCGACCGCGAGCACCACGGCGATGACAAGGGAGATCAGCGAGGCGATCCACGCCTTCATCCGCACCACGCCGAGCAGCACGAACAGGACCAGCAGCGGAAGGATCGCGATGATGGACGACAGCCCGAGCGAGTTGCCCACCGGACTGTAGTCCTGCTGATAGCTGGCGAGGATCATGGAGCACCCTTTTCTACGACACCGGAGAGGAGGGGGCCGCGCCAGGGGTCGGCGCCGGGGTGGTCTGCGCGAGGGCGTGCGGGACGGCGGCGCCGGGGCCGGAGCGGGGGCCGTCGAGCGTGTGCTTCCACTACTCGGTAGACACCAACCGAATGCTGGAAGAATGCAGTGGGGCCGGATCCGCGTCAAGGGGCGCGGGTGGCCTGCGTCACAAACGGACGTCCTCCTGTCGCACCATCAGCAACTCTATGACGGTATGTGAGGGCGCCGCGTCCTCAGGAAAAGCACGTCCTGTTCTGCCTCGCAACAGGGCGGCGCCCGGGGCGGCTTACTCCTCCGGTCTGGCTGCCAGGAAGTCGGCGATCCGGTGGTTCGTCTGCGCGGGCACGGCGGTGGGCATGGCGAAGTGGGTGAGCCCGGCGTGGATCTCGATCTGGGCGTCCGGTACGGCCTTGCGTGCGCGGGCCGCGACGTTCTCGGCGTCGTGGGCGTCGCTGCGGCCGGCGAGCAGGACCAGCAGCGGAACGTTCAGCGCCGCGGGGTCCGGGCGGCGACCGACGACGAGTCTCCGGTTCGGGAAGTCCGAGACCGCCAAGGCGTAGAGCCGCTTCCAGTCCAGGTCGGTGTCCGTGCCCGCCGTCTCACGGTCCAGGTAGGCGCGTGCGCGGGCTTCCGTCGGGCGCAGCAGTATCGGCAGCGAGCGCAGCAGGAAACCCGGTCGGAAGCCGGCGAAGCACTGGGTCGGGTCGAGCAGCACCAGCCGGTCGACCCGCCGTGCGGCGTGCAGGGCGTAGGTCAGGGCCAGCCAGCCGCCGTAGGAGTGGCCCAGCAGGTGCGTGCGGGACACGGCGAGTCCGTCGAGCAGCGCGTCCAACCAGCCCATCAGGTCGGCGGTGGAGCGCAGCGGGCGCCCACCGGGGACGCTGCGCCCGGCATCACCGAGGATGTCGACGGCCAGCAGCCGGTGGTGCGTGCCGAGTGCCGGGGCACTGGCGAACCAGACCGCGCCGGTGGAGCCGCCGCCGTGCAGCAGGAGGACCGGGGTGGCGTCAGCGGGGCCGTAGGCGTGGACCCGGGTGGTCCCCTACGGGGTGGGAACGTCGAGCTCGGCGGTACCGGTGGGCCAGCGGGCGAGCAGCGCGTCGTAGGCGGCGAAGAAGCCTTGGGATGAGGACACGGCGAACCGTTCCTAGAAACTGAGCGGGAGTGAGCCCTGGTGCCAGGGCTCGTGCTCAGTCGTGTGCCCCGAACGGTTGTGGGCACACTGGTTGCCCGCTTTCGCTCCGCGTCCGGGCGGCACGGATCGTCTCCGTGGTCCGGGAATGCGGGGGCGGGGTTCCTCACGTCCCGGGGTGTCCGGTCGGGCCTGGACGGTCCGATGCCGCACACGATCGCTCCGGTCGTGTGGGGGCGGTGCCGTCCGACGCCTGATCGGGCATCCCAGGGCGCGTCGTCCGATTGCCACGGCGGCAGCATCGTGCCGCGTGGGCTTGCGTGTCGTGGTGGTGAGGGGTTGTTGCCAGTGCTGGGTGCCCCAGCGGCTGGTGAAGGCCGGGTCCACGGCGACGACGGTGACACCGAGCTCGGCCGCCATGGACACCAGGCGTGCGCGCAGCCGGGCGGTGGGCATCCCGGAGATCAGCTTGCGGAACCGCTTGCGGCGGCCGTGCTTCTCCCGGGTCTTCTCGGCGGTGAAGTCCAGGTCCTCGATCGCGAGGGCCAGACCGTGGCGTACGGTCCAGTGCAGCAGGCGGATCAGGGCGTGGCGCACCTGTGCGTCGCGGTGCTGTGCGCTGCCGGTCAGGGTGTAGTCGAAGCGGCGGGGTGTGCCGAGTGGGTTGCCGTGTGCGTCCAGGCGCCAGGCGGCCAGGTGGTCGGCGTTCATGTCCACGCCGACCAGCCCACCCGCACGGGCCGCCGAAAGCGGTACCGTCTGCACGAGTGGGTTCTGCCAGGAGGCGGTCACGTACCAGCGGTCCCGGTCTACGTCGTAGTGGATGCGGTAGGCCACGGCACGGTTCGAGGCGATGCGGTCGGCCCACTGCTCGCCGCGGTGGTGGAAGCGGACCCGGCAGGCGAGTACGTACCGGCCGTGTGGCGCGTTGGCCAGGTCGGCCATTGGCGCCGGGAGCTTGATGCTCACCTCACCGACGGGTGTGATGCGGATCGTCTCGTTTCCGAACCGCTTCCCGGACTCGCCGTCGGCCTGGAGGAACCACCGCTCGGCGTGCCACCGCGACCGCCACTGCGCCTCGGTCAGCCCGGCGGCCTTCAGGTGGTGCCGGTCACGCGCCAGTTTCTTGCCGCCGCGTACCACCCGCACCCGTCCGGCCTCCCAGTCGGCCCGCTCCTGCTCCAGCCGGTCCTGAAGCACGTGCAGGCGCCGGGACTTGGCGAACCACTCCCGCTCCGAGCGGTAACCGCCCGGCCTCCCCTTGGCGCCCTTGGCCCCGATGGGCTGCGCAAGCCGGTACGTGATGGTCTCGGCGCCTGCCCGCAGACTCTGCATGTGGGCGAGCTGACCGCGCCGGGCCAAGGCCCACTGATCATGCGTGGCCTTGGTGATACTGCCCGCCCACCGCGACGACGACTCCCCCGTCAACGCCCGCTTCCGCCGCGCCCACTGCTCACTGTCGTGGTCCAGCCCCGCCGCACAGCGCGCCTTCAGGTCACGCGAGGCCAGCGAGCCGAGCAGAGCGCCGACCTGGCGCAGCACCGTCTCGTCCTGCCCGGCCAGCCCCTTGAGACCGGCGCGGATCGCCACCCCGGACGGGCCGGGCACCACGAACGACGCCACCACCTCACGCAACCCGCCCACACCCCACCCTCGCCCGAAGCCGAAGAACCCCTCACCGCACCCAACGACCACCCCGGCCGAAGGTCACGCATTCGAAACCAGAACACCCATCGCCCTGCCACGCGCCGCCACCCCACGCCGCAACTGCGAAGCTCGCTCACGCACACCAGAACACGCCCAACCGCTGTCAAACGGCGGCAGTTCACCCCCCCGGGAGTCGTCTCGTTGACCAAGTATCTCGCTCAGCGAGATGATAGCCGGGTGAGCGATGACATCGACCCCGCGATGCGACTGGTCCATCTGCTGCGCGCGGTGACCGTGGAACTCGACCTGCATGGCGCCGAGTTCGCCGCGCGAAACGGACTGCACCCGACCGACCTGCGGGCTCTGATCCACCTGCTGGACGCCGACCGGGCGGGCACCGACGTCACCCCGGGACGACTGGGTGCGGCGTTGCGGCTCAACTCGGCCGGTACCACCGCCCTGCTGGACCGGCTGGAGCGCCTGGGGCTCGTGAGCCGCAAGCGTGACGAAGACGACCGACGGCGCGTCATGCTGACGGTGGAGCAGAAAGCCGTGGAACTGGGCCGGTCCTTCTTCGGCCCGCTCATCGCCAACCTGGTCGACGCGGCGGAGGACTTCACCCCGGCCGAACTGGACATCGTTCAGCGCTACCTGACCGCCGCGCGTCGAGCAGCCGATTTCCTTCCAGGGTCCGGGCCGGGCATCGCGGAACTCAACGCCGGGTGATCTCGGAGAGCCAGTCGGTGTCCTCCGGGCCCGGCGCTTCGAGGCCGGGTGCGGGCAGCCGGCGGACCTCGCCCGTGCGCAGGGCGACCGTGGCCCGTGGCCGCATCGGCTCGTCGCCCCTGCGGGAGAGCAGGACGAGTTCCCAGACCGTCGCCGTCATGGCCTCGAGCCGGGTGGCGCAGTCGGCGGTGACGCGCTGCGGATCCCCGGTCCTGCCCAGGGACAGGTGCGGGGTGAAGCCCTTGGCGGGCCCACGACAGCGGGGGAACCGCTGCCGCAGCGCTCGGTGCAGGTCCGCCCACGGCGCGTCGCCGGCTGCCGTCGGATCGAGCCACACGGTGTAGTACGCCCGGTGCCGGAAGGTACGTACGCCGTCCAGCCGGGCGGTGAAGACCGGTGTCCGGGCCGTCGCCGCGGCGAGCAGCGGGGCAGCCCGCTCGAAGTCGGACTCCGGCACGAATCCGTAGAGGATGTTGACGTGCGGCGGCCACCGGTGGATCTGTGGATCGTGATCCCGGCGGATGTCCTGGATCGGCGGCCACAGCTCCGCGGGCGGGATCCAGGCCACGGCCGTGCGCGCCGTCGGGAACACGTCGAGGACGTCGACGGGCTCGTCCCCGCCGGGGCTCCTGTCGCGGCCCGGGTCCGCTTGCGGGTCCCGTACCCGGCCGGCGCGCGACTGGTCGACGCGGTCCACGCCCGTGGTCCGGTCCCAGACGACCTCGCCGTCCGCCTCGATGAACACCACCCGGTGCCACGGGATGTCGCCCCCGGGCACGAAGGAGGACAGCGGGACACGTGCGATGCCGTCCCCTCGGCGGCGGATCCCCAGCACGAACCGGGCCGGGTCGAACCGCGGGTCCCAGCGGACCCGGTGATAGATCTCGTCACTGGTCCGCATCACGCCTCCTCTCCCGCCTTTCACCCCTTCTCTTCCTTCAGGGTGCCCTTCTGCGGGGCGGCCAGTCGATGACGCCGCCACGCGCAGGAAGGTGCGGACCCAGAGCCGTCAGAGCTGCTTGAGGCGGGCCTTGAGCAGGCAGAACTCGTTGCCTTCGGGGTCGGCGAGTACGTGCCACTGCTCCTCGCCGGTCTGGCCGATGTCGGCCGGGCGCGCCCCGAGGCTCAGGAGGCGTTCGAGTTCGGCGTCCTGATCGCGGTCGGTGGAGTTGACGTCGATGTGCAGCCGGGACTTCCCGGGCTCCGGCTCGTCCCTGCGGCTGAGGATGATCGTCGGCTGGGGGCCGCCGAACCCCTCGCGCGGCCCGATCTCGATGCAGTCGTTCCCTTCGCGGTCGAGCACGACGAAGTCCAGGACCTCGCACCAGAACCGCGCCAGCACCTCGGGATCGTGGCAACCGAGCACGAGTTCACTGATGCGACATGCCATGGACGAAACCTGCTCTCAACGGGGGAATCGCCGGGGTGACCGTGCGCGGAACTCTCGGCCTCCCGGCAGCGGGAACGTGAGCGAGACCGTACCGGGTGAGGCGAGCGCTTGAGAAGTGGATTTGGACAGGCGGGGAAGCGGGGGAACCGGGATCAGCCGGCCCCGGCCGCGCTTCGCCGGTCAGCCGGCCGTCGCGTCGGCGGTGGGGGCCTCGGCGCGGGCGGCGTGCAGGCGGGCGTAGGCTCCCCGCGCGGCGAGGAGCTGGTCGTGGGTGCCCTGCTCGACGATCCGGCCGGACTCCATCACGACGATGACGTCGGCGTCCCTGACGGTGGACAGGCGGTGTGCGATCACAAAGCTCGTCCGGCCCGCCCGCAGAGTGCTCATGGCCCGCTGGATCAGCAGCTCGGTACGGGTGTCCACGGAGCTGGTCGCCTCGTCCAGGACGAGCACGGCGGGCTGCGCGAGGAACGCCCTCGCGACGGTGATCAGCTGCTTCTCCCCGGCGCTCACACCCCCGGACTCGTCGTCCAGGACCGTGTCGTACCCCTGCGACAGGGTGCGGATGAACCGGTCGGCGCAGGTCGCCCGGGCCGCCTCCACGATGTCCGCGCGGGACGCGCCCGGGACCCCGTACGCGATGTTCTCGGCGATCGTCCCCTTGAACAGCCAGGTGTCCTGAAGGACGAGGCCGAAGCGGGAGCGCAGGTCGTCGCGGTTCATCAAGGCGGTGTCGGTGCCGTCCAGGAGGATGCGGCCCGAGTCGATCTCGTAGAAGCGCATCAGCAGGTTGGCGAGCGTGGTCTTGCCGGCGCCGCTCCGGCCGACGATCGCCACCGTGCTGCCGGGTTCCACGGACAGCGAAAGGCCCTCGATGAGCGGCACGTCGGGGGAGTAGCGGAACGACACGTCCTGGAACTCCACCCGGCCCTCGGCGCGTTCCACGGCGAGCGGGCGGCGCGGTTCGGGATCCTGCTCCGGCGCGTCCAGCAGCGTGAACACCCGCTGCGCGGAGGCCACCCCGGACTGCAGGCGGCCCGCGACCGAGGCGATCTCCACGATCGGCTGGCTGAACTGCCGTGCGTACAGGATGAACGCCTGCACATCGCCCAGGGTCAGCGAGCCGTTCACGACCTTCCAGGCACCGACGACGGCGACCGCGACATAGCCGAGGTTGGCGACGAACATCATCACTGGCTCGATCGCGCCGGACGCGAACTGCGCGCCGGCAGCTGCCCGGTATACCGCCTCGTTGCGCTCGTCGAAGCGCCGCTCGGCCTCCGCCCGCCGGTCGAAGGCCCTCACCAGCGCGTGCCCGGCGCACATCTCCTCGACGTGCGCGGTCAGTTTGCCGCTCGCGGCCCACTGGGCGGCGTACCGCGGCTGGGCCCGCTTGCTGATCCAGGCGGCGAGCAGCCCCGACACCGGGACGCTCAGCAGCATCACCCCGGCCAGCGAGGGCGAGATGAACAGCATCAGGGACAACATGATGAGCAGCGAGAACACCGAGCTGATCAGGTCGGTCAGGGTCTGCTGGAGCGTCTGCTGGAGGTTGTCGACGTCGTCCGTGCCGCGGCTGAGCGTCTCACCCGTCGGCTTCCGGTCGAAGTAGCGCAGCGGCAGCCGCGCCAGCTTCTCCTGGGCCCGGTGCCGCAGGTCGTGGATGAGCAGCCGGACCACCGAGGCCACGAGCCAGTTCTGCACCAGCATGAACACCGACGCCAGCACATACAGCACCAGCAGGATCAGCAGCAGCCTGCCGAGCGCCCCGAAGTCGACGCCCGGGGCCGGCCCGCCGTGCCCGAGGACGCCGTCGGCGACCAGGTCGGTGACGCGGCCCAGCAGCAGCGGGCCGAAGGCGTTGAGGAGGATGCCGGTGACACCCGCCGACAGGGCGAGAACCACCGACCGGCGGTGCGGGCGCAGCAGAGCGGCGAGCCGGCGGACCGGCCGCTCCGACTCGTGAGCCTTCTCCTTGTCCTCCTCTCCGCGCTCCTGCCCGTGCTCCTCTCCGTGCGAGTCAGGAACGTCCGGTTCGTGCTCGTCAGGAACGTCCGGCGCCATGAGCGGCTTCCTCTCGGGTGCGCTGCGAGAGCGCGATCTCGCGGTACGTGGGACTGTCGCGCAGCAGCGCGTCATGGGTGCCGGTGGCGGCGATGCCGCCCTGGTCCAGGACGACGATCCGGTCGGCGTCGCGCACGGAGGCCACGCGCTGCGCCACGGTGACCACGGTGGCGCCCTCGGTGCAGGGCACGAGGGCCTTCCGCAGCGCCGCCTCCGTGCTCTGGTCGAGCGCCGAGAAGGAGTCGTCGAAGAGATAGACGGCGGGGCGGCGCAGCAGCGCCCGGGCGATCGCCAGCCGCTGGCGCTGACCGCCGGAGACGGTGGTGCCGCCCTGGGCGATCTCCGCGTCGAGGCCGCCGAGCCGGGTCACGAAGCCGTCCGCCTGGGCGACCCGCAGCGCCTCCCACAGCTCCTCGTCCGTGGCGTCCGGCCGGCCGAAGCGCAGATTCGTCGCGACGGTCCCGGCGAACAGGTACGGCCGCTGCGGCACGTAGCCCACGGCGGCGGCCAACACCGACGGGTCCAGTTCGCGCACGTCCGTGCCGCCGATCCGCACCTCGCCCGCGGTCGCGTCGACCAGCCGCAGCATCAGGTGGACCAGCGTGGTCTTGCCGGCGCCGGTGCTGCCGAGGACGGCGACCCGCTCACCGGGCCGCAGCGTCAGCGACAGGTCCCGCAGCACGGCGTTCTCGGCGCCCGGGTAGCGGAACTCGGCGCCCACCAGCTCGACCTGCCCGGCGGGACCCGTCATGGGCCGCGGCGCGGCGGGCGGGACGACGTCGGTCTCCGCGTCGAGGACCTCCGTGATCCGCTCCGCGCACACCCGGGCCCGCGGCACGTTCAGGAACACGAAGGCCAGCATCACCACCGACATCAGGATGAGCGACAGATAGCTGAGGAAGGCGCTGAGCGCGCCGATCCGCATGCTGCCCGAGTCGATCCGCCGGGCCCCCACCCAGAGCAGCGCCAGGGTGAACAGGTTCATCAGCAGCAGCACCGACGGCAGCATCACCGCGATGAGCCGGCCCACCCCCAGGGACAGACCGAGGAGTTCCTCGTTGGTGGCGGTGAAGCGCTCGCCCTCGTAGGCGTCGCGGGCGAAGGAGCGCACCACGCGCACCCCGGTGATCCGCTCCCGCAGCAGCCGCCCGATCCGGTCCAGCGTCTGCTGGAGCCGGGCGTACAGCGCGGCCATGCGGGACAGCAGCAGACCGAAGCAGACGGCCACCACCAGCACCATCGGGACCAGGATCAGAGCCAGCGTCACGTCCTGGCGCAGCGCGAGCACCACACTGCCCAGGCACATCAGAGGGGCCGCGACGAAGATGCCGAGCCCGGACTGGGCGAGGTTCTGCACCTGCTGCACGTCGTTCACCGAACGGGTCAGCAGGGACGGGGTGCCGAACCGGCCGATCTCGCGGGCGGAGAAGTCCAGCACCCGGCGGAAGACCGCGGACCGCAGATCCCGGCCGAGAGCGGTGGAGGTGCGCGCGCCCAGGGCCGCGGCACCCAGCGCCGCGGCGATCTGCACCAGGGCCACCACCGCCATCGTCGCGCCGATGGTGCCGACACGTCCGCTGTCCTCGCGGACGACGCCCTCGTCGATGAGCGCGGCACCCAGCGTCGGCAGCAGCAGCGTGCCCAGGATCTGCACCAGATGCAGAACGACGAGAGTGACAACGGACCCGGTATAGGGGCGTAGTTGTGTGCGCATGAGTCTCAACAGCACGAAATGACACCCCGGGTTGACGGCGGACAGGAACCGCCCGTTGGAACGGAGTCGGCCGGCACGCCGACCCGGCCATTGGAGCCCACAACGCACCCGGATTTCCCTAGTGTTCGCCCTCGCAGTGCCGGCCGCCCGGGAATTCCCTAGTAAGTTCGAGAATCGTTGACATTGACTTCCGCCGCTTGGGAGCGTGCCGGTGTCTATCGTCCGGACAGCTTTCTCGAGGCCAGGTCGTCGACCGAGCGCAGCGTTTGGACGGTCTCTTCGCGGTCTGAGATGGGGATGGAATGCCCAAGCGCGCACTGATCACCGGAATTACCGGCCAGGACGGGTCCTATCTGGCGGAGCACCTGCTGGCGCAGGGGTACCAGGTGTGGGGTCTCATCCGGGGCCAGGCCAACCCGCGCAAGTCCCGGGTGAGCCGGCTCGCCTCCGAACTGTCCTTCGTGGACGGCGACCTCATGGACCAGGGCAGCCTGGTCTCGGCGGTCGACAAGGTTCAGCCGGACGAGGTGTACAACCTCGGCGCGATCTCCTTCGTGCCGATGTCCTGGCAGCAGGCCGAGCTGGTCACCGAGGTGAACGGCATGGGCGTGCTGCGGGTCCTCGAGGCCATCCGCATGGTGAGCGGACTGAGCATGTCCCGCACCGCGCGTCCCGAGGGCCAGATCCGCTTCTACCAGGCCTCCTCCTCGGAGATGTTCGGCAAGGTCGCCGAGACGCCGCAGCGGGAGACCACGCTCTTCCACCCGCGCAGCCCCTACGGCGCGGCCAAGGCCTACGGCCACTTCATCACCCGCAACTACCGCGAGTCGTTCGGCATGTACGCGGTCTCCGGCATGCTGTTCAACCACGAATCACCCCGCCGCGGCCAGGAGTTCGTGACCCGCAAGATCTCCCTCGCGGTCGCCCGCATCAAGCTGGGACTCCAGGACACCCTGGCCCTCGGCAACATGGACGCGGTCCGTGACTGGGGCTACGCCGGTGACTACGTCCGCGCCATGCACCTGATGCTCCAGCAGGACACCGCCGACGACTACGTGATCGGCACCGGGGAGATGCACACCGTGCGCGACGCGGTCCGCTTCTCCTTCGAGCACGTGGGCCTCGACTGGGAGGACTACGTCGTCGTCGACCCCGACCTCGTGCGGCCCGCCGAGGTCGAGGTGCTGTGTGCCGACAGCTCCAAGGCACAGGCCCAGTTGGGCTGGAAGCCGAGCGTCGATTTCCAGGAACTCATGCGGATGATGGTCGACGCCGACCTCGCGTCCGTTTCCCGGCAGAACGAACTCGACGACCTTCTGCTGACGCACAGCTGGTAACGGGCGAAAGCCCCTTCAGGTTCTAGGGATTTCCTGCCGGACTTCCGGCCACACTCGCCTCGTGGCTTCTCCCGTCGGGGAGAGCCATGTGGCGAGTCGGTGTTCTGCGGCACGACGCAGAGATTTCGGCGATGCGTGTACGGCCGTCGGCCGTCGGGATGGGTTGAGATGGACAACGAACAGAAGCTCCGGGATTACCTCAAGCTTGCGACGGCCGATCTCCGACGTACGCGGCGGCGCGTGAGCGAGCTGGAGTCGGCGGCCCAGGAACCGATCGCCATCGTCGGCATGACCTGCCGCTACCCCGGAGGCGTCAACAGCCCCGAGGACCTGTGGCGGATGGTGGAGGCCGGCGAGAACGGCGTCACCCCGTTCCCCACCGACCGCGGCTGGGACCTGGAGGCGCTCGCCTCCTCGCCGACCTCCCGGGGCGGATTCCTCCACGACGCGCCCGAGTTCGACGCGGACTTCTTCGGCATCTCGCCGCGCGAGGCGGTCGCCATGGACCCGCAGCAGCGGGTCGTCCTGGAGTCCGCGTGGGAGGCGTTCGAACGCGCCGGCATCGACCCCACCTCCGTCAAGGGCAGCCGTACCGGCGTCTTCATCGGCGCCATGGCCCAGGACTACCGGGTCGGCCCCGCCGACGGCGCCGAGGGCTTCCAGCTCACCGGCAACACCGGCAGCGTGCTGTCCGGCCGCATCTCGTACACCTTCGGCACGGTCGGTCCCGCCGTCACCGTCGACACCGCCTGCTCCTCCTCCCTGGTCGCCCTCCACCTCGCCACCCAGGCGCTGCGCGCGGGTGAGTGCACCCTCGCCCTCGCGGGCGGCGTCACCGTCATGTCCGGCCCCGGCACCTTCATCGAGATGGGCCGCCAGGGCGGACTGTCCGTCGACGGCCGCTGCCGCTCCTTCGGCGACACCGCCGACGGCACCGGCTGGGCCGAGGGCGTCGGCATCCTCGTCCTGGAGCGCCTGTCCGACGCGATCCGGGGCGGCCGCGAGATCCTCGCCGTCGTCCGCGGCACCGCCGTCAACCAGGACGGCGCCTCCAACGGGCTCACCGCCCCCAACGGCCCGTCGCAGCAGGCCGTCATCGAGCAGGCCCTCGTCAACGCCCGGCTCTCCGCGGGCGATATCGATGTCGTCGAGGCGCACGGCACCGGCACCACCCTCGGCGACCCCGTCGAGGCGCAGGCGCTGCTCGCCACCTACGGTCAGCAGCGCGACGAGGACAAGCCGCTGCTGCTCGGCTCGGTGAAGTCCAACATCAGCCACACCCAGGCCGCCGCCGGTGTCGCCGGTGTCATCAAGATGGTCATGGCGATGCGGCACGGTGTGCTGCCCCGCACCCTCCTCGCCGACGAGCCGACCCGCCACGTCGACTGGTCCCAGGGCGCCGTCCGCGTCCTCACCGAGAACACCGAATGGCCCGCCACCGGCGCCCCCCGCCGCGCGGCCGTCTCCTCCTTCGGCATCAGCGGCACCAACGCCCACACCATCGTCGAGCAGGCCCCCGAGCCGGAGCCCGCCGACCCCGAGGACGACGCCCCGAGCACCCCGGCCGCCGTCACCGGCGTGCTGCCCGTGCTGCTCTCCGGCCGGAGCCCCGAGGTGCTGCGCGCCCAGGCCGCCGCCCTGCTCACCACCCTCGGCACCGGCACCCCGCCCGCCCCGGCGGACCTCGCCTACTCGCTCGCCACCAGCCGCACCGCGTTCGAGCACCGAGCCGTCCTGCTCGCCGCCAACCTGCCCGAGCTGACCGAGCGGCTGACCGCGATCGCCGAGGGCACCGATCCGGCCGTCCTGGTTGGCACTGTCACCGGCACCGCGAGATCCGAAACCCGCCTCGCCGTCCTGTTCACCGGGCAGGGCGCCCAGCGTCTCGGTGCCGGCCGTGAACTCGCCGCCCGCTTCCCGGTGTTCGCCGCCGCCTTGGACGCCGCCCTCGACGCCTTCACCCCCCACCTCGAGGTGCCGCTGCGCGAGGTGCTGTGGGGCGAGGACGCCGAGCGCCTGGACCGCACCGAGTACGCACAGCCCGCGCTGTTCGCCGTCGAGGTCGCCCTCTACCGTCTGCTGGAGTCCTTCGAGGTCAAGCCGGACCACCTGGCCGGCCACTCGGTGGGCGAGATCGCCGCCGCGCATGTCGCCGGAGTGTTCTCCCTCGACGACGCGGCCACCCTGGTCGCCGCCCGCGGCCGTCTCATGCAGGCGCTGCCCGAGGGCGGCGCCATGGTCGCCGTGCAGGCGAGCGAGGACGAGGTCGCCCCGCTGCTCGCCGGCCACGAGGACCTGGTGTCCCTCGCCGCCGTCAACGGCCCCTCCGCCGTCGTCCTCTCCGGGGACGAGACCACCGTCACCGAGCTGGCGGCCCGCCTGGCCGCCGACGGACGCAAGACGAGCCGGCTGCGTGTCTCGCACGCCTTCCACTCGCCGCTGATGGCGCCGATGCTCGACGAGTTCCGGAGCGTCGTCGAGGGCCTCACCCTGCACAGCCCGCTGCTGTCCGTCGTCTCCGACGTCACCGGAGAGCCGGCCACCGTCGCCCAGCTCACCTCCCCCGACTACTGGGTCGACCATGTCCGTCAGGCCGTCCGCTTCGCCGACGGCATCGACTGGCTCGCCCGGCACGATGTCACCGCCTTCCTCGAACTCGGCCCCGACAGCGTGCTGTCCGCCCTGGCGCAGAACTGCCTGGACGCCGCAGGATCCGACGCCCTCACCGTGCCCGCACTGCGCGAGGGCCGCCCCGAGGACCACACCTTCACCGCCGCGCTCGCCGCGCTGCACACCCAGGGCACCCCGCTGCAGTGGGACGCCTGCTTCACCGGCACCGGAGCCCGCCGCACCGACCTGCCGACGTACACCTTCCAGCGCCGCCGCTACTGGCCGCGCGCCGTCCAGGGCGGCGCCGCCGACCTGCGCTCCGTCGGACTCGGCGCCGCCCACCATCCGCTGCTGTCCGCCGCGGTCTCCCTCGCCGACTCCGAGGGCGCCCTGCTGACCGGCCGGATCTCCCTGCTCAGCCACCCGTGGCTCGCCGACCACACCGTCCGCGGCGCCACCCTGCTCCCCGGCACCGCCTTCCTGGAGCTGGCCGTCCGCGCCGGCGACGAGGTCGGCTGCGACCGCGTCGACGAACTGACCCTGGCCGCACCGCTCGTCCTGCCCGAGCAGGGCGGCGTCCAGGTGCAGCTGTGGATCGGCAACCCGGACGCGTCCGGCCGCCGCAGCGTCACCGTCTACGGACGCCCCGACGCCGACGAGGACGCCCCCTGGACGTCCCACGCCACCGGTGTGCTCTCCGCCTCCCGCACCACCACCAGCGACTTCGACGCCACCGTCTGGCCCCCGGCCGACGCCGAGACCCTCCCCGTGGACGGCCTCTACGACCGGCTCGCCGACGGCGGCTTCGGCTACGGCCCGCTCTTCCAGGGCCTGCGGGCCGCCTGGCGCCGCGGCGACGAGGTGTTCGCCGAGGTCGTGCTCCCCGAGTCCGGCCACACCGACGCCGAGTCCTTCGGTCTGCACCCCGCGCTCCTCGACTCCGCCCTGCACGCGGCGTCGTTCGTCGACCTCGACGAGCGCGCCGCCGGCGGACTGCCCTTCTCCTGGGAGGGCGTCAGCCTGCACGCGAGCGGTGCCACCACCCTGCGGGTGCGCCTGGCCCCGGCCGCCGGTGACTCCGTCGCGATCGCCGTCGCCGACGACTCCGGACAGCTCGTCCTGTCCGCCGACTCGCTGATCCTGCGCGCCGTCGCGGCCCGCGAGATCGACGCCGCCGCCGCGCTGGTCCGCGACGCGCTGTTCCGCCTCGACTGGGTGCCCGTCACGGCCGTCGCCGCCTCCGGTATCGCCGCGGCACTGGTCGGCGAGGACCCCTTCGGCCTGTCTGCCCTGCCCCAGTTCGGCGACCTCACCGTCCACCCGGATCTCACGGCTCTGGCCGCCGCCGACGGCGCCGTCCCGGACACCGTGCTGCTGCCGCTCACCGGCACCGGACCGGACGCCGACCCGGTCACCGCCGCACACCGCGCCGCCACCGAGGCCCTCGCCGCCGTCCAGACCTGGCTCGAGCAGGACGAGCGGTTCGCCGCGTCCCGGCTCGCCCTGATCACCCGGGGCGCGACCACCGGCCACGACCCGGCCGCCGCCGCGGTCTGGGGCCTGGTGCGCTCCGCGCAGTCCGAGAACCCCGGCCGCTTCCTCCTCGTCGACCTCGACGCCGAGCAGGACACCCCCGCCCTCCCGGCTGCCGCGCTCACCTCCGAGGAGCCGCAGCTCGCCGTGCGCGGCGAGGAGCTCCGCGCCGCCCGTCTGGTCCGTCGCCCTGCCCCTGCCACCGACGCGGTGTCCGCGTTCGGTGGGGAGGGTGCGGTGTTGGTGACGGGTGGTACCGGTGGTCTGGGTGCGGTGGTGGCGCGTCATCTGGTGGCCGAGTACGGGGTGCGTGAGCTGGTTCTGGTCAGTCGTCGTGGTGGTGCGGCCGCGGGTGCGGCCGAACTGGTCGCGGAGCTGGCGGAGTCGGGTGCGCGGGCCACGGTCGTGGCCTGCGACGTGACCGACCGTGCGGCGGTGGCCGAGCTGGTGGCCGCGCATCCGGTGTCGGCGGTGGTGCACTCCGCCGGTGTCCTGGACGACGGCATGGTCGGCACGCTGACCCCCGAACGCCTCACCACGGTGCTCCGTCCCAAGGTGGACGCGGCCTGGAACCTCCATGAGGCCACCCGCGACCTGGACCTGAAGGCCTTTGTGCTGTTCTCGTCGGTCGCCGGCGTCCTGGGCAGCCCCGGTCAGGCCAACTACGCCGCAGGCAACGCCTTCCTGGACGCCCTCGCGGCCCACCGCCGGGCCGCGGGCCTGCCGGGTCTGTCGCTGGCCTGGGGCCCCTGGGAGCAGACCGGCGGCATGACCGGCGGCATCTCCGAGGACGACCTGCGCCGCATGGCCCGCGCCGGAACCCCGGCCCTCACCGTCGAGCAGGGCCTCGCCCTCCTCGACGCCGCCCTCGACGGCGACGACGCCGCCCTCGCCCCCGTCCGCCTGGACCTCTCCGTCCTGCGGGCCCAGGGCGAAGCGCCGCCGCTGCTGCGCTCCCTGATCCGCGGCCGCTCCCGCCGTGCCGCCGTCGCCGGGTCCGCCACCGCCGGCGGGCTCGCCCAGCGCCTGGCCCGACTGGACGCCGAGAGCCGCGACGAACTGGTCCTGGACCTCGTCCGCGGCCAGGTCGCCCTCGTCCTCGGTCACGCCACCGGCGCCGAGATCGACGCCGGCCGCGCCTTCCGTGAGCTGGGCTTCGACTCCCTCACCGCGGTCGAGCTGCGCAACCGCCTGAACACGGTCACCGGACTGCGCCTGCCCGCCACCCTGGTCTTCGACTACCCGACGGTCAGCCACCTCGCCTCCTATGTCCTGGACGAGCTCCTCGGCACCGAGGTCGAGGCGGAGGTCGTGCAGCGCGGCACGGCGGCCGTGGCGGACGACCCGATCGTGATCGTCGGCATGGCCTGCCGCTACCCGGGCGGGGTCACCTCGCCGGAGGACCTGTGGCGCCTGGTCACCGAGGGCACGGACGCCGTCTCCGGCTTCCCGGTCAACCGTGGCTGGGACGTGGAGAACCTCTACCACCCGGACCCCGACCACCCCGGCACCGCCTACACGCGCTCCGGTGGCTTCCTGCACGAGGCGGGGGAGTTCGACCCCGGCTTCTTCGGGATGAGCCCGCGTGAGGCGCTGGCGACGGACTCGCAGCAGCGTCTGCTGCTCGAGTCGTCGTGGGAGGCGATCGAGCGGGCCGGTATCGATCCGGTCGGTCTGCGTGGCAGTGCGACCGGTGTGTTCGCCGGTGTGATGTACAGCGACTACAGCGCGATGCTGGGAAGCCCCGAGTTCGAGGGCTTCCAGGGCAGCGGCAGCTCTCCGAGTCTCGCCTCGGGCCGAGTCTCCTACACGCTGGGCCTGGAGGGTCCGGCGGTCACGGTGGACACCGCGTGCTCCTCGTCGCTGGTGGCGATGCACTGGGCGATGCAGGCCCTGCGCTCGGGTGAGATCTCGCTCGCCCTGGCCGGCGGTGTGACCGTGATGTCCACACCCGCCGTGTTCGTGGACTTCGCGCGGCAGCGCGGTCTGTCGCCCGACGGCCGGTGCAAGGCGTTCTCGGACTCGGCCGATGGTGTGGGCTGGTCCGAGGGTGTCGGCATGCTGGTCCTGGAGCGCCAGTCCGACGCCATCCGCAACGGCCACCAGATCCTCGCGGTCGTCCGCGGTTCGGCCGTCAACCAGGACGGTGCCTCCAACGGCCTGACGGCTCCGAACGGTCCGTCCCAGCAGCGGGTCATCCGCCAGGCGCTCGCCAGCGGCGGGCTCTCGGCGAGCGATGTGGATGTCGTCGAGGCGCACGGCACCGGTACGACGCTTGGTGACCCGATCGAGGCGCAGGCGCTCCTGGCGACCTACGGCCGGGACCGTGACCCGGAGCAGCCGCTGCTGCTGGGTTCGGTGAAGTCGAACATCGGTCACACGCAGGCCGCGGCGGGTGTTGCCGGTGTGATCAAGATGGTCATGGCGATGCGCCACGGTGTGCTCCCGCAGACCCTGCACGTCGATGCCCCGTCCTCGCACGTCGACTGGACCGAAGGCGCGGTCGAGCTGCTCACCGAGCAGACCGCCTGGCCCGAGACCGGCCGTCCGCGTCGCGCCGCCGTGTCCTCCTTCGGCATCAGCGGCACCAATGTCCACACCGTCCTGGAGCAGGCGCCGGGCACCACCGTGCCCGCCCCGGCCGCCCCCGAGCGCACCGTCGGCGCCGTCCCGCTGCTGCTGTCCGGCCGCACCCGCGACGCCCTGCGCGCCCAGGCCGCCCGTCTGCTCACCCACCTCCGGAACCACCCCGAGCCGTCCCTCGCCGACCTCGGCCACTCCCTGGCCACCACCCGCTCCCGCTTCGAGCGCCGCGCCGCGGTGATCGCGCAGGACCGCGACGGACTGCTCGCCTCCCTCGGCGCCCTCGCCGCCGGCCGTCCCGACCCGGCCGTCGTCGAGGGTGAGGCCGCCGGGCGTGCCCGGGTCGCCGTGATGTTCTCCGGCCAGGGCAGCCAGCGCGCCGCCATGGGCCGCGAACTGTACGAGACCCAGCCCCGGTTCGCCGCCGCGTTCGACGAGGTGTGCGCCGCCCTCGACCCGCTGCTCGACCGGCCGCTGCGCGAGGTCGTGTTCGCCGCCGAGGGCAGCGAAGAGGCCGCGCTGCTCGACCGCACCGGCTGGACCCAGCCCGCGCTGTTCGCCGTCGAGGTCGCCCTCTACCGCCTCGTGGAGAGCTGGGGCGTCCGCGCCGACTCCGTCACCGGTCACTCCATCGGTGAGATCGCCGCCGCGCACATCGCCGGGGTGTTCACCCTCCAGGACGCCGCCCGCCTGGTCGCCGCCCGCGCCACCCTGATGGAGGCGCTGCCGTCCGGCGGCGCCATGATCGCCGTCCAGGCCACCGAGGACGAGGTCGCCCCGCTGCTCGGCGAGGGCCTGTCCGTCGCCGCCGTCAACGGCCCGACTTCCGTGGTCGTATCCGGCGACGAGGACGCCGCCGTGGAGCTCGCCGCCGAGTTCTCCGGGCGAGGGCGCCGCACCAAGCGTCTACGGGTGAGCCATGCCTTCCACTCGCCGCACATGGACGCCATGCTCGACGCGTTCCGCACGGTCGCCGAGACGCTGTCCTACGCCGCCCCCCGCATCCCGCTGGTCTCCGACCTGACGGGCCGCAGGGCCGACGACGCCGAGGTGCGCACCGGCGACTACTGGGTGCGCCATGTCCGCGAGGCCGTACGGTTCGCCGACTGCGTCCGCACCCTGCGCGACGCCGGCGCCACCCTCTTCCTCGAACTCGGCCCCGACGGACTGCTGACCGCCATGGCCGAGGACACCCTCGGCGACGAGCGTTACGATCACAACACTGCACTTGTCCCGCTGCTGCGCGCCGACCGCCCCGAGGAGAGCGCCGCCGCCACCGCCGCAGCCCGCCTCCAGATGCACGGCGTCGACCTCGACTGGACCGCGTACCTGGCCGGCACCGGCGCCCGCCGCGTCGACCTGCCGACCTATGCCTTCCAGCACGCCCACTACTGGCCGCAGCTGCCCTCCGCCGCGCCCTCCTCGGCCGGCGACCCGGCCGACCAGAAGCTGTGGGCCGCCGTCGAGCGCGGCGACGCCGCCGAACTCGCCGCCGTCCTCGGCCTCGACGAGGACAGCCTCACCCCGCTGGACTCCCTGCTGCCCGCGCTCAGCTCCTGGCGCCGCGGCAACCAGGAGAAGGCGCTCCTCGACACGCTGCGCTACCGCGTCGAGTGGACCCGGCTGAGCAAGCCCGCCGCACCCGTCCTCGACGGCACCTGGCTGCTCGTCTCCTCCGACGCCACCGCCGACGACGAGACCGAGCTGCTCGACGGCCTGGCCGAGGCGCTCGGCGCGCACGGTGCCCGGGTCCGCCGCCTCGTCCTGGACGCCGACTGCGCCGACCGGGCCGTGCTCGGCGCCCGCCTCGCCGACACCGAGAACGCCGACACCACCGCCACCACCGCTCAGGTGCTGTCCGTGCTGCCGCTCGACGAGCGTCCCACCGACGGCCCCGCCGGCTTCACCCAGGGCCTCGCCCTGACCATCGCCCTCGTCCAGGCCTTCGCCGACACCGGCGCCCGCGGCCGGCTGTGGACCGCCACCCGCGGCGCCGTCTCCACCGGACCCGCCGACCCGGTCACCCACCCCGCCCAGGCCACCGCCTGGGGCATGGGCCGCGGTGTCGCCCTGGAGCACCCCCGCCTGTGGGGCGGCCTCGTCGACCTCCCGGCCGACTTCGACCGCGGTGCCGGACAGCGCCTCGCCGAGGTCCTCGCGGTCAAGGACGCCCCCGACGGCGAGGACCAGGTCGCCCTGCGCGCCACCGGTGTGCACGGCCGCCGCCTGGTCCGCCACATCGTCGACGAGCTGCCCTCCGCCGACCAGTTCACCGCCTCCGGAAGCGTCCTGATCACCGGCGGTACCGGCGGCCTCGGCGCCGAGACCGCCCGCTGGCTGGCCCGCTCCGGCGCCGCCCATCTGGTTCTCACCAGCCGCCGTGGCCCCGACGCTCCCGGCGCCGCCGAACTCCGCGCCGAACTCGAGCAGTCGGGCGCAAGCGTCTCGATCGTGGCCTGCGACGTCGCCGACCGTGACGCCCTCGCCGCCGTCCTCGACGGACTGCCCGCCGACCAGCCCCTCACCGGTGTGGTGCACACCGCGGGCGTCGGCCACTACGGCCCGCTGGACGCGCTGACGCCCGCCGAGTTCGCCGGCCTCACCGCCGCCAAGCTGGCCGGCGCCGCCCACCTCGACGACCTCCTCGGCGACCGCGAACTGGACTTCTTCATCCTGTTCGGCTCCATCGCCGGCGTCTGGGGCAGCGGCGACCAGAGCGCCTACGGCGCCGCCAACGCCTACCTCGACGCCCTCGCCCTGGCCCGCCGCGCCCGCGGCCTCGCCGCGACCTCCATCGCCTGGGGTCCCTGGGGCGGCACCGGTATGGCCGCCGACGACGCCGTCTCCGGCACCCTGCGACGCCAGGGCCTCGGCCTGCTAGACCCCGCGCCCGCCCTCACCGAGATGCGCCGCGCCGTGGTCCGCCAGGACGTCACCGTCACCGTCGCGGACGTCGACTGGACCCGCTACGCCCCGCTGTTCACCTCCGCCCGGCCCAGCGCCCTCATCGGCGACCTGCCCGAGGTCCGCGCGCTGGCCGCCGAGAACACCCCCGCCGACACCGGCGACGCCTCCGAGATCGTCCAGCGGGTCCGCTCGCTGTCGGAGCCGGAGCAACTGCGCCTGCTCACCGACCTGGTGCGCACCGAGGCCGCGACCGTGCTCGGTCACTCCTCCGCCGGCGCCGTACCGGAGGACCGTGCCTTCCGCGAGATCGGCTTCGACTCGCTGACCGCCGTCGAACTGCGCAAGCACCTCGGCGCCGCCACCGGCCTCTCGCTGCCGAGCACCATGGTGTTCGACTACCCGACCCCGCTGGAGCTGGCCCAGTACCTGCGGGCCGAGATGGTCGGCTCCGTCCTGGAGGTCGCGGGCCCCGTCGCCACCGGCGGTACCGACGACGAACCCATCGCCATCATCGGCATGAGCTGCCGCTACCCCGGCGGAGTCAGCTCCCCCGAGCAGCTGTGGGACCTGGTGCTCTCCGGCACCGACGCGATCACCGACTTCCCGGTCAACCGCGGCTGGAACACCGCCGGGCTCTACGACCCCGACCCCGACCACCCCGGCACCACCTACTCCACGCAGGGCGGCTTCCTGCACGAGGCCGACGAGTTCGACCCCATGTTCTTCGGCATCTCGCCCCGCGAGGCGCTGGTCATGGACCCGCAGCAGCGGCTCCTCCTGGAGACCACCTGGGAGGCCTTCGAACGCGCCGGACTCACCCCCGACACCCTCCGGGGCAGCCTGACCGGCACCTTCATCGGCTCCAGCTACCAGGAGTACGGGATGGGCGCCGGCGACGGCGCCGAGGGCCACCTGGTCACCGGCACCAGCCCCAGCGTGCTCTCCGGCCGCCTCGCCTATGTCTTCGGCCTGGAGGGCCCGGCGGTCACCGTCGACACCGCCTGCTCGTCCTCGCTGGTCGCCCTGCACCTGGCCTGCCAGGCGCTGCGCAACGGCGAGAGCAACCTCGCGGTCGCGGGCGGCGCCACCGTCATGACCACCCCCAACGCGTTCGTGGCGTTCAGCCGGCAGCGCGCCCTCGCGCAGGACGGCCGGTGCAAGGCGTTCTCCGAGAGCGCCGACGGCATGACCCTCGCCGAAGGTGTCGGCATCGTCCTCGTCGAGCGGCTGTCCGACGCCCGCCGCAACGGCCACCCGGTGCTCGCCGTGATCCGCGGCTCCGCCATCAACCAGGACGGCGCCTCCAACGGCCTCAGCGCCCCCAACGGCCCCTCCCAGCAGCGCGTCATCCGCCAGGCCCTGGCCAACGCCCGGGTCGCCCCCGGCGAGATCGACCTCCTGGAGGCCCACGGCACCGGCACCCCGCTCGGCGACCCCATCGAGGCGCAGGCCCTGTTCGCCACCTACGGCCGCACCCGTACCCCCGAGACCGCGCTGCTGCTCGGCTCGGTGAAGTCGAACATCGGGCACTCCCAGTCCGCCGCCGGTGTCGCGAGCATCATCAAGATGGTCATGGCGCTGCGCCACGGGGTGATGCCCCAGACCCTGCACGCCGACGAGCCCTCCAGCCACGTCGACTGGAGCCCGGGCACCGTACGGCTGCTCGGCGAGAACACCGACTGGCCGCAGACGGGCCGTCCGCGCCGGGCCGCGGTGTCCTCGTTCGGCATCAGCGGTACCAACGCCCACGTCATCCTGGAGCAGGAGACCGAGGCGCCCGCCGCCGAGGACGAGCGGCTCGCCCCGGCGCCCGTGCCGGTCGCCGCGGGTGTGGTGCCGTGGCTGCTGTCCGCCCGTGGCGCCGCCGCGCTGCGCGAGCAGGCCGACCGCCTCCTCACTCACCTAGCGCCGCGTCAGGCGACGTTCGCCCCGTCGCGACGCCCAGCACGCACTCTCGCCGCACCGGGCGAAACCCCAAGTACGTCCAGTACGAGGGCTTCCGCCCGGCACGCCGAGAGCACGCACCGGACGCCACTCCTTCACGGGCAAACGTCACCAGACGCGGCGCTCGTGACCGCCGACCCGGCGGCCCGCCCGATCGACATCGGTCTGTCCCTCGCCACCTCCCGCGCGCTCTTCGAGCACCGCGCCGTGGTCGTGCCGCCCGCGGGCACCGACCCGCTGGAGGCGCTGCGCGCCGTCGCCGCCGACGGGCCCTCGGGCGTCGTCGCCCGCGGTGTCGCGGACGTCGCGGGCCGCACCGTCTTCGTCTTCCCCGGCCAGGGCTCCCAGTGGGCAGGGATGGGCGCCCAACTCCTCGACGAGTCGCCGGTGTTCGCCGAGCGGATCGCCGAATGCGCCGCCGCCCTCGCCGAGTTCACCGACTGGAACCTCCTCGACGTCCTGCGGGGCGCCGAGGGCGCCCCGACGCTGGAGCGCGTCGACGTCGTCCAGCCCGCCTCGTTCGCCGTGATGGTGTCCCTGGCCGCCGTGTGGCGGGCTCAGGGTGTCGAGCCCGACGCGGTGGTCGGCCACTCGCAGGGCGAGATCGCCGCCGCGGTGGTCTCCGGCGCCCTGTCGCTGCGCGACGGCGCCCGGGTCGTGGCGCTGCGCAGCCAGGCCATCGGCCGCAGCCTCGCCGGGCGCGGCGGCATGATGTCGGTGGCGCTTCCGGTCGCCGAGGTGGAGGCCCGTCTGGAGGCGTTCGAGGGACGGGTGTCCGTCGCCGCCGAGAACGGCCCCCGCTCCTCCGTCGTCGCGGGCGAGCCGGAGGCCCTGGACGAACTGCACGCACAGCTCACCGCCGAGGAGATCCGGGCCCGCCGGGTCGCCGTGGACTACGCCTCGCACTCCCCCCATGTCGAGGACCTGCACGACGAGATCCTCGAACTGCTGGCCGAGGTCGCGCCGCGGACGTCCGAGATCCCGTTCTTCTCGACCGTCACCGGCGACTGGCTCGACACCACCGTCATGGACGCCGGCTACTGGTACCGCAGCCTGCGCGGACGGGTGCTGTTCGCGGACGCCGTCCGCGACCTGATCGCCGCCGACCACCGTGCCTTCATCGAGGTCAGCTCCCACCCCGTGCTCGCCATGTCCGTCCAGGACATGATCGACGACGCCGGAGTGGCGGGTGTCGCCTCCGGCACCCTGCGCCGCGACAACGGTGGCCTGGACCGCTTCCTGCTGTCCGCCGCCGAGGTGTTCGTCCGCGGTGTCCAGGTCGACTGGGCCGCCGTGTTCGAGGGGACCGGTGCGTCCCGGGTCGACCTGCCCACCTATGCCTTCCAGCACGAGAACCTGTGGGCCATGGCCGCCGCCCCGGAGGCCGTCACCGCGGCCGACCCCGAGGACGCCGCGTTCTGGACCGCCGTCGAGGACGGGGACGTCTCCGCCCTGACCGCGGCCCTCGGCACGGACGAGGACTCCGTCGCCGCCGTGCTGCCCGCGCTGTCCTCCTGGCGCCGGGCCCGCAAGGAGCGCTCCACCGTCGACTCCTGGCGCTACCGCCCCACCTGGAAGCCCGTCACCAAGCTCCCGCAGCGCACCCTGGACGGCACCTGGCTGCTGGTGTCCGCCGACGGCGTCGACGACACCGACGTCGCCGAGGCGCTGGAGACGGGCGGCGTCCAGGTACGCCGGCTCCTCCTCGACGAGAGCTGCACCGACCGCGCCGTGCTGCGCGAGCGCCTCACCGACGCCGACGGTCTCACCGGCATCGTCTCAGTCCTCGCGGGCGCCGAGCGGACCGGTGCCGTCCCCGGCACCGGACTCGTCCTCGGGGTCGCCCTCACCGTCGCCCTCGTCCAGGCACTCGGCGACGCCGGCATCGACACCCCGCTGTGGGCCCTGACCCGCGGCGCCGTCTCCACCGGCCGCTCCGACAAGGTCACCGCGCCCGTCCAGGCCCAGGTCACCGGCATCGGCTGGACCGCCGCGCTGGAGTGCCCGGGACGCTGGGGCGGTGTCGTCGACCTGCCCGAGACACTGGACGCCCGCGCCGGCCAGCGGCTCGCGGCCGTCCTCGCCGGCGCGCTCGGCGACGACGACCAGATCGCCCTGCGCTCCTCCGGCGTCTTCACCCGCCGTATCGTCCGCGCCGACGCCGCCCCCGAGGGCTCCGCCCGCGACTGGAAGCCACGCGGCACCACCCTGGTCACCGGTGGCTCCGGCACCCTCGCCCCGCACCTGGCGCGCTGGCTCGCCGAGCAGGGCGCCGAACACCTGGTCCTGGTCAGCCGGCGCGGCCCCGAGGCGCCCGGCGCCGCCGAACTCCGCGCCGAGCTGGAGGAACGCGGCACCGAGACGACCCTCGCCGCCTGCGACATTACCGACCGCGACGCCGTTGCCGCCCTCCTCGAAACCCTGAAGGCCGAGGGCCGCACCGTCCGCACGGTGGTGCACACCGCGGCCACCATCGAACTGCACACCCTCGACGCCACCACGCTCGACGACTTCGACCGCGTCCTCGCGGCCAAGGTCACCGGCGCGCAGATCCTCGACGAACTCCTCGACGACGAGGAACTGGACGACTTCGTCCTGTACTCCTCCACCGCCGGCATGTGGGGCAGCGGCGCGCACGCCGCGTATGTCGCGGGCAACGCCTATCTGGCGGCCCTCGCCGAGCACCGGCGCGCCCGCGGCCTGACCGCCCTGTCGCTGTCCTGGGGCATCTGGGCCGACGACCTCCAGCTCGGCCGAGTCGACCCGCAGATGATCCGCCGCAGCGGCCTGGAGTTCATGGACCCGCAGCTCGCGCTGAGCGGCCTCAAGCGGGCCCTCGACGACGACGAGCAGGTCATCGCGGTCGCCGACGTCGACTGGGAGACGTACCACCCCGTCTACACCTCGGCCCGGCCCACCCCGCTGTTCGACGAGGTCCCCGAGGTGCAGCGGCTCACCGCCGCTGCTGCGCAGAGCGCCGGGGACCCCGCCCGGGGCGAGTTCGCCGCCGCGCTGCTGGCCCTGCCCGCCGCCGAACAGCACCGCAAGCTGCTGGAGACCGTCCGCACCGAGGCCGCCTCCGTGCTCGGCCTGTCCTCCGCGGAGGACCTCACCGACCAGCGCGCCTTCCGCGACGTCGGCTTCGACTCGCTGACCGCCGTCGGGCTGCGCAACCGGCTCGCGTCCGTCACCGGGCTGACGCTGCCGTCCACGATGGTCTTCGACTACCCGAACCCGGCCGCCCTGGCCGGCTTCCTCCACTCCGAACTGGCCGACGTCCACTCCGCGGGTGCCGTCGCCGTCACCGCCGGAGCGCCCGTCGACGACGACCCGATCGCCATCGTCGGCATGAGCTGCCGCTACCCCGGCGGCGTCACCTCCGCCGAGCAGCTGTGGCGGGTCTCGCTGGAGGAGGTCGACGCGGTCTCCGTCTTCCCGGCCGACCGCGGCTGGGACGCCGAGGCCCTCTACGACCCCGACCCGGACGCGTCCGGCCGCACCTACTCGGTCCAGGGCGGCTTCCTGCGCGACGTCGCCGACTTCGACCCCGGCTTCTTCGGCATCTCGCCCCGCGAGGCCCTCTCGATGGACCCGCAGCAGCGCCTGCTCCTCGAGACGGCCTGGGAGGTCTTCGAGAACGCCGGCCTCGACCCGGTCGGCCGGCGCGGCAGCCTCACCGGCACCTTCATCGGCGCCAGCTACCAGGACTACGGCGCCGCCGTGCCCGGCAGCGAGGGCTCCGAGGGCCATATGATCACCGGCTCGCTGCCCAGCGTGCTGTCCGGCCGAGTCTCCTACCTCTTCGGCCTCGAGGGCCCGGCCGTCACCCTCGACACCGCGTGCTCGTCCTCGCTGGTCGCGATCCACCTGGCCTGCCAGTCGCTGCGCAACGGCGAGAGCACCCTCGCCCTCGCCGGCGGTGCCAGCATCATGTCCACCCCCATGTCGTTCATCGGCTTCAGCCGGCAGCGGGCCCTCGCCGAGGACGGCCGCTGCAAGGCGTACGCCGAGGGGGCCGACGGCATGACTCTCGCCGAGGGTGTCGGCCTGATCCTGCTGGAGCGGCTGTCCGACGCCCGCCGCAACGGCCACGAGGTCCTCGCCGTCATCCGCGGCTCCGCCGTCAACCAGGACGGCGCCTCCAACGGTCTGACCGCCCCCAACGGCCCCTCCCAGCAGCGCGTCATCCGCCAGGCCCTCGCCAACGCGGGCGTCGAGGCGAACGACATCGACGTCCTGGAGGGCCACGGCACCGGCACCGCCCTCGGCGACCCGATCGAGGCGCAGGCCCTGTTCGCCACCTACGGCAAGGACCGCGACCCCGAGCGACCCGTGCTGCTCGGCTCGGTGAAGTCCAACATCGGCCACACCCAGATGGCCTCCGGCGTCGCCAGCATCATCAAGCTGGTCCACGCCCTTCGGGAGGGCGTCGCCCCCAAGTCGCTCCACATCGACCAGCCGTCCACCCATGTCGACTGGTCCTCCGGCACCATCCAGCTGCTCACCGAGCGCACCGAGTGGCCCGAGACCGGCCGTCCGCGCCGTGCCGCCGTGTCGTCCTTCGGACTCAGCGGCACCAATGTCCACACCGTCCTGGAGCAGGCCCCCGCCGCCGACGCCCCGGCCGCCGAGGACACCCCCGCACCGCGGGACGCCCTGGTGCCCGTCCTCGTCTCCGGACGCGGCGAGGCGGCCCTGCGCGCCCAGGCCGGAGCCCTGCTCGACCTGCTGGCCGAGCGCCCCGGCATCCACCCCACCGATCTGGCGTTCTCCCTCGCCACCTCCCGTGCCGCCCTCGAGCACCGCGCCGCGGTCGTCGCCGACGACCACGAGGCACTGGTGCGCGGTCTGACCGCACTGCGCGACGGACTGCCCGGCGCCGGACTCGTCCAGGGCCGAACCGGCCGCGGACGCACCGCCTTCCTGTTCACCGGACAGGGCAGCCAGCGCCTCGGCATGGGCCGCGAACTCTACGAGCGCCACCCGGTGTTCGCCGACGCCCTGGACGCGGTCCTCGCCCGGATCGACGGCACCACCGAACGCCCCCTGCGCGACGTGCTGTTCGCCGCCGAGGGCTCCGAGGACGCCGCCCTGCTCGACCGCACCGGCTACGCACAGCCCGCGCTGTTCGCCCTCGAAGTGGCGCTGTTCCGGCTGCTGGAGTCGTGGGGCGTCACCCCCGACTACCTGGCCGGGCACTCCGTCGGCGAGATCGCCGCCGCGCATGTCGCCGGCGTCCTCGACCTCGACGACGCGTGCGCCCTGGTGGCCGCCCGCGGCCGGCTGATGCAGGCACTGCCCGAGGGCGGCGCGATGGTCGCCCTGGAGGCCGCCGAGGACGAGGTGCTGCCGCACCTGGAGGGCCTCGCCGACCAGGTCTCCGTGGCCGCCGTCAACGGGCCCCGGTCCGTCGTCGTCGCCGGCGAGGAGGAGCCCGTGCTCGCCCTCGCCGCGCACTTCGCCGAACAGGGACGCCGCACCAAGCGTCTGCGGGTGAGCCATGCCTTCCACTCGCCGCTCATGGACCCGATGCTGGACGACTTCGCCGCCGTGGCCCGTGCTCTGACGTACCACGCGCCGTCGATCCCGTTCGTCTCCCATGTGACCGGCACCCTGGCCGCCCCCGAGCAGGTGTGCACCGCCGACTACTGGGTCTCCCACGTCCGCTCCGCCGTGCGCTTCGCCGACGGCATCGGCTGGCTGTCCACCCAGGGCGGCGTCCAGACCTTCCTGGAGCTCGGCCCCGACGGTGTGCTGAGCGGCATGGCCCGCGAGAGCCTCACCGACGCCTCCCGCACCGCGCTGCTGCCCACTCTGCGCGGCGACCGCCCGGAGGAGCAGGCCCTGGTCACCGCCGTCGCCGCGGCCCACGCCCATGGCTTCGACGTCGACTGGACCGCCTGGTTCCAGGGCAGCGGCGCCCGCCGGGTGGCCCTGCCCACCTACGCCTTCCAGCGTGAGCGGTACTGGCCCGACACCACCGCGGCCGGCATCACCGCCCCCGCCCCCGGCTCCGCACTGGACTCCGAGTTCTGGGCCGCGGTGGAACACGCCGACGTCGCCTCGCTCACCGCCTCCCTCGGCCTGGACGACGCGACCGTCACCGCGATGGTCCCGGCGCTCACCGCCTGGCGGCAGCGCCGCGGCGAACAGTCCGCGCTCGACTCCTGGCGCTACCGCGTCACCTGGAAGCCGCGCGGCGGCGCCCCCGGCGCCGCACCCACCGGACGCTGGCTCGTCCTGGTCCCGGCCGAGCACCGCGACGACGCCGCCGCCTGGGCCGCCGATGTCGAGGCCGCCCTCGCCACCGCCACCGTCCGCGTGGAGGTCACCGGCACCGACCGCGCCGCCCTCGCCGCCCGGCTCACCGAGGCCGCCGACGGCGACACCTTCCAGGGCGTGCTGTCGCTGCTGGCGCTCGCGCCCGGCGACGCCGGACACCCCGGCGCCCCGGCCGCGCTCACCCTCACCGCCACCGCCCTCCAGGCGCTCGGCGACGCCCGCATCGACGCCCCGCTGTGGAACATCACCCGCGGAGCCGTCGCCGTCGGCCGCTCCGAGCAGATCACGGCACCCGAACAGGCCGCCGTATGGGGCCTGTTCCGCGCCGCCGCCCTCGAACTGCCCGGCCGCGTCGGCGGCAGTGTCGACCTCCCCGAGGACCTCGACACCCAGGCCGCCCGACGGCTGCGCGGGATCCTGGCCGCCGGTGACGGCGAGGACGCCGTCGCCGTCCGCGCCAGCGGCGTCTTCCTGCGCCGGCTCGCCCACAGCCCCGCCGCCGACACCGTCGGCTCCGCCTTCGACCCGGCGGCCGGCACCGTCCTGATCACCGGCGGCACCGGCGGCATCGGCGGACACCTCGCCCGCCGCCTCGCCCGCGACGGCGCCGCCCATCTGCTGCTCACCAGCCGCCGCGGCCCCGACGCCCCCGGCGCCGACGAACTCCGCGCCGAACTGGAGGAGTCGGGCGCCCGCGTCACGATCGCCGCCTGCGACGCGGCCGACCGCGACGCGCTCGCCGCGCTCCTCGCGACGGTGCCCGAGGACGCGCCCCTCACCGCCGTCTTCCACACCGCGGGCGTCGTCGACGACCATGTGGTGGACGAGCTGACCCCGGAGAGCTTCGCCACCGTCCTGCATGCCAAGACGGTCGCCGCCCGCCATCTGCACGACCTCACCGCCGGCCACGACCTCGCCGCGTTCGTCCTGTTCTCCTCGACCGCCGGCCTGATCGGCGCCGCCGGACAGGGCAACTACGCCGCCGCCAACGCCCAGCTCGACGCCCTCGCCGAACAGCGCCGCGCCCAGGGCCTGCCCGCCCTGTCCGTGGCCTGGGGACCCTGGGCCGGCTCCGGCATGGTCGCCGACGCCGCCGAGATCGCCGCCCGGGTCCGCCGCGGCGGATTCGAACCGCTCGACCCCGCCTCCGGTGTCGCCGCGCTGCTGCGCGCCGTCGACAACGGCGACACCTCTGTCGCCGTCGCCGACATCGGCTGGGAACGCTTCCTGCGCGCCTTCGCGTCGGCCCGCCCGCTGCCGCTCGTCGCCGACCTCCCGGAGACGGCGGGCGCCAACGCCCCGGCGGCGGCCGCCGGCACCGGCTCAGGCCTGCGGGAGCAGCTCGCCGGCCTGCCCGCCGAGGAGCGCCCCGCACATGTCCTCGATCTTCTGCGCACCCAGGTGGCGGCCGTCCTCGGCCACTCCGACGCCCGCACCGTCGACGACGACCTGGCCTTCCGGGACCTCGGCTTCGACTCGCTCACCGTCCTGGAGCTGCGCAACGCGCTCAACGCCCTCACCGGCCTGAGCCTGCCCGCCTCCCTCGTCTACGACCACCCGACGCCGCGCGAGATGGCGGACTTCCTGCTCGCCGAACTCCTCGGCTCGCTCCAGGAGTCCACCGCCCAGGCGGTCGCCACCCGGGCCGTCGACGAGGACCCGATCGCGGTCGTCGGCCTCGCCTGCCGCTTCCCCGGCGGCGTGAGCACGCCCGAGGAGCTGTGGCAGCTGCTGGCGGAGGGCCGCGACGGCATCACCGGCTTCCCCGACGACCGCAACTGGGACATCGCGGCCCTCGGCGCCGGCGCCTCCGACACCCTGCACGGCGGATTCCTCGCCCAGGTCGCCGACTTCGACGCCCGCTTCTTCGGCATCTCGCCCCGCGAGGCGCTCGCCATGGACCCGCAGCAGCGACTGCTGCTCGAGACCACCTGGGAGGCCCTGGAGCGGGCCGGCATCGACCCGGCCGCGCTGCGCGGCTCCACCACCGGTGTGTTCGTCGGCACCAACGGCCAGGACTACCCGAACCTGCTGCGCCGCTCCACCTCGGACGTCTCCGGCTATGTCGCCACCGGCAACACCGCCAGCGTGATGTCCGGCCGCCTCTCCTACGCCCTCGGCCTGGAGGGACCCGCGGTCACCATCGACACCGCCTGCTCCTCCTCGCTGGTCGCCCTGCACTGGGCGGGCCGCGCGCTGAGCGCCGGCGAGTGCGACCTCGTCGTCGCGGGCGGCGTCTCGGTGATGTCGACCCCCGACTCCTTCGTCGAGTTCAGCACCCAGGGCGGCCTGGCCCCCGACGGCCACTGCAAGCCGTTCTCCGACGACGCCGACGGCACCGCCTGGTCCGAGGGCGTCGGCATCCTGGTCCTGGAGCGGCTCTCCGACGCGATCCGCAACGGCCACGAGGTCCGCGGCATCATCCGCGGCACCGCCGTCAACCAGGACGGCGCCTCCAACGGTCTGACCGCGCCCAACGGCCCGTCC
Source organism: Streptomyces sp. NPDC052043 (assembly GCF_044548235.1). NCBI lineage: Bacteria > Bacillati > Actinomycetota > Actinomycetes > Kitasatosporales > Streptomycetaceae > Streptomyces > Streptomyces sp. NPDC052043. The sequence goes on from NZ_JBIUBT010000007.1 coordinate 131,053, forward strand.
CAGCAGCGCGTCATCCGCCAGGCCCTCGCGGACGCCCGTCTCGCGCCGTCCGAGATCGACGCGGTCGAGGCGCACGGCACCGGCACCACCCTCGGCGACCCGATCGAGGCGCAGGCCCTCCTCAACACCTACGGCCCGGGCCGGGACACCGACCAGCCGCTGCTGCTCGGCACCGTCAAGTCCAACATCGGCCACACCCAGGCCGCCGCGGGCGTCGCCGGCGTCATCAAGATGCTGCTGGCGATGCAGCACGGCACCCTGCCGCGCACCCTGCACGTCACCAGCCCCACCAGCCATGTCGACTGGAGCAGCGGCGCGGTGTCGCTGCTCACCGAGGAGCGCGACTGGCCCGAGACCGGACGGCCGAGGCGCGCCGGTGTCTCCGCCTTCGGCGTCAGCGGCACCAATGCGCATGTCATCGTGGAGCAGGCTCCCATCGACGAGCCCGTGGTCGCGCCCACCGACGAGCCCGCCCCCGCCGCCGAGGTCACCACCGTCCCGTGGATCGTCTCCGGCCGCAGCCGCGAGGCCCTTCAGGACCAGGTCGACCGGCTCACCGCGTACGCCGCCGCCCAGCCGGAGCTCTCCCCGCTGGACGTCGGCCGCTCCCTGGCCACCGACCGCACCCTCTTCCCGCACCGCGCCGTACTCCTCGCCGGCCCCGACGGGGTGCGCGAGACGGCCCGTTCGCTCGCGTCCCGCACCCGGGGCCGTACCGCCTTCCTGTTCTCCGGCCAGGGCGCCCAGCGCGCCCTGATGGGCCGCGAACTCTACGAGCGGTACCCGGCGTTCGCCGACGCCCTGGACACGGTCCTCGCGCAGTTCGACACCGCGCTGGCCTTCTCGCTGCGGGACGTTCTGTTCGCCGAGCCGGGCACGCCCGAGGCCGAGCGGCTGAACGAGACCGGCTGGACCCAGCCCGCGCTGTTCGCCGTCGAGGTCGCCCTCCACCGCCTCCTGGAGTCCTGGGGCCTGACCCCCGACCAGGTCGCCGGTCACTCCATCGGTGAGATCGCCGCCGCGCATGTGGCGGGGGTGTTCTCGCTGGAGGACGCCTGCCGACTGGTCGCCGCCCGCGCCTCCCTGATGCAGGAGCTGCCGCGGGGCGGTGCGATGCTCGCGGTGCGCGCCACCGAGGAGGAGGTGCTCCCGCATCTGACGGAGCGGGTGTCGATCGCGGCGGTCAACGGTCCTTCGGCGGTGGTCGTCGCCGGTGACGAGGACGAAGTCGCCGCGTTCGCCGCGCACTTCGAGGCGCAGGACCGCAAGACCACCCGGCTGCGGGTGAGCCATGCCTTCCACTCGCCGCTCATGGACCCGATGCTCGCCGACTTCGCCCGGGTCGCGGAGTCCCTCACCTACCACGAGCCCGTCATCCCGCTGGTCTCCACGGTGACCGGCGCCCCCGCCGGAGCCGAACTCCTCACCCCCGGCTACTGGGTGCGGCACGTCCGCGAGACCGTACGGTTCGCCGACGGCGTCCGGGCGCTGCACGAGGACGGTGTCACCACCTTCGTCGAGATCGGCCCGGACGGACAGCTCACCGCCGCCGCCCAGCAGACCCTGGACGCGTCCGCCGACGAGGCACCCGCCACCGTCGTCGCGCTCCAGCGCCGCGACCGCTCCGAGGAGACCACCCTCCTGGAGGGCCTGGCCACCCTGCACACCCAGGGCGCCGGACCCGACTGGACCGCCTGGTTCGCCGGCACCGGCGGGCACCGCGTGGAACTGCCGACGTACGCCTTCCAGCGCGAGCGCTACTGGCCCGAGCCCGCCGCGCCCGGCGCCACCGGCGTCCAGGACCCCGTCGACGCCGCCTTCTGGGCCGCCGTCGAGCGGGAGGACCTGGAGAGCCTCACGGCCTCCCTGGGCCTGGACGGCGACACCGTCACCACGATGGTGCCCGCGCTGTCCGCCTGGCGCCGCCGCACCGACGCCCGCTCCACCGCCCGCGACTGGCGCTACCACGAGAGCTGGACCGTGCTCGGCACCCCGGCGCACCCCGCGGGGGCCGGCCGCGTCCTGGCCCTGGTGCCCGCCGAACACGCCGGCACGGACTGGGCGGAGACCCTGGTCGCCGCCCTGGGCGCCGACCCGCTCGTCGTCGACGGGACCTCCGGCTCCCTCGCCAGGGAACTCGCCGCTCTCGACCCGGCCGGCTGGACCCTGGTGGTCTCGCTGCTCGCCGCGGGCACCGGCACCCTGCCGGCCCCCGACGCCGCACCGGCCGCCGTCCTGGAGGCCCTCGAGGCCGCCGGCGTCGACGCCCCGCTGTGGTGCGTCACCCGCGGCGCCGTCTCCGTCGCCGGAGAGGCACCCGCCGCCGTCGGTCAGGCCGCCCTCTGGGGCATGGGCCGGGTCGCCGCCCTTGAGCACCCCGAGCGCTTCGGCGGCCTCGCCGACCTCGCGCCCGACGCCGACGCCGCCACCGCGGCCCTGCTCGTCGCCCACCTGGCCGAGCCCGGCAGCGAGGACCAGATCGCCGTCCGCGCCGCCGGTCTCTTCGGCCGCCGCCTGGTGCGCACCGCCGTCGCCCCCGGCGACTCCGGATGGCGCCCGCACGGCACCGTCCTGGTCGTCGGCGGCACCCGCACCATGGGCGCCCGCGCCGCCCGCTGGCTCGCCCGCGAGGGCGCCGCCCGCCTGGTGCTGACCACCTCCCCGGCCGACAGTGCCACCGACACCGAGGAGCTGAGGGCCGAACTCGGCCGGCTCGGCGCCGAGGTCACCGTCGCCCCGTACGACGGCGGCGACCGGGACGCGGCCCGCGCCCTCCTGGACGGACTGACCGGCCTCACCGCGGTCGTGTACGCCGACGACACCCCGGCGGACGGCCCGGCCGCCGCCCTCGCCCCGGTGGACACCCTCGCCGAGGCCGTCACTGGCCGCTCCCTGGACGCGTTCGTGCTCTTCGGCTCCGTCGCCGGGGTCTGGGGCGTGCGCGGCCGGACCGACGAGGCCGCGGGCGGCGCCTATGTGGACGCCCTCGCCCGCGCCCTGCGCGCCGAGGGGACGCCCGCGCTGGCCGTCTCCTGGAACGCCTGGGCCGAGCTGACCGACCCGTCGACCACCGCCCATCTGCGGATGAACGGCCTTCCGGTGATGGACGCCGACGCCGCCCTGACCGCCCTCGCCGGTGCCGTCGCCGACGGCTCCGCCGCGGTCACCGTCGCCGACGTCCGCTGGGACACCTTCGCCCCGGCGCACCACGAGACCCGGCCGACCGCGCTCTTCGACGGCCTGCCCGAGGCCAGGACCGCCCTCGCCGGCGCGGCCCGCGACCGTGCCGAAGGGGCCACCGCCTCCGACGGCTACGGCCGGTGGCTCCTGGAGCAGCCCGCCGCCGACCGGGACGACATCCTGCTCGCCCTGGTCAGCGAGAAGGCCGCCCTGGTCCTCGGCCACGCGGACACCACGCTCGTCGAACCCGACCTGCCCTTCCGGGACCTCGGCTTCGACTCGCTGACCGCCGTGGACCTGCGCAACCAGCTCACCGCCGCCACCGGCATCACACTGCCCGCGACCCTGGTCTTCGACCACGCCAACCCCGCGGCGCTCGCCGCACACCTGCGCACCGAACTCCTCGGCGGCGCCACGGACACCGCCGCCCCGGTGGCCGCGCCCGCCGCCACCGGCGACGACCCGATCGTCATCGTCGGCATGGCCTGCCGCTTCCCCGGCGGCGTCAACTCGCCCGAGGACCTGTGGCAGCTCGTCCTCGACGAGGTGGACGCCGTCGGCGACTTCCCGGCCGACCGCGGCTGGGACCTCGACGCCCTGGCCGGCGACGGACCGGGCCGCAGCGCCACCGACCAGGGCGGATTCCTCTACGACGCCACCGACTTCGACCCCGGTCTGTTCGGTGTCTCGCCACGCGAGGCCATGGTGATGGACCCGCAGCAGCGGATCTTGCTCGAGGCGTCCTGGGAGGCCCTGGAGCGGGCCGGCATCGACCCCGGCACCCTGCGCGGCAGCGGCACCACCGGCGTCTTCGTCGGCGGCGGCTCCGGCGACTACCGGCCGCCCGCCGAGTACGGCCAGTGGCAGACCGCCCAGTCCGCCAGCCTGCTGTCCGGCCGCCTCGCCTACACCTTCGGCATCCAGGGCCCCACGGTGTCCGTCGACACCGCCTGCTCCTCCTCCCTGGTCGCCCTGCACCTGGCCGCCCAGGCCCTGCGCTCCGGCGAGTGCTCGATCGCCCTGGCCGGCGGTGTCACCGTGATGGCCACCCCGGTCGGCTTCGTGGAGTTCAGCGCCCAGGGCGCGCTGTCGCCCGACGGCCGCTGCCGCGCCTTCTCCGAGGACGCGGGCGGCACCGGCTGGTCGGAGGGTGTCGGCATGCTCGTCGTCGAGCGCCTGTCCGACGCCCGCCGCAACGGCCACCGGGTGCTCGCCGTGCTGCGCGGCTCCGCCATCAACCAGGACGGCGCCTCCAACGGACTGACCGCGCCCAGCGGCCCCGCCCAGCAGCGCGTCATCCGCCAGGCCCTCGCCAACGCCCGCCTGGAGGCCGCCGACGTCGACGCCGTCGAGGCGCACGGCACCGGCACCAAGCTCGGCGACCCGATCGAGGCACAGGCCCTGCTCGCCACCTACGGACAGGACCGCGAGCGGCCCGTGCTCGTCGGCTCGCTGAAGGCCAACATCGGTCACACGCAGGCCGCGTCCGGTGTCGGCGGCGTCATCAAGATGGTGCTCGCCATGCAGCACGGTCTGCTGCCGCGCTCGCTGTACACCGAGAACCCCTCCTCGCACGTCGACTGGACCGCGGGCAACGCCCGCCTGCTCACCGAGCTGACCCCCTGGCCCGAGTCGGAGCGGGTGCGCCGAGCCGCCGTCTCCTCCTTCGGGGCCAGCGGCACCAACGCCCACCTGATCCTGGAGCAGCCGGAGCCCGTCAAGCAGCCCGTGGAGAGCGCCCGGCCCGCCGAGGACGGCACGCCCGTCCCGGTCCTGCTGTCCGGCCGCTCGCAGAACGCGCTGCGCGCCCAGGCCCGCAAGCTCCTGGCCCATGTGGCGGGACACCCCGAGGAGACGGTCACCGATCTGGCCCGCACCCTGGCCACCACCCGCGCCGTCTTCGAGCACCGGGCCGCGGTGACCGCCGCCGACCGGGACGCCCTGATCGCCGGACTCACCGCCGTCGCGGAGGGCACCACCGCCGCGCACATCGTCGAGCACCAGGTGGAGCGCACCGGCAAGCACGCCGTGCTCTTCTCCGGACAGGGCTCCCAGCAACTCGGCATGGGCCGGGACCTGTACGAGCGGTTCCCGGCGTTCGCCGAGGCGTTCGACGCGGTCCTCGCCCGGCTCGACGGCCACCTCGGCGCCTCGCTGCGGGACGTCGTCTGGCACGGCGACCAGGAGACCCTGAACGAGACCGGGCACACCCAGCCCGCGCTGTTCGCCTTCGAGGTCGCCCTGTACCGCCTGATGGAGTCCTGGGGAGTGACGCCGGACTTCGTCGCAGGACACTCCGTCGGCGAGATCGCCGCCGCCCATGTCGCGGGCGTCCTCTCCCTGGACGACGCCTGCCGGCTGGTCGCCGCCCGGGCCCGCCTGATGCAGGACCTGCCGCGCGGCGGCGCCATGGTCGCGGTCGAGGCCACCGAGCAGGAGGTCGCCGCCGAACTCACCGAGGCGGTGTCGATCGCCGCGGTCAACGGCCCCACCTCCGTGGTGCTCGCCGGTGCGGAGGACGCGGTGCTCGCCGTGGCCGCCGTCCTCGCCGAGCGGGGCCGCCGCACCTCCCGCCTCAAGGTCAGCCACGCCTTCCACTCGGTGCTGATGGACCCGATGCTCGCCGAGTTCCGCAAGGTCGCCGAGAGCCTGCGCTACGAGGCACCCCGCATCGCCGTCGTGTCCAACGTGAGCGGCGACGTGGCGGGCGCCGACGAACTGTGCGACGCCGACTACTGGGTGCGCCATGTGCGCGGCACCGTCCGGTTCGCCGACGGCGTCACCGCACTGGCCGGCCGTGGCGTCCGGGTCTTCCTCGAACTCGGCCCCGACGCGGTGCTGTCCGCGCTGGCCGAGCAGAGCGCCCCGGACACCGTGAGCATCCCCGCGCAGCGCCGCAACCGCGACGAGGTGGAGACCCTGGTCGCCGCCCTCGGCCGGCTGCACGTGCACGCCGCCGGACCCCGCTGGGACGCCTTCTTCGACGCCGCCCCCGGCTTCTGGCTGGACCTGCCGACCTACGCCTTCCAGCGCGGCCGGTTCTGGCCGGACACCCTGCCCACCGCCCCGCAGGGCGGCGCGACCGCCGGGGAGGCCGACGGCACCGACAGCGCCTTCTGGGACGCCGTCGCGCAGGAGGACTTCGGCTCGCTGGAGTCCGTCCTCGACGTCGAGGGCGACGCCCTGTCCAAGGTGCTGCCGGCGCTGCTCGACTGGCGTCGCCGCACCTCCGAGGAGACCCGGCTCGACCGCTGGCGCCACCGCATCGTGTGGAAGCGTCTGACCGGCGCGGCGATGGCCCACCGCAAGCCGCTCACCGGCACCTGGCTGGCCGTCGTCCCCGAGGGCCTCGGCGAGGACCCGTGGGTGACGACCGCGCTGGATGCCCTGGGCACCCGGGTGGTGCGCGCCGAGGTCGGCGCCGACGGCCGGGAGGCCATGGCCGCCACCCTGCGGGAGGCCGCCGGGGAGGGCACCGGCTTCGGCGGCGTCGTCTCCCTGCTGGCCCTGCGCGAGACCGTGCACGGCGACGTGCCGGAGGGCGTCGCCCTCACCGGCACGCTGCTCCAGGCGCTCGGCGACGCCGGGATCGAGGCCCCGCTGTGGTGCGTCACCCGCAGCGCCGTGTCCGCCAACCGCTCCGACCGTCCGCGCCGGCCGCTGCAGGCCGCCGTGTGGGGCCTGGGCCGGGTGGCCGCGCTGGAGTACCCGAACCGCTGGGGCGGTCTGGTGGACCTGCCGGAGCGCGCCGACGAACGGGCCGCCGCCGGACTGGCCGCCGTCCTCGCCGGACTCGACGGGGAGGACCAGGTCGCCGTGCGCGGCTCCGCCGTCCTCGCCCGCCGCCTGGTGCCGGCCCCGGACCGCGGACAGAGCGGCGCCTGGGACCCGACCGGGACCGTGCTGATCACCGGCGGCACCGGAGCCATCGGCGCCCATGTGGCCCGCCGACTGGCCAAGGACGGCGTCCAGCACCTGGTGCTGCTGAGCCGCCGCGGAGCCGAGGCGCCCGGCGCCACCGCCCTGCGTGACGAACTCCAGGCGCTCGGCACCGGCGTCACCCTCACCGCCTGCGACGCCTCCGACCGGGGCCAGCTGGCCGCGGTGCTCGACGCGATCCCGGCCGACCGGCCGCTGACCGCGGTGCTGCACGCGGCGGGCGTGCTCGACGACGGTGTCATCGACCGGCTCACCCCGGAGCGGTACCAGAAGGTGTTCCGCGCGAAGGTGACCTCGGCGCTGCTGCTCGACGAGCTGACCCGCGACCTCGACCTGACCGCGTTCGTCCTGTTCTCGTCCGCCTCCTCCGCGGTCGGCAACCCCGGCCAGGCCAACTACGCGGCGGCCAACGCGGTCCTGGACGCCCTCGCCGAGGCCCGCCGGGTGCGGAAACTGCCCGCGACCTCCGTGTCCTGGGGCGCCTGGGGCGGCGGCGGCATGGCCGACGGCCACGGCGCGGACGACGCGGCCCGCCGGGCCGGCGTCGCCGCCATGGACCCGGACCTCGCCGTGGAGTCGCTGCTGCGGCTGGTCACCGGCAAGGAGCCGACCGCGGTGGTCGCCGAGGTCGACCTCGACCGGTTCGCCTCCGCCTTCGGCGGCGCCCGGCCGAGCGCCCTGCTGCGGGAGTTCCCCGGCTACCGGGAGACCGTCGCCGCCGCGGCGCCCGCGTCCCCGGAGGGCGCCCTCGCCGACCGGCTGGCGGGCATGGCGCCGGCCCGCCGCCTGGACACCGTCGTGGACCTGGTGCGCACCCGTGCCGCGCAGGTCCTCGGCTATCCGGACATCGACGCCGTCGGAGCCGAACGGTCCTTCCGGGACCTCGGGGTGGACTCGCTCGGCGCGGTCGAGCTGCGCAACCAGCTCGGCGCCGAGACCGGTCTGAGCCTGCCCGCGACGCTGGTCTTCGACCACCCGACGCCGCTGGCGCTGGGCGAGTTCGTCCTCGCCCGGCTCGCCCCCGACGAGGCCGGGCCGGCCGTGTCCGACGAGGAGACCGAGATCAGGGCCGTACTGGCCTCCGTCCCGCTCGACCAACTGCGTGAGATCGGGGTCCTGGAGCCGCTGCTCCAGCTCGCCGGACGCGGCGGTGGGGGCGGCGACGAAGACGGCGAGTCCGTCGACTCGATGACAGTGGCAGACCTGGTGCGGGCCGCGCTCGGCGGCCAGTCCGACCTGTAGCGCGAAGTGATGGAGCAGACGATGAACGCCCCCGCTGAGAACGTGGTCGCGGCACTGCGCGCCGCGGTCAAGGAGACCGAGCGGCTGCGACGCCGCAACCGGACGATCGTGGCCGCGGCCCGGGAGCCGATCGCCGTGGTCGGCATGGGCTGCCGCTTCCCCGGCGGCGTCGACTCCCCGCAGGCCCTGTGGGAGATGGTCGCCGACGGCACCGATGTGATCTCCGAGTTCCCGGACGACCGCGGCTGGGACCTGGAGGCGCTGCGCACCAGCGGCATCGACGACCGGGACACCTCCGTCAGCCAGCGGGGCGGATTCCTGGACTCCATCGCCGACTTCGACCCCGGCTTCTTCGGGATCTCGCCGCGCGAGGCCGTCACCATGGACCCGCAGCAGCGACTGCTCCTGGAGACCTCCTGGGAGGCGATCGAGCGCGCCCGCATCGACGCCACCCGGCTGCGCGGCACCCGCACCGGCACGTTCATCGGCACCAACGGGCAGGACTACGCCTATCTGCTGGTGCGGTCCCTGGACGACGCCACCGGAGACGTCGGCACCGGCATCGCCGCCAGTGCCGTCTCCGGCCGGCTGTCGTACACCTTCGGCCTGGAGGGGCCGGCGATCACTGTCGACACCGCCTGCTCCTCCTCGCTCGTGGCGCTGCACCTCGCTGTGCAGTCGCTGCGCAACGGCGAGTGCAGCCTGGCACTGGCCGGCGGCGTCAATGTGATGTCGACGCCGGGCTCCCTGGTCGAGTTCAGCCGGCAGGGCGGTCTCGCCGGCGACGGCCGGTGCAAGGCGTTCTCCGACTCCGCCGACGGCACCGGCTGGTCCGAGGGCGCGGCCGTGCTCGCCCTGGAGCGTCTCTCCGACGCCCAGCGCAACGGCCACCCCGTGCTCGCCGTCATCCGCGGCTCCGCCGTCAACCAGGACGGCGCCTCCAACGGCTTCACCGCCCCCAACGGCCCCTCCCAGCAGCGCGTCATCCGGCAGGCCCTCTCCAACGCGGGCCTGAACCCCGCCGATGTCGACGTGGTCGAGGCGCACGGCACCGGCACCCCGCTCGGCGACCCCATCGAGGCCCAGAGCATCCTCGCCACCTACGGCCAGGACCGTGAACAGCCCCTGCTGCTCGGCTCGATCAAGTCGAACATGGGCCACACCCAGGCCGCGTCCGGCGTCGCCGGGATCACGAAGATGATCATGGCGATGCGCAACGGGGTGCTGCCGAAGACCCTGCACGTCGACCGGCCCTCCACCCATGTCGACTGGACGGCGGGCAAGGTCGAGCTGCTCACCGAGAACCGCCCCTGGCCCACCGCGCCCGACCGCCCCCGCCGCTCCGGCGTCTCCTCCTTCGGCGTCAGCGGCACCAACGCCCATGTCATCGTCGAGCAGGCGCCTCAGGCCCCCGCCCATCAGCCGGAAGAGGCGTCGGCCGACCCGTCGGAAGAGGCACCGGCCGCGCCCCGCACCGCCGGTGTCCTGCCCTGGGTGCTCTCGGCGCGCTCCGCCGCCGCCCTGCGCGAGCAGGCCGCCGCCCTCCTCGCCCACCTGGACGCCCCCGGCGCCGCCGGCGCACTGGACACCGCGTACTCGCTGGCCACCACCCGCGCGGCCCTGGAGCACCGGCTCTCGGTCGTCACCGACGCGGACGGCACCACCGGTCGTCAGGCGCTCACCTCCTGGCTGGCGGGGGACCCCGCCCCGGACGCCCACGAGGGTCGGCCCGTCGGCCGCACCCGCAGCGCCTTCCTGTTCTCCGGTCAGGGCGCCCAGCGCCTCGGCATGGGTCGTGAACTGCACGCTCGCTTCCCGGTGTTCGCCGAAGCCCTGGACCGCGTCCTGGTCCTGCTCGACGAGGAACTCGGCGCGAGCCTCGGCGACATCATCTGGGGCGACGAGGAAGCCCCGCTGAACGAGACGGGCTTCACCCAGCCTGCCCTCTTCGCCGTCGAGGTCGCCCTCTACCGCCTGGTGGAGTCCTGGGGCGTCACCCCCGACTTCGTCGCCGGCCACTCCATCGGTGAGATCGCGGCCGCGCATGTGGCGGGGGTGTTCTCACTGGAGGACGCTTGCCGACTGGTGGCCGCGCGTGCCGGGTTGATGCAGGCGCTGCCGAGTGGGGGTGCCATGGTCGCCGTGGAGGCGACCGAGGACGAGGTGCTGCCGCTGCTGACCGAGGGTGTCGCTGTCGCCGCGGTGAACGGCCCGACCTCCGTGGTCGTTTCGGGTGAGGAGCAGGCCACCCTCGCGGTCGCCGAGCAGCTCGCCGCGCAGGGCCGCCGCACCACCCGTCTGCGCGTCAGCCATGCCTTCCACTCGCCGCTGATGGACCCCATGCTCGACGACTTCCGCGCGGTCGCCGAGACGCTCTCCTACGACGAGCCACAGATCCCGGTCGTCTCCAACCTGACCGGTACGCTCGCCGCCGACGGGCAGTTGACCAGCCCGGAGTACTGGGTGCGTCATGTCCGCGAGGCCGTCCGGTTCGCCGACGGCGTCCGCGCGCTCGCCGAGGCCGGCGCCGACGTCCTGCTCGAACTCGGCCCCGACGGTGTGCTCGCCGCCCTGGCCCAGCAGTCCGCCACCGCCCTCACCGTTCCGTTCCTGCGCAAGGACCGTCCCGAGGAGCACAGCGTCGTCACCGCGCTGGCCCGGCTGCACACGGCCGGCGTCACGGTCGACTGGGCCGCGTTCCACGACGGCACCGGCGCCCGCACCGCCGAACTGCCCACCTACGCCTTCCAACACGAGCGTTACTGGCCCAAGGCGACCGCGACCGCCGTGGACGCCACCGGTCTCGGCCTCGCCTCCGCCGACCACCCTCTGCTGGGCGCCGCCATGTCGGTGGCCGGTTCCGACGAACTCCTGCTCACCGGAACCCTGTCGCTCGCCACCCATCCCTGGCTCGCCGACCACAGCGTCGGCGGCATGGTCTGCTTCCCCGGCTCCGGTTTCCTGGAGCTGGCGGTGCGCGCCGCCGACCAGGCCGGCTGCGACCGGGTCCAGGAACTGACCATCGCCACCCCGCTCGTGCTGCCCGCCACGGGCGCCGTGCAGATGCAGATCTCCGTCGGCGCCGCCGGCGAGGACGGCTCCCGTGAGCTGCGCTTCTTCACCCGGCCCGGTGAGGACTTCGACGCCGAGTGGACCCAGCACGCCACCGGCCGCATCGCCTCCGGCGAGCACGTCCGCGGCTTCGACACCACGGTGTGGCCCCCGCGCGACGCCGAGGCCGTCGACATCGAGGAGCTGTTCGACCGCTTTGCCTCAGACGGTCTGGAGTACGGCCCGGTCTTCCGTGGACTGCGTGCCGTCTGGCGCCAGGACGACACGGTCTACGCCGAGGTCGAACTGCCCGACTCCGTCGAGGATGCCGGTGCCTTCGGTCTGCACCCGGCCCTGCTGCACGCCGCCCTGCACGGCACCGCCTTCCTCTCCGACGACAGCGGACTGCTGCCGTTCGCCTGGGAGGGCGTGTCCCTGCACGCGGACGGGGCGAGCATCCTGCGGGTGCGGATCGCCTCCTGCGGCGAGGACACGGTGGAGATCGCGGCGGTCGACCCGGCGGGTCAGCCGGTCCTCTCCGTGGAGTCGCTGACGCTGCGTGCCGCGGACTCGGGAGCCGGTACGGCGTCGCGCCGTGACGACTCCAACTCGCTGTTCCGCGTCGACTGGACGCCTCGTACGGTGGGGGCGCCGGCTGCGCCCGCCACCTGGGCCGTACTGGGCGAGGACCCGTTCGGCCTGACGGCCGCGCTGGCCGCGGACTCCGAGGCGGTGGCGGGGGTGCATGCTCCGGCCGCGACGCTCGAGGAGTTGGCCGCCCGGTCCGGGGGCGTGCCCGACATGGTCGCTGTGACGGTGCGCGGTGACGTCGACGCGGGACCGGAAGCGGCTCGCGAGCTGACGTGTGAGGTGCTGGCCCTGGTGCAGGGGTGGCTGGCCGAGCCCGCCTTCGCCTCCTCCCGGCTTGTGGTGGTCACCCGGGATGCGGTCGCCGACGGTGAGCGCGGCCCGCTCGACCTGGCCGCCGCTCCCGTGTGGGGTCTGGTGCGTTCCGCCCAGTCCGAGAACCCGGGCCGGCTGCTGCTGGCGGATGTCGATGACACCGCCGACTCGCTCGCCCGACTGCCGCTGCTGGCGGGGCTGTTCGACGCGGAGGAGCCGCAGGCCCTCGTCCGTGAGGGCACGGTCCGGGTCGGTCGGCTCGCCCGGCTGGAGTCCGGTGATTCTTCCGCCCGCGCCCTGGACCCCGAGGGGACCGTCCTGGTCACCGGTGGTACCGGTGGCCTTGCTTCCGCGCTGGCCCGCCACCTGGTCGCCGAGTACGGCATCAGGCGTCTGCTGCTGACCAGCCGTCGGGGGCCCGACGCCCCGGGTGCCGCCGACCTCGTCCAGGCGCTGGCCGACCTGGGTGCCGAGGCCAGGGTCGCCGCGTGTGATGTCGCCGACCGTGACGCTCTGGCGGCGCTGCTCGCCTCCGTTCCGGCCGAGCATCCGCTGACCGCGGTGGTGCACACGGCGGGTGTCCTGGACGACGGCATCCTCTCGTCCCTCACCCTGGACCGTCTCGACACCGTCATGCGGCCGAAGGTCGATGCCGCCTGGCATCTGCACGACCTGACCCGCGATCTCGACCTGGCCGCCTTCGTCCTGTACTCCTCGACGGCCGGTGTCATGGGCAGCCCCGGTCAGGCCAACTACGCGGCGGGCAACACCTTCCTGGACGCGCTCGCCGCGCACCGTCAGGCCCTCGGCCTGCCCGCCACCTCCCTCGCCTGGGGAGCCTGGGAACAAGGCGTCGGCATGACCGGCCAGTTGAGCGGTCAGGACGCACGCCGCATCAGCGACGCCGGTGGGATGCCGCTGCTGTCCGTCGAGCGGGGCCTGGCCCTGTACGACGCCGCCATGCTCGCCGACGAGCCGCTGGTGGTGCCCCTCGGTCTGGGCGGCAGTGGCCCGTTGCCCGCCGGTGCCGGCGTCCCCGCGATCCTGCGCGGACTGGTCCGCACCGGTGGACGCCGCGCCCGGGCGGCCACCGCCGCGGTCGCCCGTGCCGGTGTGGCCGAGCGTCTGGCCGTCCTGCCCGAGGAGCAGCGTCGGCCGTTCGTCGTGGACCTGGTGCGTGCGGAGGCCGCCGCGGTCCTCGGGCACGGTTCCGCCGACGCCGTGGACGCCCGCCGTGAGTTCCGTGCTCTGGGCTTCGACTCGCTCACCGCGATCGAGCTGCGCAACCGACTCGGCAAGGCGACCGGTCTCACCCTCCCCGCCACGCTCGTCTTCGACTACCCGACGCCCGAGCAGCTCGCCGACCATCTCCTGGACGAACTGCTCGGCGCCGACGCCATCGAGATCTTCGCCGCCCCGCGGACCGCTGCTGAGGCGGCCGACGATCCGGTCGTCATCGTGGGGATGGGCTGCCGCTTCCCGGGCGGTGTCGGATCGCCCGAGGAACTGTGGGACCTCCTGGCGTCCGGTTCCGACGCCATCACCGGCTTCCCCGCCGACCGTGAGTGGGAGTCGTCGAGGCTCGTCGCCGGTGAGGCCGGCGGCGTGTCCGCGCAGGGCGGGTTCCTGAGCGACATCGCCGGTTTCGACGCGGACTTCTTCGGGATCTCGCCGCGCGAGGCCCTGGCCATGGACCCGCAGCAGCGCATCCTGCTCGAAGTGACCTGGGAGGCCATCGAGCGCGCCGGGGTCGACCCGGCCGGCCTGCGCGGCAGCCGTACGGGTGTCTTCATGGGCGTCAACGGCCAGGACTACTCCAGCCTGGTCATGGGGTCCCGTGACGACGTCGCGGGCCACGCCACCGCCGGTCTGGCCGTCAGTGTGGTCTCCGGCCGCCTCTCCTACGCGCTCGGCCTGGAGGGCCCCGCCCTCTCGGTCGACACGGCCTGCTCCTCCTCGCTGGTCTCGCTGCACCTCGCCGCGCAGGCGCTGCGGTCGGGGGAGTGCAGCATGGCTCTGGTGGGTGGTGTCACCGTGATGACCACTCCCGCCAACTTCGCCGGGTTCTCCCGGATGGGCGGTCTCGCCCAGGACGGCCGCTGCAAGGCATTCTCCGACTCCGCCGACGGCACCGGCTGGTCCGAGGGCGCGGCGGTGCTCGTGGTGGAGCGCCTCTCCGACGCCCGCCGCGCGGGGCACCGGGTGCTTGCCGTGGTGCGTGGCTCCGCGGTGAACCAGGACGGTGCCTCCAACGGTCTGACCGCCCCCAACGGCCCCTCCCAGCAGCGGGTCATCCGGCAGGCGCTGGTCAACGCGGGCCTGAACACGAGTGATGTCGACGCCGTCGAGGCGCATGGCACCGGAACTCCGCTCGGTGACCCGATCGAGGCCCAGGCCCTGCTGGCCACCTATGGCTCCGACCGTGACCCGCAGCAGCCGCTGCTGCTCAGCTCGGTGAAGTCCAACATCGGCCACACGCAGGCCGCCGCCGGTGTCGCCGGGCTCGTCAAGATGGTCATGGCGATGCGCAACGGCGTCCTGCCGCGCACCCTGCATGTCACCGAGCCGTCCACCCATGTCGACTGGTCGCTGGGCGCCGTACAGGTGCTCACCGAGGAGACCGCCTGGCCCGAGACGGGCCGGGTCCGCAGGGCCGGTGTGTCCTCGTTCGGTATCAGCGGCACCAACGCCCATGTCATCCTCGAGGGCGCCCCCGACGAGCCGGTGCCCGCGCCTGTCGCCGACCGGCCCGTGCCCGGCGCCGTCGCCTGGCCCGTCTCGGCGAAGTCCGAGGGTGCGCTCGACGCCCAGGTGGAGCGGCTGCGGGAGTCCGCCGACGCGCTGCCCGCCCTCGACACCGCCTACACCCTGGCCACCGGCCGAGCAGGCTTCGAGCACCGGGCCGTCCTGATCGCCGCCGACGGCACCCTCACCGAAGTCGCCCGGGGCGTCGCCGAACCGCACCGCAATGCCTTCCTGTTCTCAGGTCAGGGCGCCCAGCGCCTCGGCATGGGTCGTGAACTGCACGCCCGCTTCCCGGTGTTCGCCGAAGCCTTCGACTCCGTCACCGCCCTGCTGGAAAGCGAACTCAACGCATCCGTCCGTGAGGTGATGTGGGGCACCGACGAAGGCGCCCTGAACGCCACCGCCTTCACCCAGCCCGCGCTGTTCGCGGTCGAGGTCGCTCTGTTCCGTCTGGTGGAGTCCTGGGGTGTCACCCCGGACTTCGTGGCCGGTCACTCGGTCGGTGAGATCGCGGCGGCGCATGTGGCGGGGGTGTTCTCGCTGGAGGACGCCTGCCGGCTGGTGGCCACGCGTGCCGGGTTGATGCAGGCGCTGCCGAGTGGGGGTGCCATGGTCGCCGTGGAGGCGGCTGAGGACGAGGTGCTGCCGCTGCTGACCGAGGGCGTGGACGTGGCCGCGGTCAACGGTCCGACCTCTGTTGTCGTTTCGGGTGAGGAGCAGGCCACCCTTGCGGTCGCCGAGCAGCTCGCCGCGCTGGGCCGCCGCACCACCCGTCTGCGCGTCAGCCATGCCTTCCACTCGCCCTTGATGGACCCGATGCTGGAGGACTTCCGGGCGGTCGCGGAGACGCTCTCGTACCACGAGCCGCGGATCCCGGTCGTGTCCAACCTGACCGGTGAGGTCGCCTCCACAGGCGTACACACCCACGCCGACTACTGGGTGCGCCATGTCCGTGAGGCCGTGCGGTTCGCCGACGGTGTCCGCGCGCTCGCCGACCGGGGCGTGACCGCCTTCCTGGAGATCGGCCCCGACGGAGTGCTCTCCGCGCTCGCCGCCGCCTCCCTGCCGGACACCGGCACGGTCGTCGTGCCGGCGCTGCGCAAGGACCGCGACGAGACCGTGTCCGTCCTCAGCGGTGTCGCCCGGCTGTACGTCGCCGGTGTCGACGTCGACTGGTCGGCCCCGCTGTCCGGCTCCGGCGCCCGCATCGCCGACGTGCCCACCTACGCCTTCCAACACGAGCGTTACTGGCCCAAGGCGGCCCCCGCCGCCCTGGACGCCACCGGCCTCGGTCTGGCCTCGGCCGACCACCCGCTGCTCGGTGCCGCCATGTCGGTGGCGGGCTCCGACGAACTCCTGCTGACCGGCTCCCTGTCGGCCGCCACCCATCCCTGGCTGGCCGACCATGTCGTCGGCGGCATGATCTTCTTCCCCGGTACCGGGTTCCTGGAGCTGGCGGTGCGCGCCGCCGACCAGGCCGGCTGTGACCGGGTCGAGGAACTGATGATCGCCGCGCCGCTGGTGCTGCCCGCCACGGGCGCGGTCCAGGTGCAGATCTCCGTGGGCGCCGCCGACGAGGAGGGCTCTCGCGAGCTGCGTTTCTTCACCCGGCCCGGTGAGGACTTCGACGCCGAGTGGACCCAGCACGCCACCGGCCGTATCGGCTCGGGCGAGCAGGTCATCGATTTCGACGCCACCGTGTGGCCGCCGCGCGACGCCGAGGCGATCGACATCGACGGCATGTTCGAACGCTATGCCGCGGACGGTCTGGAGTACGGCCCGGTCTTCCGCGGACTGCGTGCCGTGTGGCGGCAGGACGACACGGTCTACGCCGAGGTCGCGCTGCCCGAGTCGGTCGAGGACGCCGACGCGTTCGGTCTGCACCCGGCGCTCTTCGACGCCGCCCTGCACAGCACTGTCTTCCTCTCCGCCGAGGGCGACAACCGCAGCCTGCTGCCGTTCGCCTGGGAGGGCGCGTCCCTGCACGCGGACGGGGCGAGCACCCTGCGGGTGCGGATCGCCTCCTGCGGCGAGGACGCGGTGCAGATCGCCGCGGTCGACCCGGGCGGTCAGCCCGTAGTCTCCGTGGAGTCGCTGACGCTGCGTGCCGCGGGCCCGGGAGACGCTGCCGAGTCGCGCCGTGACGAGGCCAACTCCCTGCTCCGTGTCGACTGGACCGCCCGTACGCTCGGGGCGCCCGCCGCCCCTGCCACCTGGGCGGTGCTGGGTGACGACCCGTTCGGCCTGACCGCCGCGCTCGGCGCGGACTCCGAGGCGGTGGCGGGAGTGCACGCTCCGGCCGCGACGCTCGAGGAGCTGGCCGCCCGGACCGGGGCCGTGCCCGACATGGTCGCCGTGACGGTGCGGGGCGACGCCGACGCGGGACCCGAAGCCGCTCATGAGCTGGCCCACGAGGTGCTGGCCCTGGTGCAGGGCTGGCTGGCCGAGCCTGCCTTCGCCTCCTCCCGGCTTGTGGTGGTCACCCGGAACGCGGTTGCCGACGGTGAGCGTGGTGCGGTCGATCTGGCCGCCGCCCCTGTGTGGGGTCTGGTGCGTTCCGCCCAGTCCGAGAACCCGGGCCGGCTGCTGCTGGCCGATGTCGACGACACCGCCGAGTCCATGGCCCGACTGCCGCTGCTGGCGGGGCTGTTCGACGCGGAGGAGCCGCAGGCCGTCGTCCGTGAGGGCGTGGTCCGGGTCGGCCGGCTCGCCCGGCTGGAGTCCGGCACCTCCCTCGTTCCGCCGGCCGGGACGCCGTGGCGGTTGGGCTGCCGCGCCAAGGGCAGCCTCGACGGTCTCGCCCTGCTGCCGTACCCGGAGGCGGTGGCACCGCTCACCGGCCGCGAGGTGCGCATCGGTATCCGTGCCGCGGGCCTCAACTTCCGCGACGTCCTCAACGCGCTCGGCATGTATCCCGGTGAGGCGGGCCTGTTCGGCTCCGAGGGCGCGGGCGTAGTCACCGAGGTCGGCCCGGATGTCACCGCGCTCGCCCCCGGCGACCGCGTCATGGGCATGGTGTTCGGCGGTTTCGGCCCGCTGGGCGTCGCCGACGAGCGTCTGCTGACCCGGGTCCCCGACGACTGGTCCTGGGAGACCGCGTCGTCCGTGCCGCTGGTGTTCCTCACCGCTTACCACGCGCTGAAGGACCTCGCCGGGCTGCGGCCGGGGGAGAAGATACTGATCCACGCCGGCGCCGGTGGTGTCGGTATGGCGGCCATCCAGATCGCCCACCACCTCGGTGCGGAGGTCTTCGCGACGGCCAGCGAGGGCAAGTGGGACGTGCTGCGCTCCCTCGGGGTCGCCGACGACCACATCGCCTCCTCGCGCACCCTCGACTTCGAGACGGCCTTCGCCGAGGTCGCGGGGGACCAGGGCCTCGATGTCGTCCTGAACGCGCTGGCCGGGGAGTTCGTCGACGCGTCGATGCGGCTGCTCGGCACGGGTGGCCGGTTCCTGGAGATGGGCAAGACCGATATCCGGGACGCCGACTCCGCCTCGGACGGCATCACCTACCGGTTCTTCGACCTGGGCATGGTCGACCCCGACCACATCCAGCAGATGCTGCTCGACCTGGTCGACCTCTTCGAGCGGGACGTACTGTCCCCGCTGCCGGTCCGTGCCTGGGACGTCCGCCGCTCCCGTGAGGCGTTCCGCTTCATGAGCATGGCCCAGCACATCGGCAAGATCGTGCTGACCATGCCCCGGGCCATGGACCCCGAGGGCACCGTCCTGGTCACCGGCGGTACCGGCGGCCTCGCCTCCGCGCTGGCCCGCCACCTGGTCGCCGAGCACGGCATCAAGCACCTGCTGCTGACCAGCCGCCGCGGACCCGACGCCCCCGGTGCCGCCGACCTCGTCCAGACGCTGACTGATCTCGGTGCCGAGGCCAGGGTCGCCGCGTGTGACGTCGCCGACCGTGACGCCCTCGCCGCGCTGCTCGCCTCCGTTCCGGCCGAGCACCCGCTGACCGCGGTGGTGCACACGGCGGGTGTCC
Source organism: Streptomyces sp. NPDC052043 (assembly GCF_044548235.1). Classification (NCBI taxonomy): domain Bacteria; kingdom Bacillati; phylum Actinomycetota; class Actinomycetes; order Kitasatosporales; family Streptomycetaceae; genus Streptomyces; species Streptomyces sp. NPDC052043. The sequence continues at coordinate 150,107 of NZ_JBIUBT010000007.1, forward strand.
TGGACGACGGCATCCTCGCCTCCCTCACCCCCGATCGTCTCGACACCGTCATGCGGCCGAAGGTCGATGCCGCCTGGCATCTGCACGACCTCACCCGCGACCTCGACCTGGCCGCCTTCGTCCTCTACTCCTCGACCTCCGGCGTCTTCGGCAGCCCAGGTCAGGCCAACTACGCGGCGGGCAACACCTTCCTGGACGCGCTGGCCGCGCACCGTCAGGCCCTCGGCCTGCCCGCCACCTCGCTCGCCTGGAACGCCTGGGAGCAGGGCAGCGGCATGACGAGCGGACTGAGCGACGAGGACATGCGCCGCATCAACGACAACAGCGGCATGCCGCTGCTGTCCGTCGAGCGGGGCCTTGCCCTGTACGACGCGGCCACCCTCGCCGACGAACCGCTCGTGGTGCCGCTGGGTCTCGGCGGTGGCGGCTCGCTGCCGCCCGGCATGAGCGTCCCCGCGATCCTGCGTGGACTGGTCCGCACCGGCGGACGCCGGGCCAAGGCCGGCGCCGCCGCGGTCGCCCGCGCCGGACTCGCCGAGCGCCTGGCCGTCCTGCCCGAGGAGCAGCGCCTGCCGTTCGTGGTCGACCTGGTGCGGGCCGAGGCCGCCACGGTGCTCGGGCACGGTTCCGCCGACGCCGTAGACGCCCGCCGTGAGTTCCGTGGCCTGGGCTTCGACTCGCTCACTGCGATCGAACTGCGCAACCGGCTCGGCAAGGCCTCAGGACTCACCCTGACCGCCACCCTGGTCTTCGACTACCCGACGCCCCAGCAGCTTGCCGAGCACCTCCTGGACGAACTGCTCGGCGCCGACGCCGCGGAGGCCTTCGCCGCCCCGCAGACCGCCGCCGCGTCCGACGACGACCCCGTGGTCATCGTCGGGATGGGCTGCCGCTTCCCGGGCGGCGTCGGATCGCCCGAGGAACTGTGGGACCTGGTGGCCTCCGGCACCGACGCCATCACCGGCTTCCCCGCCGACCGGGAGTGGGAGTCGTCGACCATCGGCGGCGAGCTGGGCGACCTGTCCGGGCAGGGCGGATTCCTCAGCGACATCGCCGAGTTCGACGCCGACTTCTTCGGCATCGCACCGCGCGAGGCCCTCGCCATGGACCCGCAGCAGCGCATCCTGCTCGAAGTCACCTGGGAGGCCGTGGAGCGCGCCGGACTGGACCCGACCGCCCTGCGCGGCAGCCGTACCGGTGTCTTCATGGGCGTCAGCGGCCAGGACTACTCCGGTCTGGTCATGCGCTCCCGCGACGACATCGCCAGCCACGCCACCACCGGCCTCGCGGTGAGCGTGGTCTCCGGCCGCCTCTCCTACACGCTCGGCCTGGAGGGCCCCGCCCTCTCGGTCGACACCGCCTGCTCTTCCTCCCTGGTCTCGCTGCACCTCGCCGCGCAGGCACTGCGGTCGGGGGAGTGCACCATGGCACTGGCCGGCGGTGTCACCGTGATGACCACTCCCGCCAACTTCGCCGGGTTCTCGAAGATGGGCGGTCTCGCCCACGACGGACGCTGCAAGGCGTTCTCCGACTCCGCCGACGGCACCGGCTGGTCCGAGGGCGCGGCCGTGCTCGTCCTGGAGCGCCTCTCCGACGCCCGCCGCGCCGGACACCGGGTGCTCGCCGTGGTCCGAGGCTCCGCCGTCAACCAGGACGGCGCCTCCAACGGACTGACCGCCCCCAACGGCCCCTCCCAGCAGCGCGTGATCCGCCAGGCGCTGGCCAACGCGGGCCTGAACGCGAGTGAGGTCGACGCCGTCGAGGCGCACGGCACCGGCACTCCGCTGGGCGACCCGATCGAGGCCCAGGCCCTGATCGCCACCTACGGTTCCGACCGCGACCCCCAGCAGCCGCTGCTGCTCGGCTCGGTGAAGTCCAACATCGGCCACACCCAGTCCGCGGCCGGTGCGGCCGGACTCGTCAAGATAGTCATGGCGATGCACCGGGGCACGCTGCCGCGCACCCTGCATGTCACCGAGCCGTCCTCGCACGTCGACTGGTCCCTCGGCGCCGTCCGGCTGCTCACCGAGGAGACCGCCTGGCCGGAGACGGGCCGGGTCCGCAGGGCCGGTGTGTCCTCGTTCGGCATCAGCGGCACCAACGCCCATGTCATCCTCGAGGGCGCCCCCGAGCCCACCGCGGACGATCGCTCCGCCGAGGACACCGTGACGCCCGCCGTCACCCCGTGGGTCGTCTCGACCCGCTCCGAGCAGGCGCTCGACGCCCAGCTGGAGCGGCTTCGCGCCCATGCCGCCGCACACCCGGAGCTGTCCGGCGCCGACATCGGACTGTCCCTGGTGACGAGTCGGCCCTCCTTCGAGCACCGGGCCGTCCTGCTGGCGGGCCCCGACGGCATCACCGAGGCCGCGCGCGCCGAGTCCGGCACCGCCCGTACACCGGCGTTCCTGTTCTCCGGTCAGGGCGCCCAGCGCCTCGGCATGGGCCGTGAACTGCACGCCCGGTTCCCGGTGTTCGCCGAGGCCTTCGACTCCGTCACCGCCCTGCTGGAGACCGAACTCGGCACCTCCGTCCGTGAGGTGATGTGGGGCACCGACGAGGCCGCCCTGAACTCCACCGTGTTCACCCAGCCCGCGCTGTTCGCGGTCGAGGTCGCCCTCTACCGTCTGGTGGAGTCCTGGGGAGTGACCCCCGACTTCGTGGCCGGTCACTCGGTCGGTGAGATCGCGGCCGCGCAGGTCGCCGGGGTGTTCTCGCTGGAGGACGCCTGCCGGCTGGTCGCCGCCCGCGCCCGGCTCATGGACGCGCTGCCCGGGGGCGGCGCCATGGCCGCCGTCGAGGCCGCCGAGGACGAGGTGCTGCCGCTGCTCGACGACGGGGTCGCCGTCGCCGCCGTCAACGGCCCCACTTCCGTCGTCGTCTCCGGCCCCGAGGACGGCGTCGACCAGCTGGTCGCCCTCCTGAAGTCGGACGGCCGCCGCACCACCCGGCTGCGCGTCAGCCACGCGTTCCACTCGTCGCTGATGGACCCGATGCTGGAGGACTTCCGGGCGGTCGCGGAGACGCTCTCGTACCACGAGCCGCGGATCCCGGTCGTGTCCAACGTGACCGGTGAGGTCCCCTCCGCGGGCACCCACACCCACGCCGACTACTGGGTGCGTCATGTCCGTGAGGCCGTGCGGTTCGCCGACGGTGTCCGCGCGCTCGCCGACCGGGGCGTGACCGCCTTCCTGGAGATCGGCCCCGACGGAGTGCTCTCCGCGCTCGCCGCCGCCTCCCTGCCGGACACCGGCACGGTCGTCGTGCCGGCGCTGCGCAAGGACCGCGACGAGACCGCGTCCGTCCTGACCGCCCTGGCCCGGCTGCACACCGCGGGCCTGGACACCGACTGGAGCGCCCTCTTCGCCGGCACCGGCGCCCGCACCGTCGAACTGCCTACCTACGCCTTCCAGGGCACCCGCTTCTGGCCCGACACCACCGCCGCTCCCGGCGACGCGGGCGGACTGGGCCTGGACGCCGGAGGGCACCCGCTGCTCACCGCCGCCACATCGGTCGCCGGCTCGGACGAGACGCTGCTCAGCGGGCGCCTGTCCGCCGCCGCACAGCCCTGGCTCACCGGCCGCACGGAGGACGGCACCACCACCCTGCCCACCGCGGTCCTCGCCGAACTCGCGCTGCACGCCGCCGAGGCGTGCGACCGCACCACCGTCGAGAACCTCATCGTCGGCGCACCCCTGGCGCTCACCGGGAACCGCCCCCAGCGCCTCCAGGTACTGGTGGGCGTCCCCGACGAGACCGGCCGGCGCACCCTCACCGTGCACACCCGCGTCGACGGCGACGACGCCCCATGGGTCGAGCGGGCCACCGCCACGCTCACCGACGCGCCCGCCGCCCCAGCCACGGTCGACACCGTATGGCCGCCCGCCGACGCCACCCCGGTCGATGAGCTGCCCGAACCCACCGGCCCGTCCGTGCTGCGTGCCGCCTGGCGGCGCGGCGGGGACGTCTTCGCCGAGGTCGAGATCACCGAACAGAGCCCGGCCGAGCAGGCGTTCGCCCTGCACCCGGCGCTCCTGGACACCGCGGTCCGCGCCGCCGTCCTCCTCGACGGAGACGGGGGCGGATCCGGAGACGACACCCTCGACGCCGTCGCCTGGGACGGGCTCGTCCTGCACGCCGCGCACCCCGTCCTCCTGCGGGTACGGCTCACCGCCACCGGCGACGACACCTGGGCGCTGGAGGCGACCGACCTACAGGGCGGCCCGGTGCTCTCGGTGGCCTCGCTCACCCTGGGCGCCACCGTCGCCGCACCCGTCACCGGCGCCCCCGCCACGGACGACGCCGCGCTGCTCGCCCTGGACTGGGTCGCTCCCGCCCCGGCCCCGCGCTCCGGCGACAGCGGCCCCTGGACGGTGCTAGCGCCCCGACAGGCGACGTCTGCCCTGTCGCGACGCCCGGCACGCCCTCTCGCCGCACCGGCCGAAAGCCCGAGTACATCCAGTACGAGGACTTCCGGCCGGCACGCCGAGAGCACGCACCGGACGCCGCTCCTTGACGGGCAAACGTTGCCTGCCGCGGCACTGGGCGACGCGCTGCCCGACCTGGACACCGCGCTCGCCGCGGTGGACAACGTCCTCGTCACCCGCGCGGACTCGCTCGCCGAACTGCTGGACAGCGGGGCGCCCCTGCCGTCGCTGATGCTGCTGCCGGTCGAGGGCGGCCCCACCGCCGGGCACGATCTGCCCGCCGCGGTCCGCGCCGCCACCACGAGGGTGCTCGACCTGCTGCGCCGCTGGACCTCCGACCCCCGCACCGCGGACTCCCGCCTCGCGATCGTCACCCGGGGCGCCGTCGCGGCCGGCCGGGAGGACGTGACCGACCTGGCGGCGGCAGCCGTCTGGGGCCTGGTCCGCTCCGCCCAGTCCGAGAACCCGGGGGGCTTCCTGCTCCTCGACCTCGACCCGGCCGACGCAGCCGAGGCGACCGCCGCCGCCGTCCTGGCCTCGCTGCCCGCCCTGTTCGACGCGGGCGAGACCCAGGCCGCCGTCCGCGGCGGCGCGCTCACCGTCGCCCGCCTCACCCGCACCGAGTCCACGTCCGCCCCGGCCGCCGACCAGGTCCGTGCCTGGGACCGCGACGGCACCGTACTGATCACCGGCGGCACCGGCGGCCTCGGCGCCGTCCTCGCCCGCCACCTGGTCACCGGCCACGGCATCAAGCACCTGCTGCTGGCCGGCCGCCGCGGACCCGACGCACCCGGGGCCACCGCCCTGAGCGAGGAACTCTCCGCGCTCGGCGCCGAGGTCACCGTACGGGCCTGCGACGTCTCCGACCGGTCCGCCGTCGACGCGCTGCTCGCCGGGCTGCCGCCCGAGCACCCGCTGACCGCGGTCGTGCACACGGCGGGTGTGCTCGACGACGCCACGATCGGCACCCTCACCGCCGGGCAACTCGACACCGTGCTGCGGCCCAAGGCGGACGCCGCCTGGCATCTGCACGAGGCGACCCGGGCCCTGCCGCTCGCCGGATTCGTCCTGTACTCCTCCGTGGCCGGCGTCACCGGCGGCCCCGGACAGGGCAACTACGCCGCCGCCAACACGTTCCTCGACGCGCTCGCCGCGCACCGTGCGGCCCAGGGCCTGCCGGCCCTGTCGCTCGCCTGGGGACCGTGGGGCCAGGGCGCCGGCATGACCGGCACGCTCAGCGACGCCGACCTCGAGCGCATGGAACGCTCCGGGATGCCGCCGCTCACCGAACGCCAGGGCCTCGCCCTGTTCGACGCGGCGAACGGCCACGACGAGGCCCTGGCCGTGGCGATCCGGGTCTCCCGGTCCGCCGCGGCCCCCGACGCCGGCGAGGTGCCCGCGGTGCTGCGCTCCCTGGTCCGCGCCCGGCGCCGCGCGGCGGCCACGGCCGGCGCCGACGGGCTCGCCCGCCGACTGGCCGGCCTCGGCGCCGAGCAGCGGCACGAAACCCTCGTCGGCCTGGTCCGCCAGGAGACGGCCGCGGTGCTCGGTCACTCCGGGGCCGACGCGGTCCCCGCCGACCGGGACTTCAGCCGGCTGGGCTTCGACTCGCTGATGGCGGTCGAACTGCGCACCCGGCTCTCCGCGGCCACCGGTGTGCGGCTGCCGTCCACGCTGGTCTTCGACCACCCGACGCCCGCCGCCGTGGCCCGGCACCTGGCCGACTCCCTGACGGGCGGGGACCGGAGCGGCACGGCCGCGTCCCCGCTGGCGGCGCTCGACCGGCTGGAGGCGGAACTGTCCGCCGACGGCGTGGACGAGGCCGTACGCCGCGGGGTCGAGGGACGGCTGCGGCGGCTGCTGGCCGCCTGGGACGGCACCGGCCCGGACGGGAACGGACCGGCCGTCGAGGAGCGGATCGAGGCGGCGAGCGCCGAGGAGATCTTCGCCTTCATCGACAACGAACTCGGCCGGTCGTCGGATTCCTGACCCGGGCCCACCCCCACCTACGTGCGAAACATCTGAGGAAGGTTCAACGGACGATGCCGGACGAAAGAAAGCTCGTCGATTACCTGAAGTGGGTCACGGCGGATCTCCACCAGACCCGCAGGCGCCTCCAGGAAGCCGAGGCGGGCCGCCACGAGCCCGTGGCGATCGTCGGCATGGCGTGCCGCTTCCCCGGCGGTGTGCGTTCCCCGGAGGACCTCTGGGAGATGCTCGCCGACGGCCGCGACGCCATCTCCGGGTTCCCGGCCGACCGCGGCTGGGACCTTCAGACGCTCGCCGGTGACGGAGAGGACGGCAGCAGCACGCAGGAGGGAGGTTTCCTGCACGACGTGGCCGACTTCGACCCGGGCTTCTTCGACATCTCGCCCCGCGAGGCGCTGGCCATGGACCCGCAGCAGCGGCTGCTCCTGGAGACCGCCTGGGAGGCCGTCGAGCGTGCCGGGATCGCCCCCGGCAGCCTGCGCGGCAGCCGCACCGGCGTGTTCGTCGGCACCAACTCGCAGGACTACGCCCACCTCGTCCTCGCCTCCGACGACGACATGGGCGGCTACGCGGGCAACGGCCTGGCCGCCAGCGTGATGTCCGGCCGGCTGTCCTTCGCGCTCGGCTTCGAAGGACCCGCCGTCACCCTCGACACCGCCTGCTCCTCGGCCCTGGTCGCCCTGCACCTGGCCGCCCAGTCGGTGCGCTCCGGCGAGGCCGACCTCGCGCTGGCCGGCGGTGTCACCGTCATGACCACCTCGTCCAGCTTCGTCGGCTTCAGCCTTCAGGGCGGCCTCGCCACGGACGGCCGCTGCAAGGCGTTCGCCGACTCCGCCGACGGCACCGGCTGGTCCGAGGGCGTCGGCATGATCCTCGTCGAGCGGCTCTCCGAGGCCCGGCGCAAGGGCCACCCGGTGCTCGCCGTGCTGCGCGGCTCCGCCGTGAACCAGGACGGCGCCTCCAACGGCCTCAGCGCCCCCAACGGGCCCGCCCAGCAGCGCGTCATCCGCGACGCGCTGGCCTCCGCCGGGCTCTCGCCCGCCGACGTCGACGCCGTCGAAGCGCACGGCACCGGCACCACCCTCGGCGACCCCATCGAGGCGCAGGCCCTGCTCGCCACCTACGGCCAGGACCGCGACGCGAGCCGTCCGCTGCGCCTCGGCACGGTGAAGTCCAACATCGGCCACACCCAGGCCGCCGCCGGCGCCGCGGGCGTCATCAAGATGGTCCTGGCCCTGCGCCACGGGCTGCTGCCCCGCACCCTGCACGTCGACGCGCCGTCCACGCACGTCGACTGGGACGCCGGCCACGTCAGCCTGCTCACCGAGGCCACCCCCTGGCCCGAGGGCGAGCAGACGCGCCGGGCCGGTGTGTCGTCCTTCGGCATCAGCGGCACCAACGCCCATGTCATCCTCGAAGAGGCCCCCGCGGCCGAGGAGGACACCGACGCCGAACCGCAGCCCGAGCCGGTCGTTCCTGGTGCCGTGCCGTGGCCCGTGTCGGCCCGTACCGCCGACGCCCTCGACGCCCAGCTGGAGAAGGTCCGGCCGCTCGCCGCGTCCGGCGCCGATCCCGTCGCCGTCGGCCACGCCCTCGCCGTCACCCGCACCCCCTTCGAACACCGGGCGCTGCTCGTCGCCGCGGACGGCAAGCACACCGAGGCCGCACGCGGCACCGTCCCCTCCGGCGACCGCCCCGGACTGGCCGTCCTGTTCTCCGGGCAGGGTGCCCAACGCCTCGGCATGGGCCGTGAACTCCACGCCCGCTTCCCGGTGTTCGCCGCCGCCCTGGACGAGACCCTCGCCCTCCTCGACGAGCGCCTCGGCCACTCGCTGCGCGACGTCATCTGGGGCGAGGACCCCGCGGCCCTCGACGACACCGGCCACACCCAGCCCGCGCTGTTCGCCGTGGAGGTCGCCCTCTACCGCCTGTTCGCTTCCTGGGGTCTGCGCCCCGACCACCTCGCCGGACACTCCGTCGGAGAGATCGCCGCCGTGCACGTTGCCGGCGCACTGTCCCTGGAGGACGCCTGCACCCTGGTCGCCGCCCGCGCCGGCCTGATGCGGGACCTGCCGGCCGGCGGAGCCATGGTCGCGCTGCGCGCCACCGAGGCCGAGGTGCGGCCGCTGTTCGACGAGCGGGTCTCGCTCGCCGCGGTCAACGGCCCCGATTCCGTGGTGGTCTCCGGCGCCGAGGACGCCGTCCTCGCCGTCGCCGAGCACTTCCGGAAGCAGGACCGGCGCACCACGCGGCTCTCCGTCAGCCACGCCTTCCACTCGCCGCTCGTCGACCCGATGCTCGACGCCTTCCGGGACGTCGTCGCGAAGCTCACCTTCGGCGAGCCGTCGGTGCCCGTCGTCTCCACCCTCACCGGCGACGTCGTCGCCGCCGAGGAACTGGCCACGCCGCACTACTGGGTGTGCCACGCCCGGCAGGCCGTCCGCTTCGCCGACGCCGTGCGCACCCTCGTCGACGAGGGCGCCCGGACCTTCCTGGAGGTCGGCCCGGGCGGCGTGCTGTCCGCGCTCGTCGGTGAGAACACCCAGGAGGCCGGGGTCTTTGCCGTGCCCGCGCTGCGCAAGGACCAGCCGGAGGAGGCCTCCGTGCTCGCCGCGCTCGGCACCCTGTGGACCCGGGGTCAGGCGGCCGACTGGGACGCCGTGTTCGAGGGCACCCTGCCCGGCCGCCCGGAGCCCGTGGACCTGCCGACGTACGCCTTCCAGCGCAGCCGGTACTGGCCCATCGTGCGCGCCCGCTCCGGCGACCCCGCCGGACTGGGCCTCGGCGCCGCCGGGCACCCGCTGCTCGGCGCCACCGTCACCCTCGCCGAGGCCGACGAGTCCGTCCTCACCGGACGCCTCTCGCCGCTGACCCACCCCTGGCTCACCGAGCACCGCGTCGACGGCCGGATCACCGTCCCCGGCACGGCCCTCGTGGAGATCGCGGTCCGCGCGGGCGACGAGAACGGCACCCCCCGTCTGGACCGGCTCGACCTGCTCGCCCCGCTGACCCTCGGCGACCGCGACGCGGTGCTGCTCCAGGTGCGCGTCGGCCCCGAGGACGCCTCCGGCCGGCGGACGCTCTCCGTGCACGCCCGCCCGGCGACCGTGGACGACGCCCCCTGGACCACGTACGCCCGTGGTGTCCTCGCCCCCGACGAGGGCGCCGAGGACACCGCCGCGGACCTCGTGGAGTGGCCGCCCGCCGACGCCCGTCAGGTCCCGCTCACGGAGCTGGAGTCCGAAGGACGCACCCTCGGCCCGCTCTTCGGCGGCCTCACCGGGGTGTGGCGGCACGAGGGCGAGGTGTTCGCCGAGGCCGAGCTGCCCGCAGGACCCGACAGCGGCTTCGGACTGCACCCCGCGCTGCTGTCCACCGCCCTGCGCGCCGCTGCCGCCTTCGACGGCATCACGGCCGGTGAGCCGGCCGGCTTCGACGGGCTCACCCTGCACGCCACCGGCGCCACCGCGCTGCGCGTACGGCTGACCGCCACCGGGCCCGACACCGTCGCCCTCACCGCCGTCGACCCTGCGGGCAACCTCGTCCTGACCGCCGAGAGCGTGCGCCTCGGCACCCCGGACGGCACCGCCGACACCCCGGCCGCCACCGGCCGGGGCGACCTGTTCGGGCTGAAGTGGGTGCCCGTCAGGGCCGCGGAGCGCGCCACCAGCACCCGCTGGGCCGTCGTCGGCTCCGACGAACTCGACCTCGGCTACGCCATGCACCGCGCCGACGAGACCGTCACCGCCTACGCGGAGTCCCTGGGCGGCGCCATCGGCGACAGCGGGGTCGCCCCCGATGTGTTCCTGATCCCGCTGGCAGGGGACGTCCCGGGGCACAAGGACGCCGGGGCGGACGGCGTGCACGCCCTCACCACCCGGGTCCTCGGCTACCTCCAGGAGTGGCTGTCCGAGCCCCGGCTCGCGGGCACCCGCCTGGTCTTCGTCACCCGCCGCGCCGTCGCCCTCGACGACGAGGACGTCCTGGACCCGGCCGGTGCGGCCGTCTGGGGCCTGGTGCGCTCCGCGCAGACCGAGAACCCCGGCAGCCTGCTGCTCGTCGACCTCGACGACACCTTCCTGTCCGCCGGCGTGCTGCCCGACGTGCTGACGCTCGACGAGCAGCAACTCGCGGTCCGCGACTACCAGGTGCGTGCCGCCCGGCTCGCCCGGCTGCCGCGCCCGGCCGACGACGCCCCCGCCGCCGACTGGAACCCCGACGGCACCGTCCTGATCACCGGCGGCACCGGCGGCCTCGGCGCCGCGCTCGCCCGGCACCTGGTCACCACCCGGGGCGCCCGGCACCTGCTGCTGGCAAGTCGCCGCGGCCCGCAGGCGCCCGGCGCGGCCGAACTGGTCGCCGAGCTGACCGGCCTGGGGGCCCAGGTGACTGTCTCCGCCTGCGACGTCGGCGACCGCGACGCGGTCGACACGCTCGTCGCGTCGGTGCCGGCCGAGCACCCGCTGACCGCCGTGGTCCACACCGCCGGTGTCCTGGACGACGCCCTGATCGGCTCGCTCACCCCGGAACAACTGACCGGTGTGCTGCGCCCCAAGGCCGACGCGGCCCTGCACCTGCACGAGGCGACCCTCGGCCAGGGCCTCGCCGCGTTCGTGCTGTACTCCTCGATCTCCGGCGTCATCGGCGGCCCCGGCCAGGCCAACTACGCCGCCGCCAACGCCTCCCTGGACGCGCTCGCCCACCGGCGCAGGGCGGCCGGGCTGCCCGGCCTGTCCCTCGCCTGGGGCCCCTGGGGCCGCGGTAGCGGCATGACCAGCCAGGTCAGCGACACCGACCTGGGGCGGATGGACCGCGGCGGCACCCCGCCGATGAGCATCGAGGACGGCCTCGCCCTGTTCGACGCCGCCCTGGCCCGCACCGAGCCGATGGTCGTGCCCACCCGGATCAATGTCACCGGACTCCAGGTCCAGCAGACGCTGCCCGCGCTCTGGCGCGACCTGGTGCCGCGCCCCCGGCGCACCGCCACCGCGGACCGCTCGCCCAAGACCGTGCTCGACGGGCTGCGCACGCTCGACACCGCGGGCCGGGAGAAGCTGCTCACCGAGCTGGTCGTCGGCTTCACCGCGGGCCTGCTCGGCCACGCCGACCCCGCCGCCGTCGACCCCGAGCGCGGCTTCCTGGAGCTGGGCTTCGACTCGCTGGTCTCGGTCAGCCTGCGCAACCAGCTCGGCGAACTCCTCGGGCTGCGCCTGCCGACGTCGGTGGTCTTCGACAGCAAGACACCGGTGAAGCTGGCCCGCCACCTCAACGAGGAACTGGGCGACCTGTCCGCTCCCGGCAAGACGTCCGGCACCGCCACCGCAGGCACCACGGTGCACCCCGACGACACGCTGGTCGGCCTGTTCCACAACGCGGTGCGCGGCGGCAAGCTCGTCGAGGCGATGCGGATGCTGAAGGCGGTCGCCAACACCCGGCCCACCTTCGAGACGCCCGCGGACCTGGAGGAGCTGTCCGAGGCCGTCACCCTGGCCACGGGGCCCGGCTCCCCGCGGCTGATCTTCGTCAGCGCGCCCGGCGCCACCGGCGGTGTCCACCAGTACGCGCGCATCGCCGCCCACTTCCGCGGCAAGCGCCACGTCTCGGCGCTGCCGCTGATGGGCTTCGCCCCCGGCGAGCTGCTGCCCGCCACCAGCGACGCGGCGGCCCGGATCGTCGCCGAGAGCGTCCTGATGGCCAGCGACGGCGAACCGTTCGTGATGGTCGGCCACTCCACCGGTGGCTCCCTCTCCTACCTCGCGGCCGGCGTCCTGGAGGACACCTGGGGCGTGAAGCCGGAGGCGGTCGTCCTGCTCGACACGGCGTCCATCCGGTACGACCCCTCGGAGGGCAACAACCTCGACCAGACCACCCGCTTCTACCTCGCCGACATCGACTCGCCGTCCGTGACGCTCAACAGCGCCCGGATGTCGGCGATGGCGCACTGGTTCATGCTGATGACGGACATCGACGCGCCCGCCACGACCGCCCCCACCCTGCTCCTGCGCGCCACACAGGCCAACAACGGCTTCATGCTCGACACCTCCGCGGTGCCCGCCGACGCGGTGATCGACATCGAGGCCGACCACCTGTCCCTGGCCATGGAGCACTCGACCCTGACCGCCGAGGCCATAGAGAACTGGCTCGCCGAGCTTCCGGCCGACGAGACCTGAGGAGCCGGATCCGGCCGGTGCACGCCACCCCGGCCGGATCCTCCCTGTCCCCCCACCGCATCCGGGGACCCGCCCACTCGTACGGCGCAACCCCGGACGCGACAGCGGTCCCGCAGCCGGTGACCCGCGCACACCACCACTGTTCCAAGGAGTAGCAGTCCCATGCCCAACCCCACCCCGCCGCCCTCCCTCGAGGACGCCGCACCCTCGGTGCTCCGCCTCAGCCCGCTGCTGCGCGAGCTCCAGATGCGTGCCCCCGTCACCAAGATCACCACTCCGGCCGGCGACGAGGGCTGGCTGGTGACCCGGCACGCCGAGCTGAAGCAGCTGCTGCACGACGAACGCCTGGCCCGCGCGCACGCCGACCCGGCCAACGCGCCCCGCTACGTCAAGAACCCCTTGATGGACCTGCTCATCATGGACGACGTCGAGGCGGCCCGCGCCGCGCACGCCGAGCTGCGCACCCTGCTCACCCCGCAGTTCTCCGCCCGCCGGGTGCTCAACATGATGCCCATGGTGGAGGGGATCGCGGAGCAGCTCCTGAACGGCTTCGCCGCCCAGGAGCGCCCCGCCGACCTGCGGGGCACCTTCTCGCTGCCGTACTCGCTGACCGTGCTGTGCGCCCTGATCGGCATCCCGATGCAGGAGCAGGGCCAACTGCTCGCGGTGCTGGGCGAGATGGCCACGCTGAACGACGCGGAGAGCGTCGCCAGGAGCCAGGCGAAGCTGTTCGGGCTGCTGACCGACCTGGCCGGCCGCAAGCGGGCCGAGCCCGGGGACGACGTGATCTCCCGGCTGTGTGAGACGGTCCCGGAGGACGAGCGCATCGGCCCTATCGCCGCGAGCCTGCTCTTCGCCGGCCTCGACAGCGTCGCCACCCATGTCGACCTGGGCGTCGTGCTGTTCACGCAGTACCCGGACCAGCTGCGGGAGGCACTCGCCGACGAGAAGGTGATGAGGAGCGGAGTCGAGGAGATCCTGCGGGCCGCGAAGGCCGGCGGCTCGGGTGCCGCGCTGCCGCGCTACGCCACCGACGACATCGAGATCGCCGGCGTCACCATGTGCACCGGCGACCTGGTGCTGCTCGACTTCACCCTGGTCAACTTCGACGAGGCGGTCTTCGACGAACCGGAGGTCTTCGACATCCGCCGCTCGCCCAACGAGCACCTGACGTTCGGGCACGGCATGTGGCACTGCATCGGAGCCCCGCTGGCCCGGATGATGCTGAAGACCGCCTACACCCAGCTGTTCACCCGACTCCCCGGCCTGAAGCTGGCCCGCCCGGTCGAGGAACTCCAGGTCACGTCCGGCCAACTCAACGGCGGCCTCACCGAACTCCCCGTCACCTGGTGACACCCCGCCACCCGGCACCCGCGGCCCTCACTCCTCGACGAGTGGGGGCCGCAGCTTTTTCCGCGGTTGGCGGGAGGATACTGGCCCGCACGCAGCCACGGATGAGGAGCACCGACGGTGACCAGCGACAACCGCACAGGACCGCCCAGTTTCGGCAGCGAACGCGAGATGCTGCGGGCCTTCCTCGACTACCACCGCGCGACCCTCGCCATGAAGTGTGAAGGGCTCACCGACGAGGAGCTGCGGCAGCGGTCGATGCCGCCGTCCACGCTTTCGCTGCTCGGTCTGGTGCGGCACATGGCGGAGGTGGAGCGTGCCTGGTTCCGCCGCGTGTTCGAGGACAACGACGCACCCATGGTCTGGTCCGACAAGATCGACTTCCAGGCCGCGTACGACGCGAGCGCGTCGACCCGACAGGAGGCGTTCGCGGCCTGGGAGGCCGAGGTGGCGAACTCGCGCCGCATCGAGCGGGAGAGCGAGTCCCTGGACCGGGCCGGCCATCAGCCGAGGTGGCGCGAGGAGGTGTCGCTGCGGATGGTGATGGTGCACGTCCTCCTGGAATACGGCCGGCACAACGGACACGCGGACCTTCTGCGCGAGGGCATCGACGGAACCGTCGGCGCCTGATCCCGTGGCGGCCTCGCCGCCCGCCAGGACTGCGACCGCGCTGGTCGCAGTCCTCAACAAGCGACTGTGACCAGCGCTTTCCCCAGCACCCCTAGACGGCTTGCCAGGGATTGCTCTCGTAGCAGTCCACGAGCAGGTCCGTGACGGTCGAGTCGACGGCCAGCGCTGCCCCGTCGATGCTCGCAACCGGCACGGCCGGCGAGATCGAGTTCGTCAGGAAGGCAGCGAGGACCGGGGAGCCGGAGGCACGGGACACGATGTCATCCAGCCGGACCTCACGCCGCTCGGAGGGGACGCCCTTGGCCTCCAGCCCCCGCTGCAGCAGCTGCATCGTGATGCCCGGCAGCACCGCGGCCTCGGGCCAGATCACCCGCTCCCCGTCGTAGAAGCCGATGTTCCAGACCGACGCCTCGCTGATCCGGCCGTACTGATCGGTGAACAGTACGTCGTCGTACCCGGCGAGCACCGCCTGCCGTCGGCCGTGAATCAGACCGAACGTCCCCGCGTGCTTGACATGAGGCAGGTCCCGCTCGTACTCCACCGTCCGCAGTCGCATCGGCTCGCTCTGCGCCTCAGCCGGGGCGCTCGTCGCCACCGCCAGCTCCGGCTCCACGGCCTCGCCGCGCAGCACGGCATCCAGCCTCCGGGAGAAGACGGTCACCCGGACCGATACCGCGTCCGGACCCCCTTCGAGGGCGTGCCGCACACATCCCCGCACCCGCTCTGCGTCCAGTCCCCTGCCGAACAACCCGCGCGCGCTCTCGTCCAACCGTCTCAGGTGCAGATTCAGCCCCCGGACCGCACCGCCCCGCACCTGCATCGAGGTGAAATGCGCGTAGCTGACCCGCGTGAGCACCTTGAGGTCCTCACTGTCCGCCTCGACACCGTTGACTTCCACCCGGTCGATGACGACCCCTCCCTCACCCACACCCAGCCCGGCTGCCACGTCCCGACCACCTTAGGCACACGCCCGTCCGGAAGTTCCGGGCGAGCTCGTCGATCACCTCACCGTGGCCCCGCCACCGCCCACCCCGCTTCGTCAGGCGATTTCGACGGAGAGAACTCGCCCCGGACTGACGCCGCAGCCGAACGC
The DNA here is from genome assembly GCF_044548235.1 of Streptomyces sp. NPDC052043. Lineage (NCBI taxonomy): Bacteria > Bacillati > Actinomycetota > Actinomycetes > Kitasatosporales > Streptomycetaceae > Streptomyces > Streptomyces sp. NPDC052043. Next base: position 165,763 of record NZ_JBIUBT010000007.1, read on the forward strand.
GGTACGGGCCGTACCCACCGATCGGCAGGTACGGCCCGTTGAACTCCCGCTCCGCCTGGGCTAGTCCTCCACCACCGTGATCGCCATTGACGGGCAGACCACCGCGGCCTCGCGGACCACCCCCACCGTGGCCGGGTCCGACGGCTGTGCGACGACGGTCACCAGGCCGTCGTCGTCCTGGTCGAACACGTCCGACGCGGTCAGGACGCACTGTCCGGCGCCGACGCAGCGATCGACGTCCACGTTGACGTGCACCATCATTCCTCCAGGGTCGTTCCAGCGGGCCCGCCGCCGCGGCGGCGGGCCCGTCGCTCAGTTCCAGGTGACGGGCAGCTCGTGCAGACCGAACAGCACGCCGTCGTACTTCAGGGGCAACTCCTCGACCGGCACAGCCAGTTCGAGGGTCGGGATGCGCTCGAACAGGGTGCGGTAGGCGAGCTCCATCTCCACCCGCACCAGGTTCTGCCCGAGACACTGGTGGACGCCGTACCCGAACGCCACGTGCGAGCGCGCGGAGCGCTCCGGGTTGAACTCCTCGGGCTTGTCGAAGACCGAACCGTCGTGATTGGCCGCGGCGATCAGCGGGACGATGCCCTCACCGGCCTTGATCAGCTGGCCGCCGATCTCCACGTCCTGCACGGCCACCCGGAAGGACACCAGGTCGGCGACCGAGTAGTAGCGCAGCATCTCCTCGACGATGCGGTCGTCGCCGATCCACTGCGGGTTGGTCAGCAGCTGGACGACGCCCAGGCCGATGTTGTTCGCCGTGGTCTCGTGCCCCGCGATGAGCAGCAGCATCGACACCCCGGACAGCTCCTGCCGGGACAGGGTGCCGGCCCGCTGCAGCCGGCTGATCAGGTCGTCGCCGGGGCGGCGCTCCTTGATCTGGATGAGCCGGTTCAGGTAGCGCAGCAGCACCTTGGACGCCGCGTCGCGTTCCTCGTCGGTGGAGGACAAGGTCACCAGGACCCTCGTCTTCGCCTCGAAGAAGTCCCGGTCCGCCTTGGGCACCCCGAGCAGGTCGGAGATGACCAGCGACGGCACGGACAGCGCGAAGTCCGCGATCAGGTCGGCCGAGTTGCCCGCGGCGAGCATCGCGTCGATCCGCTCGTCCACGATCTGCTGGATCGCCGGACGCAGCTCCCGCACCTTGCGCACGGTGAACTCCGGGATCAGCGTCTTGCGGAACCGGTCGTGCTCCGGCGGATCCAGCGCCACGAACCAGCCCGGGATCTCCGACTGCGAGGGGGCGCCACCGGTGCGCCTGGCCCGCGGGAAGCCGGGGCGGGAGGGGTCCGCGCTGATCCGGGGGTCGGTCAGCACGGTCCGCACGTCCTCGTGCCGCGTCACCAGCCACACCGGGCCGCTGGCGGGCAGTTCGGAGCGGACCAGGCCCTCGCCCGCCCGGTAGTCGGCGTACTCCGGCGGCGGGAACGGACGGCCCGGCCGGCGCAGCGGGAAGGCGACCGGGCAGCCCGGCGCGTACGTCGTCGCCCCGGTGTCGGCGGTCATCGCCCGACTCCGTAGAAGTCGCGGATCCGGTCGGTGATGAACTCCTGGTCCTGCGCGGTCAGTCCGGTGTGCGTCGGCAGGTAGAAGCCGTCCTCGCTGAACCGGGAGGCGTTCAACGACGGCCAGTCGGCGTCGTAGTAGCCCGGCTGACGGCTCATCGGCTTGAAGAACACCCGGGTCTCGACGCCCTGGTCGGCCAGGTACGCGCGCAGCTCCTCGCTGCGCTCGGCCCGCAGGTCGTACATCCACAGCACGTCACGGGCCGGCATCAGCGTGATGCCGGGCACGTCCCGCAGCGCCTCGTCGTAGCGCTTCTCGATGTCGCGGCGGGTCGCGAGGATGGTGTCCAGCTGCTCGGTCTGCGCGAGCGCCACCGCGGCCTGCATGTTCGTCATGCGGTAGTTGTAGGCCAGCTTCTTGTGCAGGAAGCTGTGGTCCTTGGTGAACGCCATCGCCCGCAGATGCGCCATCTGCTCGGCCAGACGGGCGTCCCGGGTCAGGCACACCCCGCCCTCACCCGCCGTGATGATCTTGTTGGCGAACAGCGAGAAGCAGGCGATGTCGCCCACCGGGCGCACCCCGTGCGCCTCCGCCGAGTCCTCGACGACCCGCAGGTTGTACTCGTACGCCAGGTTCATGATGGCGTCCATGTCGCACTGCCGGCCGTAGATGTGCACCGGCATGATCACCTTGGTGCGCGGGGTGATCTTCTCCTCGATGCGCGAGACGTCGATGTTCAGGTCGTCGCCGCAGTCCACGAACACCGGGGTCGCCCCCGTGTAGGTGACCGCCCACGCGGTCGCGATCATCGTGAACTCCGGGACGATCACCTCGTCGCCGCGGCCGACGCCCAGCGCCCGCAGCGCCAGCGTCAGCGCGGTGGTGCCCGACGAACAGGCGACACCGTGGGGCATGTCGTTCCAGGCGGCGAACGCCTCCTCGAACCGCCGGACGTAGGGGCCCTGCGACGAGATCCAGCCGCCGCCGACGGCCTCCGTCACGTACTCCAGCTCGCGGCCCTTCAGCCACGGCATGGAGACCGGATACGTATAGGACATCCTTGACCTCCTCGAATTCCTCGGTCAGTCGTTGGCCAGGACGGGCAGGCCGAGCAGCAGGTCGGCGGCGGCGGTACGACCGCCCGCGGCCTTCAGCAACCCGGCGTAGTACTCGGCGCGTTCGGTGAAGGACGGCTCGTTCAGCACCCGGGTGACCTTGTCGAGGACATCGTCCGTGTCCACGGTCTCGGGACGGTCGACGGTCAGGCTCACGCCGAAGTCCTGGCCGCGCGCGGCCTGGTCGTCGCAGTCCACCCACAACGGCCGCACCACCAGCGGCTTTCCGAAGTACAGGCCCTCGTGGTAGCCGTTGCCTCCGGCGTGCGTGAAGAACACCTTGACGTTCGGGTGCGCCAGCACGTCCAGCTGCGAGGGTACCCAGCTCTCGATCCGCAGGTTCGCGGGCAGTTCCTCGGCCGGGGGCAGCAGATGCTGCTGCTCGCTCGGCAGCTTCCACAGCACCTGGTGGCCCTCGCACTCAAGCCGGCGGGCCACCTCCACCAGCGAGGCGACCTGCTCCCGGGTGAGCCGGGTGATGGTGCCGAAGCCCATGAAGACCACGGACTTCTGCTCACCCAGCCAGTCCGACAGGCCCTCGTCGTCCGGCGCCTGCGGCAGCGGCGGCACCAGCGTGCCCACCAGCCGCACCTTCTCGTGCATCGGGAACGGGTAGTCCAGCTCGGTCACCGAGTAGCACAGCACCTGCTCGGCGTGGTCGATGCGCGCCATCATCTGCCGCGCCTCGGGGGAGATGCCCAGCTCGCCGCGAATACGGTTGTCCTCCTCGACGACCTCGCGCATCTCCTTCGACATGAACATCCCGAGCGTGCGCACCCGGAACAGCTCGTTCTCCACCCGCTGGGCGATCGACATCTTCCCCGGCAGACCCGAGTGCGGCACCGGGAACCCGGACGGCGTGTACGACTTGGCGAACGGCACGTGCGAGGTCAGTACGTTGCTCGGCAGGAACGGCACCCCGAGCACGAACGGGATCTTCTTGGTGATCGCCAGCTCGTACCCGAACTGGCACATGCTCTCGATCACCATGAGGGCGGGCTGGACCTCCTCGACGACCTTCTCCAGCGCCCGGTACTTCTCCACCCGGGTCTCGGGCGCGAAGGAGTGCCGGATGACCGCGCGGTGCGCCTTGAACCGGGACCGCTGCGTCACCTCGGCATACGTCTCGTCGTCCCAGGTGACCGCCGACATCTGCGACACGGTGTCGCCGAGCGAGGCGAACCGCAGCTCACTGTCCGCCGACGCCGACTTGATCTGGTCGCGCGCCTTCTCGTCCGTGGCGAACCACAGATCCTCCACACCCCGCCGGGACAATTCCTCGGCCAGTACGAGCAGCGGATTGAGAAGTCCGCTTTCCGCATAACTCACGAACAGGATCGGCCGCCTGTGCGCGCCCATGACAACACCCTCCGGAAAGTGGCGGACCGCGCGGCCCGCACGCCTCGCGCCCACCCACCGAATGTCGCCGGATGACCGCTTTCGCCGACGCCGCCGCCTGTCGCGCACGCCGTCACAGGACACCGCCGACCCCGCCGCGCGGAGCGCTGTGCCGCGCGGGAGAAGCGTGCCGCTGACTTCTTCTCACGCCAGGGTCCGGGGAATCCCTAGTCTTCGCGCGCAAGAGGGGGTTTTCGCGCCGTCCGGGCGCGGCCGGGCGCCCAACCCCGTGATTTCTTAGGGAAAAGTACAGGCTTCGCGCGCTTACGATCCCGCAGCCAGAGGTGGCCACAGGACCGACTTTTCCGCAGGGGTGAGCGACGCATGACGATCGGAGCCGACGAGGACCCGGTGGTGGTCGTCGGAATGGCCTGCCGCTATCCGGGAGGCGTCGAGGGGCCCGAGGACCTGTGGGACCTGATCCGCTCCGGCCGCGACGCCACCGGGCCGTTCCCCGGCGACCGCGGCTGGGACCTGGCCGCCCTGACCGGCGACGGGCCCGGCCGCAGCGTGACCCACCGCGGCGGATTCCTCGCCGCGGCCGCCGACTTCGACGCCGGCTTCTTCGGGATGTCGCCCCGCGAGGCCGTCTCCACCGACCCGCAGCAGCGGCTCGTCCTGGAGACCTCCTGGCAGGCCCTGGAACACGCCGGCATCGACCCACACACCCTGCGCGGCACCCGCACCGGGGTCTTCGTCGGCACCAACGGCCAGGACTACGCGACCATCACCAACGCCTCCCGCGAGGACCTCACCGGGCACGCCCTCACCGGCCTGTCGCCGAGCCTCGCCTCCGGCAGGCTCGCCCACTGCCTCGGCCTCGAAGGACCCGCCGTCACCCTCGACACGGCGTCCTCCTCGTCCCTGGTCGCCCTCCACTACGCGCTGCGCTCGCTGCGGTCGGGGGAGTGCAGCACCGCGCTGGCCGGCGGCGTCGCCGTGATGTCCACACCGGTCGGGTTCGTCGCCTACACCCGGCAGGGCGGACTCGCCGCCGACGGCCGCTGCAAGGTCTTCTCCGACGACGCCGACGGCACCACCTGGGCGGAGGGCGCCGGCCTGGTCGTGCTGGAGCGCCTGTCCACCGCCCGCGCCGCCGGGCACCGGGTGCTCGCCGTGCTGCGCGGCTCCGCCGTCAACCAGGACGGCGCCTCCGACGGTCTCACCGCCCCCAGCGGACCGGCCCAGGAGCGCGTCATCCGCGAGGCCCTCACCGACGCCGGACTCGGTCCCGCCGACATCGACCTCGTCGAGGCCCACGGCACCGGCACCCGGCTCGGCGACCCCGTCGAGGCCCGCGCCCTGCTCGCCACCTACGGCCAGGACCGCGACGGCGGACAGCCGCTGCGCCTCGGCTCCCTGAAGTCGAACATCGGGCACGCGCAGGCCGCCGCCGGCATCGGCGGACTCGTCAAGGCCGTCCAGGCGATGCGCCACGGCCTGCTGCCGGAAACCCTGAACGTCTCCGCCCCCACCCGGCAGGTCGACTGGTCGGCCGGCGCCGTCGAACTCCTCACCGAGCCCCTGCCCTGGCCCGCCACCGGCCGCCCGCGCCGGGCCGCCGTGTCCTCCTTCGGCATCAGCGGCACCAACGCGCACGTCATCGTCGAGGAGGCACCCGCCGACGAGCCCGCCCCCGCCCCCGCCGCCGTCGTGCCCGCGGCGGACGCCGTGGCCTGGCCGGTGTCCGCGGCCTCGCCGCAGGCGCTCGACGCGCAGATCGAGCGGCTCACCTCCTTCGTCCGCGCCCGCCCCGGCCTCGACCCGCTGGACGTCGGCCAGTCGCTGGCCGTCGGCCGGGCCGCGCTGCGCCACCGCGCCGTGCTGACGCCGACCGGCGACGGCGCCGTGGAGCGCGCCCGCGGCGAGGCCGCCCCCCGCACCACCGCCGCCCTCTTCTCCGGACAGGGCTCCCAGCGGCTCGGCATGGGCCGTGAACTCGCCGCCCGTTTCCCGGTGTTCGCCGAGGCCCTGGACACTGTCCTGGCTGCCCTGGACCCCGAACTGGAGCGTCCGGTGCGGTCCGTGATGTGGGGCGAGGACCCCGCCGCACTCGACCGCACCGGATGGACCCAGCCCGCGCTGTTCGCCTTCGAGGTCGCCCTCCACCGGCTCGCCGAGTCCTTCGGGCTGCGCCCCGGCGCCGTCGGCGGTCACTCCGTCGGCGAGATCGCCGCCGCGCACGTCGCCGGGGTGTTCTCGCTGGAGGACGCCGCGCGTCTGGTCGCCGCCCGCGCCACCCTGATGCAGGCACTGCCCGCCGGCGGCGCCATGTCCGCCGTCGAGGCCTCCGAGGACGAGGTGCTCCCGCTGCTCGGCGACGACGTCTCGCTCGCCGCCGTCAACGGCCCCACCGCGGTCGTCGTCTCCGGCGCCGAGGACGCCGTGGAGCGGATCGCCGCCCACTTCGCGGAACAGGGCCGCCGCACCAGCCGCCTCGCGGTCTCGCACGCCTTCCACTCGCCGTTGATGGAGCCGATGCTCGACGCCTTCCGGGACGTCGTCGCCCAGCTCACCTTCCACGAGCCGACGCTGCCGGTCATCTCCAACCTCACCGGCGCACTCGCCGGTGCCGAGATCGCCACCCCCGAATACTGGGTGCGGCACGTGCGCGGCACCGTACGCTTCGCCGACGGCGTGACGGCCCTGCGCGAGCACGGCACCGACCTGCTGGTCGAGCTCGGTCCCGGCAGCGTCCTGACCGCCCTCGCCCGCACCGTCCTCGGCCCGGACAGCCCGGACAGCCCGGACAGCCCGGACAGCCCGGACAGCCCGGGCACCCCGGTCGATGTTGTCCCCACCCTCCGCAAGGACCAGCCCGAGGAGACCGCCCTCACCGCCGCGCTCGCCCGGCTCTACGTCCTCGGCGTACCCGTCGACTGGTCCGCCCTCTACACTGGCACCGGAGCCCGCCGCGCCGACCTGCCGACGTACGCCTTCCAGCGTGCCCGGCACTGGCCCGCCCCGGCCCGGCCCGGCACCCCCCATGCCACGGGCGGCGGGCATCCGCTGCTCGGCCCGGCCGTCGAACTCGCCGACGGCGGCACGGTGTCGGGCGCGACGCTCTCCCTCGCCACCCACCCCTGGCTCGCCGACCACGCCGTCGCCGGACGCGTCCTGCTGCCCGCCGCCGTACTGGTGGAACTCGCCGTCCGCGCGGGTGACGACACCGGATGCGACGTCCTGCACGAACTCGCCCTGGTCGAGGCGCCGGTCCTGCAGGGCGATGACACCCTGGACGTCCAGGTCCGGGTCGGCTCCGCCGACGAGGCCGGCCGACGCGCCCTCACCGTCCACTCCCGTCCCGGCAACGCCACCGCCGAGCCCTGGACCCGGCGGGCCGGCGGCCTGCTCGGCACCGCGCCCGACACCGCAGTACCCGACACCTCCTTCGCGACCACCTGGCCCCCGCCGGGCGCCGAACCCCTCGACCTCGACGACCCCTACGAGCGGCTGGCCGACGACGGCCTCGACCTCGGCCCCGCCTTCCAGGGCCTGCGCGCCGCCTGGCACCACGACGGGGCGATCCTCGCCGAGGTCGAACTCCACGCCGGCACCACCGACGACCCCGGCGCCTACGGAGTGCACCCCGCGCTCCTCGACGCCGCCCGGCACGCCGCCCTCACCACGACCGGCACACTCCCCGTCGCCTGGCACGGGGTCCGGCTGCACGCCGTCGGCGCCACCGTCCTGCGGGTGCGGATCGGCTCTGCCGACGACGGCGCGCTGACCCTGACCGCCGCCGACGTCACCGGCGCCCCGGTGCTCACCGCCGACGCCGTCGTCGTACGGCAGCTCACCGAACAGGAGCGCACGACCCCCCGGCCGCTCACGCGCGCCCGCACCCAGCACACCGCCGCGCCACGCCCCGCCCGTCCCGTCGCCGCGGCGCCCGGCGCCGCACCCGCCGGCCCGTCCGCCGCTCCGGCGCCGGACAGCTTCGCGGCCGAGACGGCGGCCCTGGCCCCGGCCGAGCGCGAACGCCGGCTCACCGGCCTGGTGCGGACCCAGGCGGCGGCCGTCCTCGGCCACCAGGGACCGGACGCGGTCGGACCCCGCGCGGTCTTCAAGGAACTGGGCTTCGACTCGCTGGCCGGGGTGGAACTCAGCGACCGCCTCACCGCACTCACCGGACTGCGCCTGCCGGCCACCCTCGTCTTCAACTTCCCCACCCCCGAACTCGCGGCCCGGCGCATCGGGGACCTCCTCGTCGCATCCGGCCCCCCACCGCGCGGATCGTGCGACGACGAACTCACCAGGTTCGAGGCCACCGTGCGGACCCTGCCGGACGGCGGCCCCGAACGCCAGGCCGTCGCGGACCGCCTGGACGCACTCGCCGCCTCGCTCCGCCGTGACCCGGCCCCGCGGGAGAGCCTCTCCGACGAGGACATCGGCTCGGTGTCGGTCGAGAGGCTGCTCGACCTCATCGACGAGGAGTTCGAAACCACCTAGCGGATTCTCAGCTTTCGTTCGCGACCCGATGACGAGGACGGACCCGATGCCGGAACCCCAGCAGAACCAGCAGGAAAAAGTTGTCGACTACCTTCGCCGGGTCACCAACGATCTGCGCCGCGCCCGCCGCCGCATAGGCGAGTTGGAATCCCGTGACAACGAGCCCGTCGCGATCGTCGGAATGAGCTGCCGGCTGCCGGGCGGAGTGAGATCGCCGGAATCCCTGTGGGAACTCGTGGAATCCGGCGGGGACGCCATTTCCGGTTTTCCCGTCGACCGCGGCTGGGACATCGAGGCACTCACCGGAAACGGCGAGGGAAGCAGTTCCACGCACGAGGGCGGATTCCTCTACGAGGCCCCCGACTTCGACGCCGGATTCTTCGGCATCTCGCCGCGCGAGGCGACCGCCATGGACCCCCAGCAGCGCCTGCTGCTCGAAGTCTCCTGGGAGGCCCTGGAGCGGGCCGGCATCGCCCCCACCTCCCTGCGCTCCAGCTCGACCGGCGTCTTCGTGGGCTCCTACCACTGGGGCGCCCCCTCCGCGGACACCGCCACCGAACTCCACGGCCACGCCCTGACCGGCACCGCCGCCAGCGTGCTGTCCGGCCGGCTCTCCTACGTCTACGGTCTCGAGGGGCCGGCGGTCACCGTCGACACCGCGTGCTCCTCCTCCCTCGTCGCCCTGCACCTGGCGGCCCAGTCGCTGCGCCGCGGGGAGTCCTCGCTCGCCCTCGTCGGCGGTGTCACCCTCCTCGCCGAGCCGTCCGTCTTCGTGGAGTTCAGCGCCCAGGGCGGCCTGGCCAACGACGGCCGCTGCAAGGCGTTCTCCGACGACGCCGACGGCACCGGCTGGGGCGAGGGCGTCGGCGTCCTCGTCGTCGAGCGGCTCTCCGACGCCGTCCGCAACGGCCACCCCGTGCTCGCCGTGCTGCGTGGGTCCGCCGTCAACCAGGACGGCGCCTCCAACGGCCTGAGCGCCCCCAACGGCCGCGCCCAGGAACAGGTCATCCGCCAGGCCCTGGACCACTGCGGCCTCACCGCGGCCGATGTCGACGCCGTCGAGGCGCACGGCACCGGCACCCGGCTCGGCGACCCCATCGAGGCACAGGCCCTGCTCGCCACCTACGGCCAGGAGCACGGCCCCGAACAGCCCCTGTGGCTGGGCTCCCTGAAGTCCAACATCGGCCACACCCAGGCCGCCGCCGGTGTCGCGGGCGTCATCAAGATGGTCATGGCGCTCCGTCAGGGCGTGCTGCCCCCGACCCTGCACGCCGCCTCGCCCTCCGGCCACGTCGACTGGGAGTCGGGCCACGTCCGCCTCCTGAACGAGGCCGTCACCTGGCCGGAGACCGGCCGTCCACGCCGCGCCGCCGTCTCCTCCTTCGGCATCAGCGGCACCAACGCCCACGCTGTGCTCGAGCAGGCCCCCGTGCCCGCCGAGGACGCCGAGACCGAGGACGCCCCGCAGCAGCCGGCCGCCGTGCCGGGTGCCCTGCCGTGGCTGCTCTCCGCCCGCTCCGAGCAGGCGCTCCGCGACCAGGCAGCCGCCCTCGTCACCCGCTTCGAGGCCGACACCGAGCCGCGCCCCCAGGACGTCGGCCACAGCCTGCTGACCTCCCGGGCCCTGCTGGAGCGCCGGGCCGTCGTCGTCGGGGCCGGCCGCGACGAACTGCTCACCGGTAGCCGCGCGCTGGCCGAGGGCCAGTCCTGGAACGGACTCGCCGAGGGCGTCGCCGACGTCGACGGCCGCACCGTCTTCGTCTTCCCGGGCCAGGGCTCCCAGTGGGTGGGCATGGGTGCCCGACTCCTCGACGAGTCGCTGGTGTTCGCGGAGCGGATCGTCGAATGTGCCGCTGCGCTCGCCGAGTTCACCGACTGGGACCTGGTCGACGTCCTGCGGGGCGTCGAGGGTGCTCCGACGCTGGAGCGCGTGGACGTCGTCCAGCCCGCGTCGTTCGCCGTGATGGTGTCCCTGGCCGCGGTGTGGCGGGCGCAGGGTGTGGAGCCGGACGCGGTGGTGGGTCACTCGCAGGGTGAGATCGCGGCGGCCGTGGTGTCCGGTGCGCTGTCGCTGCGTGACGGTGCCCGGGTGGTGGCGCTGCGCAGCCAGGCCATCGGCCGGACGCTGGCCGGGCGGGGCGGGATGATGTCGGTGGCGCTGCCCGTCGCCGAGGTGGAGGCCCGTCTGGAGGCGTTCGGTGGACGGGTGTCCGTCGCCGCCGAGAACGGCCCCCGCTCCTGTGTGGTCTCCGGTGAACCCGGCGCCCTGGACGAGCTGTCCGAGCTGCTCACCGCCGAGGGCGTGCGCGTGCGCCGCGTACCCGTGGACTACGCCTCGCACTCCCACCATGTCGAGGACCTGCACGACGAGATCCTCCAGCTGCTGGCCGAGGTCGCGCCCAAGGCGTCCGAGGTTCCGCTGTTCTCCACGGTCACCGGTGACTGGCTGGACACCACCGTCATGGACGCCGGCTACTGGTTCCGCAGCCTGCGCGGCCGGGTGCTGTTCGCGGACGCCATCCGCGGTCTGCTCGACACCGAGCACCGCGCCTTCATCGAGGTCAGCTCGCACCCCGTGCTTGCCATGTCCGTCCAGGACATGATCGACGACGCCGGTGTGGTGGGCGTGGCCTCCGGCACCCTGCGCCGTGACAACGGCGGTGTCGACCGCTTCCTGCTGTCCGCCGCCCAGGTGTTCGTGCGTGGCGTCCAGGTCGACTGGGCCCCGCTGTTCGAGGGCACCGGCGCGACCCGGGTCGACCTGCCCACCTACGCCTTCCAGCACGAGCGGTACTGGAACGACCGTGCCATCGTGGACCGTTCGGCCTCCGCACCGATGGACGCCGACTTCTGGGCGGCCGTCGAGCAGGCGGACGTCTCCGCCCTGACCGAGGCGCTCGGCACCGACGAGGAGTCCGTCGCCGCGATCCTGCCCGGCCTCGCCTCCTGGCGCCGCACCCGCGGCGAGCGCTCCACCGTCGACTCCTGGCGCTACCGGGTCACCTGGGAGCCGCTGGCCCAGATCCCGCGCGCCACCCTGGACGGAACCTGGCTGCTGGTGTCCGCCGGCGGCGTCGACGACGACGTCGCCGAGACGCTGGAGGCCCATGGCGCCGAGGTGCGCCGCCTGGTCCTCGACGAGAGCTGCACCGACCCCGCCGTCCTGCGCGAGCGCCTCACCGACACCGACGGCCTCACCGGCATCGTCTCCGTCCTCGCCGACGCCGAACAGGACTCCGTCCGCCACCCCGGACTGACCCTCGGACTCGCGCTGTCGGTGTCGCTGGTCCAGGCCCTCGGCGAGGCCGACGTCCCGGCCCCGTTGTGGTTCCTGACCCGCGGTGCCTTCTCCACCGGCCCGTCCGACCCCGTCACCCGGCCGCTGCAGAGCCAGATCGCCGGACTCGGCTGGACCGTCGCCGTCGAACACCCCCACCGCTGGGGCGGCGTCGTCGACCTGCCCGAGGCGCCAGCGCCGCAACAGGCGACGTCTGCCCCGTCGCGACGCCCGGCACGCACTCTCGCCGCACCGGCCGAAAGCCCAAGTACGTCCAGTACGAGGACTTCCGGCCGGCACGCCGAGAGCACGCACCGGACGCCGCTCCTTGACGGGCAAACGTCACCTGCCGCGGCGCTGGACGCCCGCGCCGCCCAGCGGCTCGTCGCCGCCCTCGCCGGCGCGCTCGGCGACGACGACCAGCTCGCCGTGCGGCCCGCCGGTGTCCTCGCCCGCCGCATCGTCCGCGCGAGCGGCGACACCCGCCGCAAGGCCCGCTCCTGGAAGCCGCGCGGCACCACCCTGGTCACCGGCGGCTCCGGCACCCTCGCCCCCGGACTCGCCCGCCATCTGGCCGCCCAGGGCGCCGAGCACCTGGTGCTGCTCAGCCGCCGCGGCGCGGACGCCCCCGGCGCGGCCGAACTCGCCGCCGAACTCGCAGCGGCGGGCACCGAGGCGCAGTTCGCGGCCTGTGACATCACCGACCGCGACGCGGTCGCCGCCCTGCTCGCCGACCTGAAGGCCGAGGGCCGCACCGTCCGCACGGTCGTGCACACGGCCGCCGTCATCGAGCTGGCCGCCCTCGCCGACACCACCGTCGACGCGTTCGCCGACGTGGTGCACGCCAAGGTCACCGGCGCCCGGATCCTCGACGAACTCCTCGACGACGAGGAGCTGGACGACTTCGTCCTGTACTCCTCCACCGCCGGCATGTGGGGCAGCGGCGTGCACGCCGCGTATGTCGCGGGCAACGCCTATCTGTCCGCGCTCGCCGAACAGCGCCGCGCCCGTGGCGCCCGCGCCACCTCCATCCACTGGGGCAAGTGGCCCGACGACCTCGAGCGCGAGCTGGCCGACCCGCACCAGATCCGCCGCAGCGGCCTGGAGTACCTCGACCCGGAGCTGGCGATGACCGCCCTGACCCGGGTCATGGAGGACGACGAGAACGTCATCGGTCTGATGGACATCGACTGGGGCACGTACCACGACGTCTTCACCGCCGGACGGCCCTCGCACCTGTTCGACCGGATCCCCGAGGTGGCGCGGCTGCTGGCCGACCGGGCCGCGCCCGCCGCGAGGGCCACCGCCACCAGCGGCCTGGCCGCCCGCCTCCAGGGCGTGTCCGCCGCCGAGCAGGACCGGATCGTGCTCTCCGTGGTCCGCGAGGAGACCGCCGCAGTCCTCGGCCACGCCTCCGCCGACACCGTCCCGGAGCGCCGCGCCTTCCGCGACATCGGTTTCGACTCGGTGACCGCCGTCGACCTGCGCAACCGCCTGGTCGCCGCGACCGGGCTCACCCTGCCGTCCACCATGGTCTTCGACCACCCCAACGCGGTCGCGCTCGCCACGTTCCTGAAGGCCACCGCGCTCGGCACCACCGGCACGGCCGGCGACCGGCCCACCGCCGCGGTCACCGCGGGCGCCGATGACGACCCGATCGTCATCGTCGGCATGAGCTGCCGCTTCCCCGGCGGCGCGAACACCCCGGAGGAGCTGCTGCGGCTCGCCCTCGACGGCGCCGACGTCATCTCCGAGTTCCCCGCCGACCGCGGCTGGGACGCCCACGGCCTCTACGACCCGGACCCCGACCGGCAGGGCCGCACCTACTCCGTGCACGGCGGCTTCCTGCACGAGGCGGCCGGCTTCGACGCAGGGTTCTTCGGCATCTCGCCCCGCGAGGCGCTGGCCATGGACCCGCAGCAGCGGCTCCTCCTGGAGACCTCCTGGGAGGCCCTGGAGCGGGCCGGCATCGACCCCGAGTCGCTGCACTCCACCGCCACCGGCGCCTTCTTCGGCGCCAGCTACCAGGACTACTCCAGCAGCGTGCAGAACGGCACCGAGGGCGCCGAGGTGCACATGATGACCGGCACCGCGGCCAGTGTGCTGTCCGGCCGGGTCTCCTATCTGCTGGGCCTCGAGGGCCCGGCGGTCACCGTCGACACCGCCTGCTCCTCCTCCCTGGTCGCGATGCACCTGGCCTGCCAGTCCCTGCGCAGCGGCGAGAGCAGCCTCGCCCTGGCCGGCGGCGCCGCCGTCATGGCCACCCCGCACGCGTTCGTCGGCTTCAGCCGGCAGCGCGCACTGGCCGAGAACGGCCGCTGCAAGCCGTTCGCCGAGGCCGCCGACGGCATGACCCTCGCCGAGGGCGTCGGCGTCGTCCTGTTGGAGAAGCTCTCCGACGCCCGCCGCAACGGCCACCGCGTCCTCGCCGTCGTCCGCGGCTCCGCCCTCAACCAGGACGGCGCCTCCAACGGACTGACCGCCCCCAACGGCGTCTCCCAGCAGCGGGTCATCCGCCAGGCCCTCGCCAACGCCGGACTCGGCACCGCCGACATCGACGTGGTCGAGGCGCACGGCACCGGCACCAAGCTCGGCGACCCCATCGAGGCCGGCGCCCTGCTCGCCACCTACGGCCAGGGCCGCGACGGCGGACAGCCGCTGCTGCTGGGCTCGGTGAAGTCCAACATCGGCCACACCCAGGCCGCCGCGGGCGTCGCCGGTGTCATCAAGATGGTGATGGCCATGCACGCCGGCGAAGTGCCCGGCACCCTGCACATCGACGAGCCCTCCAGCCATGTCGACTGGACCTCCGGCGCCGTCACCCTGCTGCGCGAGCGCACCGCCTGGCCCACCACCCAGGACCGCCCCCGCCGGGCCGGCATCTCCTCCTTCGGCATCAGCGGCACCAACGCCCACCTCCTCCTGGAGCAGGCCCCGCCCGCCGAGGAGCCCGTCGAGGCGCCCTCCGAAGAACCCGCCGGTGACATCGAGGACGCCCCGCTCGTCCCCTGGCTGCTGTCCGCCAAGTCCGCGCAGGCGCTGCGCGAGCAGGCGTCCCGGCTGCTGACCGCGACCACCGGCACCGACGTCACCGTCGAGCCCTCCCGCGTCGGACACGCCCTGGCCACCACCAGGACCGCCTTCGACCACCGTGCCGTCGTCCTCGGCAGCCGGCCCGAGGACTTCACCCGCGGCCTGGAGGCCGTGGTGTCCTCCGCGTCCGCCCCCGGCGTCGTCACCGGCACCGTGGGACCGGACTCCACGGGGCCCGTCTTCGTCTACCCGGGCCAGGGCTCCCAGTGGTGGGGGATGGGCCGCGAACTCCTCGCCGGCTCCGAGGTGTTCCGCACCGCCGTCGACGACTGCGCCGCGGCGCTCGCCCCGTACACCGACTGGTCGCTGCACGACGTGCTGGCCGGCGAGGGCGACCCGGAGCTCCTGGAGCGCGTGGACGTCGTCCAGCCCGCCCTGTTCTCGATGATGGTCGCACTCACCGCGCTGTGGCGGTCACACGGCGTCGAACCGGCCGCCGTCGTCGGCCACTCGCAGGGCGAGATCGCCGCCGCCCATGTCGCCGGGGCGCTCAGCCTGGAGGACGCCGCCCTCGTCGTGGCGCTGCGCAGCCAGGCCCTGCCCCAGCTGTCCGGGCTCGGCGGCATGATGTCCGTCTCCGCGCCCGCCGCACGCGTCACCGAACTCCTTCAGCCCTGGGGCGAGGCGCTGTCCATCGCAGCCGTCAACGGCCCCTCCTCGGTGATCGTCTCCGGCGACGCCGACGCCCTCGACGAACTCCTGGAGACCTGCCGCGAGCAGAACGTACGGGCCCGCAAGGTGTCCGTGGACTACGCCTCGCACGGCCGGCACGTCGAGGCCGTGCGCGACGAACTCGCCCGCGTCCTCGCCCCCGTCAGCCCCCGCACCCCCGAGGTGCCGTTCTACTCGACCGTCACCGGCGCCCGGCTCGACGAGGCGGCCTTCGACGGCACCTACTGGTACACCAACCTGCGGCAGACGGTGCTGATGGAGGACGCCACCCGCGCCCTCATCGCCTCCGGACACCGGGTGTTCGTGGAGATCAGCCCGCACCCGGTGCTGGCCGCCCCGATCCAGGAGACCCAGGAGAGCCTCGCCGAGAACGCGGTGGAGTCGGCCGAGACCGGCGCCGTCCTCGGCACGCTGCGCCGCGACGACGGCGACCGCCGCCGGTTCCTCACCTCGCTCGCCGAGGCGCACACCCACGGCATCGCCGTCGACTGGACCACCGCCTTCGACCGCCCCGCGTACGCGGCCGTCGACCTGCCGACCTACCCCTTCCAGCGGCAGGACTTCTGGCCCGAGCCGAAGGCCGCCGCCCCCGCGGGCACCGCCGACGCCTCCGACGCCGCCTTCTGGGAACTGGTCGAGAACCAGGACCTCGACGCGCTCGCCGGTGAACTCGGCATGCCCGCCGACGACGGCGCCGCCCGGCTCGGCGACGTGCTGCCCGCGCTGTCCGCCTGGCGCACCCGCTCCCTCACCCGCTCCCGGGCGGACGCCCTGCGCTACCACATCGAGTGGAACCGGGTCTCCGAACCCGGCACGGCCCGGCCCGCCGGCCGGCTGCTCGCGGTGATCTCGCCGGACCATGCGGGCGCCCCCTGGGCCACCGCCGTCCTCGACGCGCTCGGCCCGGACACCGTCCGCTTCGAGGCCAAGGGCACCGACCGGGCCGCCTGGGCCGCGCAGCTCGCCCAGCTCCGCGAGGACGAGGGGGAGTTCCACGCCGTGGTCTCGCTGCTCGCCGCCGCCGAGGCACTCCACACCGACCACGGTTCGGTGCCTCTCGGCCTCGCCCAGACCCTCCTCCTCGCCCAGGCCCTCGGCGACGCGGGACTCACCGCGCCCCTGTGGTGCCTGACCCGGGGCGGTGTCGCCGCCGGCCGCGGCGATGTCCTCAGCAGCCCCGTGCAGGGTGCGCTGTGGGGCCTCGGCCGGGTCATCGGCCTCGAACACCCCGACCGGTGGGGCGGTCTGATCGACCTGCCGGAGACGGTCGACACCCGGGCCGCCGCCCGGCTCACCGGACTGCTCGCCGACGCGGGCGGCGAGGACCAGCTCGCGATCCGCGGCTCGGGCGTGCTCGCCCGCCGCCTCGCCCACGCCGCCCCGGCCGTACCCGGCTCCGGGAAGCGCCCGCCGGTCCACGGCTCCGTCCTCGTCACCGGCGGCACCGGCGGCATCGGCGGCCGGGTCGCCCGCCGCCTCGCCGAACAGGGCGCCGCACACCTGGTGCTGACCAGCCGGCGCGGCGCCGACGCCCCGGGCGCCGCCGAACTCCGCGCCGAACTGGAACAGCTGGGCGTCCGGGTGACCATCGCCGCCTGCGACGCCGCCGACCGGGACGCGCTCGCCGCGCTGCTGGCCGAGCTGCCCGAGGACGCGCCGCTCACCGTGGTCTTCCACTCCGCCGGTGTGGCCCACGACGACGCCCCGGTCGCCGATCTGACGCTCGGTCAGCTCGACGCGCTGATGCGTGCCAAGCTGACCGCCGCCCGGCATCTGCACGAGCTGACCGCCGACCTCGACCTGGACGCGTTCGTGCTGTTCTCGTCCGGCGCCGCGGTCTGGGGCAGCGGCGGCCAGCCCGGCTACGCCGCCGCCAACGCCTACCTCGACGCCCTCGCCGAGCACCGCAGGTCCCTCGGCCTGACCGCCTCGTCGGTGGCCTGGGGCACCTGGGGCGAGGTCGGCATGGCGACCGACCCCGAGGTCCACGACCGGCTCGTCCGCCAGGGCGTGCTGGCCATGGAACCGGAACACGCGCTGGGCGCCCTCGACCAGATGCTCGAGAACGACGACACCGCGGTCGCCGTCACCCTGATGGACTGGGAGATGTTCGCGCCCGCCTTCACAGCGAACCGGCCCAGCGCCCTGCTGAGCACCGTCCCGGAGGCCGTCTCGGCCCTCAGCGACGAGGGCCCGGCCGACGGTGGCGCCGACGCGGCCGCGCCGCCGCTGCGCGCCCGCCTGGACGGGCTGCCCACCGCCGAACGCGCCCGTGCCCTCGTCGAGGCCGTCCGCGCCGAGGCGTCCGCGACCCTCGGCCACGACAGCCCCGACGCGGTGCCCGCCTCACGCGCCTTCCGCGACGTCGGCTTCGACTCCGTCACCGCCGTCGAACTGCGCAACCGGCTCCGCGCCGCCCTCGGGCTGCCCCTGCCGGCCGCCCTGGTCTTCGACTACCCGACCCCCGCGGCCCTCGCCCAGCACATCGGTTCGCTGCTCTACGGCACCGCACCCGATGAGGCGGACACCGGCCGCGCCGACGACCCCGATGCCCGTATCCGCGAGGCCCTCGCCACCGTCCCGATCGGACGGCTGCGCAAGGCGGGCCTCCTCGACATGGTTCTGAAACTCGCCGAGTCCGACGACACCGAGGACAGCGCCACCGCGGCGGACGACGCGGCGGACTCCCTCGACCTCGACGACATGGACGCCGAAGCCCTGCTGCGGCTGGCCGCCGAGAACTCGGCGAACTGAAAGAGAGCTGGCACACGATGAGCACGTCCACCAACAAGTACGTCGAGGCGCTGCGGTCGTCCCTGAAGGAGATCGAGCGGCTGCGCAAGCAGAACGAGCAGCTGGTCGCGTCGGCGGCGGAGCCGATCGCGGTCGTCGGCATCGGCTGCCGCTTCCCCGGCGGCGTCGTCTCCCCCGAGGACCTGTGGGAGCTCGTCGCCGAGGGCCGCGACGTCATCGGTCCGTTCCCGACCGACCGCGGCTGGGACCTGGACCGGCTGGCGGGCGGCGGCGAGGGCAGCAGCCTCGCCCAGGTCGGCGGCTTCCTCGACGACGCCGCCGGCTTCGACCCCGGGTTCTTCGGCATCTCGCCCCGCGAGGCCGTCGCCATGGACCCGCAGCAGCGCATCCTCCTGGAGATCGCCTGGGAGGCACTGGAGCGGGCCGGCATCGACCCCTCCGCGCTGCGGGGCAGCCGCACGGGCGTGTTCATGGGCACCACGGGACAGGACTACGGAGAGGTCATCAAGGCGTCCGACGAGGACGCCGAGGTGTACTCCACCACCGGTCATGCCGCCAGTGTGATCTCCGGCCGGCTCTCCTACTTCCTGGGCGCCGAGGGCCCGGCCGTCACCGTCGACACCGGCTGTTCCTCCTCGCTGGTCTCCCTGCACCTGGCCGCGCAGGCGCTGCGCGGCGGCGAGTGCTCCCTGGCCCTGGCGGGCGGCGCGTCCGTGATGGCGACGCCGCACCCGTTCATCGCGTTCACCTCGCAGAGCGGACTGGCCGCCGACGGCCGCTGCAAGCCGTTCTCCGACGACGCCGACGGCACCGGCTGGGCCGAGGGCGCCGGCCTGTTCATCCTGATGCGGCTGTCCGACGCCCAGCGCGAGGGCCGCAAGGTCCTCGCGGTGCTGCGCGGCTCCGCCCTCAACCAGGACGGCGCCTCCAACGGCCTCACCGCCCCCAACGGCCCGTCCCAGCAGCGCGTCATCCGCGCCGCCCTGGAGAACGCGCACCTGGCCGGCGCGGACGTCGACGCGGTCGAGGCGCACGGCACCGGCACCACCCTCGGCGACCCGATCGAGGCGCAGGCCCTGCTGGCCACCTATGGCCAGAACCGTGAGCGGCCGCTGCTGCTCGGCTCCGTCAAGTCGAACATCGGCCACGCCCAGGCCGCCTCCGGCGCCGCCGGCGTGATCAAGATGATCATGGCGATCCAGCACGGCGTGCTGCCCCGCAGCCTGCACGCCGAGCGCCCGACCAGCAATGTCGACTGGACCGCAGGTGCGGTCGAACTCCTCGACCGGGCCGTCGACTGGCCCGAGACCGGCCGCGCCCGCCGGGCCGGTGTCTCCTCCTTCGGCATCAGCGGCACCAACGCCCACCTCATCCTGGAGCAGGCCCCCACCGCGCCCGAGCGCCCCGCCCCGGACCCCGCGGCCCGGCCCGCGCTCGTCCCCTGGACCCTGTCCGGCCGCACCGCCGTCGCGCTCGACGTCCAGCGCGAGCGCCTCGCCGCCCACCTCGAGAGCCACCCCGGCGCCGACCCGCTGGACATCGGCCTCGCGCTCGCCGACGGCCGCGCCACCTTCGAGCACCGGGCCGTGCTGCTGTGCGCCGGCACCGACGCCTCGGCCGCCACCGAGATCGCCCACGGCTCGGTCGACGACGGCGCCTCGGCCGTCCTGTTCTCGGGACAGGGCTCCCAGCGCCTCGGCATGGGCCGCGAACTGCACGCCCGCTTCCCGGTGTTCGCCGAGGCCTTCGACGAGATAGCCGCCCTGCTCGACCGCCACACCGACCGCCCGCTGCGCGAGGTCGTCTGGGGCTCCGACGCCGAACTCCTCAACGAGACCGGCTGGACCCAGCCCGCGCTGTTCGCCGTCGAGGTCGCCCTCTATCGCCTCGTCTCCTCCCTGGGTGTCACCCCCGACTACGTCGGCGGCCACTCCATCGGTGAGATCGCCGCCGCGCATGTCGCCGGGGTGCTGTCGCTGGAGGACGCGTGTGCGCTGGTCGCCGCCCGCGCCTTCCTGATGCAGGAGCTGCCGCGGGGCGGTGCGATGCTCGCGGTGCGCGCCACCGAGGAGGAGGTCGCCCCGCATCTGACGGAGCGCGTCTCCGTCGCGGCGGTCAACGGCCCGTCCTCCGTGGTCGTCGCCGGTGACGAGGACGAAGTCGCCGCGATCGCCGCGCACTTCGAGGCGCAGGACCGCAAGACCACCCGGCTGCGGGTGAGCCACGCCTTCCACTCGCCGCTCATGGACCCGATGCTGGAGGAGTTCCGGAGCGTCGCCCGGGGCCTCACCTACCAGGAGCCGCGCATCCCGGTCGTCTCCAACCTGACCGGCGCTATCGCCGACCCCGCCGACCTGTGCACCGCCGACTACTGGGTCCGCCACGTCCGCGAGGCCGTCCGCTTCGCCGACGGCGTCACCACCCTCGCCGGCCGCGGCGTCACCACCCTCCTCGAAGTCGGCCCCGACGGCGTGCTGTCCGCGATGGCGCAGGAGTCGCTGCCCGAGGGCACCACCGCCGTCCCGCTGCTGCGCAAGGACCGCCCCGAGGAGGAGTCCGCCCTCACCGGACTCGCCCGGGTGCACGTCCGCGGCCTCACCGTCCGCTGGGCCCGCCTCTTCGACAGCGCCGGGGCCGGGCGCGCCGACCTGCCCACCTACCCCTTCCAGAACCAGCGGTTCTGGCCGGCCGCGGGCCGCTCCGGCCAGGACGTCACCGCCGCCGGACTGGGCTCCGCCGACCATCCGCTGCTCGGCGCCGCCGTCGAACTCGCCGACGGCGAAGGGTTCCTGTTCACCAGCAGGCTCTCCGTCCACTCCCACCCCTGGCTCGCCGACCACGGCGTCCAGGGCCGCGCCCTGCTGCCCGGCACCGCCTTCGTCGAACTCGCCATCCGCGCGGGCGACGAGGCCGGCTGCGACCGCGTCGAGGAACTCACCCTCGCCGCCCCGCTGGTGCTCCCCGAGCGGGGCGCGGTCCAGCTTCAGGTCCGGGTCGGCGCTCCCGACCCCGCGGGCCGCCGCACGCTCGGCATCTTCTCCCGCGTCGAGGACGGCTTCGACCTGCCCTGGTCGCAGCACGCCACCGGTGTCCTCACCACCGGCGCCGGCGCCCCGGACGCCGCCTTCGACGCCACCGTCTGGCCGCCCGCCGGCGCCGAACAGGTCGACCTCGACGGCTGCTACGAGCGCCTGGCCGGACTCGGCTTCGACTACGGGCCCGCCTTCCGCGCCCTGCGCGCCGCCTGGCGCCGCGGCACCGAGGTGTTCGCCGAGGTCGCGCTCTCCGAGAACGCCGGCACCGACCCCGCCGACTTCGGCCTGCACCCCGCGCTCCTGGACGCCGCCCAGCACGCCGCCGCCTACAACGACCTCGGCGCCATCAGCCGGGGCGGGCTGCCGTTCGCCTGGGAGGGCGTGCACCTCGCCGCGTCCGGCGCCACCACCGTCCACGCCCGGATCACCTCCGTGGGCGAGGACACCGTCTCCATCGCCGTGTACGACACCGCGGGCGGCACCGTCCTGTCCGTGGACTCCCTGGTCTCCCGCGCCGTCCCCAAGGACATCCCCGGCACCGCCCGGGCCGTCCACCGCGACTCCCTCTTCCAGGTCGACTGGACCCCGCTGCGCAGCCCGTCCGGGCAGCTCCCGGAGACCGTCGCCCTCGTCGGCGCCGACCCGGCCGGCCTCGCCGACACACTGCGCGCCGGCGGCGTCCAGGTCACCGCCCACCCCGACCTGGCCGCACTGGCCGCGGACCCCGCCCCGGTGCCCGGGACCGTGCTCACCGCCCTGCCCGGCGACCAGGACACCCCGGCCGCCGACGCCGCCCACACCACCGCAGCCGCCGTACTCGGCCTGGCACAGCACTGGCTGACCGAGGACCGGTTCGCCGACGCCCGGCTCGTCCTCGTCACCCGCGACGCCACCGCGGGCGGTGACCTGGCGGCCGCCGCGGCCGGCGGTCTGATCCGCACCGCCCGCACCGAGAACCCCGGCCGCTTCGTCCTCCTCGACCTCTCCGACACCCCCGCCGCGCCCGCGGCTCTGGTGGCGGCCCTGGCCGCCGCGTACGACGAACCCGACCTCGCCGTACGCGGCTCCGACGTACTGACCGCCCGGCTCGCCCGGGTGCCCGCACCCGACGCCGGCGCCGACTGGAACCCGGACGGCACCGTCCTGATCACCGGCGGCACCGGCGGACTCGGCGGCGTCCTCGCCCGCCACCTCGTCACCGAACGCGGCGTCCGCCGTCTGCTGCTCGCCAGCCGCCGCGGCCCGGCCGCCGACGGCGCCCCCGCCCTCGTCGACGAACTCACCGCACTCGGCGCCTCGGTCGACGTCGCCGCCTGCGACGTCACCGACCGGGAGGCGCTCGCCGCCCTCCTCGCCCGGGTGCCCGCCGCGCACCCGCTGAGCGCGGTCGTGCACACCGCCGGCGTGGTCGACGACGGTGTCATCGGCTCTCTCACCGCCGAGCGCCTCGACACCGTGCTGCGGCCCAAGGCCGACGCCGCCTGGCATCTGCACGAGCTCACCCGGGACCTGGACCTGGACGCGTTCGTGCTCTTCTCGTCCGTCGCCGCCACCCTCGGCAGCCCCGGACAGGGCAACTACGCGGCCGGCAACGCCTTCCTGGACGCCCTCGCCGCCCACCGCCACTCCCTCGGCCTGCCCGCCACCTCCCTCGCCTGGGGCCCCTGGACCCAGAGCGTCGGCATGACCGGTGCCCTCTCCGACATCGACGTCGAACGCATCGCCCGCTCCGGCATGCCCCCGCTCACCGTCGAGCAGGGCGTCGCCCTCTTCGACGCGGCCCTCGCCACCGGCGGCCCCGCCCTGTTGCCGGTCCGCCTCGACCTGGCCGTGCTGCGTACCCAGGGCGAGATCGCGCCGCTGCTGCGCGGACTGATCCGCACCACCGTGCGCCGCGCCGCCGCCCAGGTGTCGGTGACCGCCGACGGCCTCGCCCAGCAACTGGCCGGACTGGACGCCGCCGCCCGCCGCGAGGCCCTCCTCGGCCTGGTCCGCACCCAGATCGCCCAGGTCCTCGGCCACGCCGACGCCGGCCAGGTGGAGGCGGCCCGCCAGTTCCAGGACCTCGGCTTCGACTCGCTCACCGCGGTCGAACTGCGCAACGGCCTCAACTCCGCCACCGGTCTGCGACTGCCCGCGACCATGGTGTTCGACTACCCGACCCCGAACGCGCTCGCCGACCATCTGAGCGACGAACTCCTCGGCACCGGCGACGACATACCCCTGCCCACCCCCGCGGGCGCCCTCCCGGCCACCACCGACGACCCGATCGTCATCGTCGGCATGGCCTGCCGCTACCCGGGTGGCGTCACCTCGCCCGAGGACCTGTGGCGCCTGGTCAGCGAGGGCGCAGATGCCACCGGACCGTTCCCCGTCAACCGCGGCTGGGACGTCGACAACCTCTACGACCCGGACCCCGACCGCCCGGGGCACACCTATGTGCGCGCCGGCGGGTTCCTGCACGACGCCGGTTCCTTCGACGCCGACTTCTTCGGCATGAGCCCGCGCGAGGCGCTCTCCACCGACTCCCAGCAGCGCCTGCTGCTCGAACTGTCCTGGGAGGCCGTCGAGCGGGCCGGCATCGACCCGCACAGCCTGCGCGGCAGCCGCACCGGCGTCTTCGCCGGCGTCATGTACAACGACTACGGCACCATCCTCACCGGCGAGGAGTACGAGGCCTTCCGCGGCAACGGCAGCGCCCCCAGCGTCGCCTCCGGCCGTGTGTCCTACACCCTGGGCCTGGAGGGTCCCGCGGTCACCGTCGACACCGCCTGCTCCTCCTCCCTGGTCGGCATGCACCTCGCCGCCCAGGCGCTGCGCACGGGGGAGTGCACGCTCGCCCTGGCCGGCGGTGTCACCGTGATGTCGACCCCCAGCACCTTCGTCGACTTCTCCCGCCAGCGGGGCCTGGCCGCCGACGGCCGCTCCAAGGCGTTCGCCGAGGCCGCCGACGGTGTCGCCTGGTCCGAGGGCGTCGGCATGCTCGTCCTGGAGCGCCGGTCCGACGCGCTCCGCAACGGCCACGAGATCCTCGCCGTGCTGCGCGGCTCCGCGGTCAACCAGGACGGCGCCTCCAACGGCCTCACCGCCCCCAACGGCCCCTCCCAGCAGCGGGTCATCCGCCAGGCCCTCGCCAGCGGCGGACTGTCCCCCGAGGATGTCGACGTCGTCGAGGCGCACGGCACCGGCACCACCCTGGGCGACCCCATCGAGGCCCAGGCGCTGATCGCCACCTACGGCCGTGACCGTGACCCGGAGCGGCCCCTGTGGCTCGGCTCCGTGAAGTCGAACATCGGCCACACCCAGGCCGCCGCGGGCGTCGCAGGCGTCATCAAGATGATCATGTCGATGCGGCACGGGGTGCTCCCGCAGACCCTGCATGTGGACGCCCCGTCCTCGCACGTCGACTGGGACGCCGGAGCCGTCGAACTGCTCACCGAGCAGACCGAGTGGCCCGAGAACGACCGGGTGCGCCGTGCCGCCGTCTCCTCCTTCGGTATCAGCGGCACCAACGCCCACGTCATCATCGAGCAGCCGGCCGCCGGCCCGGCCCCGGCCGCCCCGAGCGGCCCCGCCGAGGAACTTCCGGCCGCCCCCTGGCCGCTGTCCGCGAAGTCCCCCGAGGCCCTGCGCGACCAGGCCGCCCGACTGCTGGCCCATGTCGAGGCCCACCCCGAGACGCGCCCGGCCGACATCGCGTACTCGCTGCTCACCAGCCGCTCCGTCTTCGACCACCGCGCCGCCGTCCTCGGCGCCGACCGCACCGAGGCGCTGCGTGCCCTCGCGGCCCTCGCCGCCGGGACCGACGACAGCGCGCTGCTGACCGGCACCGCCCGTGGAGGACGCACCGCTTTCCTGTTCTCGGGACAGGGCTCCCAGCGCCTCGGCATGGGCCGTGAGCTGTACGGCCGGTTCCCGGTGTTCACCGAGGCCCTGGACGCCGTACTCGCCGTTCTGGACGGCGAGTTGGACGGTTCGCTGCGGGAGGTGATGTGGGGTGAGGACGCCGGAAAGCTGAACGAGACCGGGTGGACCCAGCCCGCCCTGTTCGCCGTCGAGGTCGCCCTCTACCGCCTGGTGGAGTCGTGGGGGCTGCGGCCCGACCACCTGGCCGGCCACTCCATCGGTGAGATCGCCGCCGCGCACATCGCCGGGGTGCTCACCCTGGAGGACGCCTGCCGTCTCGTCGCCGCCCGCGCGGCCCTGATGCAGGCGCTGCCCGAGGGCGGCACCATGATCGCCGTCGAGGCCACCGAGGACGAGGTCCTCCCGCACCTCACCGACGAGGTCTCCCTCGCCGCCGTCAACGGACCGTCGTCCGTGGTCGTCTCCGGCACCGAGGCAGCCGCCCTCGCGGTCGCCGAACACTTCACCGAGCAGGGACGGCGCACCAGCCGGCTGCGCGTCAGCCACGCCTTCCACTCGCCGCTGATGACCCCGATGCTCGACGACTTCCGAGCCGTCGTCGAGGAACTCACCTTCACCGCCCCGGCGATCCCGGTGGTGTCGAACCTGACTGGTGCCCTCGCCACGGCCGAGGAGCTGTGCTCGGCCGACTACTGGGTGCGCCATGTCCGCGAGGTCGTCCGGTTCGCCGACTGCGTCGGCACCCTCGGCGAACACGGCGTCACCACCTTCGTCGAGCTCGGCCCCGACGGCGTGCTGTCCGCCATGGCGCAGCAGTCCGTCACCGAGGGCGCCGTCACCGTGCCCGTGCTCCGCAAGGACCGGAGCGAGGAGCAGGCCCTCGTCACCGCCCTGTGGCGGCTGTACGTCCTCGGCATCGACGCCGACTGGACCTCCGCGCTCACCGTCGGCGGGGCCGCCCGCGTCGACCTGCCCACCTACGCCTTCCAGCACCGCTGGTTCTGGCCCGCCGCCCGAGCGGCACATCCGCACGACATGCGCGCCGCCGGACTCGGCTCCGCATCCCACCCCCTGCTCGGCGCCGCCGTGGAACTCCCCGGCGGGGAAGGCGTGCTGCTCACCGGTCGCCTCTCCCTCCAGACCCACCCCTGGCTCGCCGACCACGCCGTCCACGGCACCGTCCTGCTGCCCGGCACCGCCCTCCTCGACCTCGCGATCCGCGCGGGCGACGAGGCCGGCTGCGGTCACCTCGAGGACCTCACCCTCGCCGCGCCGCTGACCCTGCCGCAGGACGGCGCCGTGCTGCTCCAGGTCCGCGTGGGCGCCGCCGACGACGCCGGCCGGCGCACCGTCACCGTGCACGCCCGCCCCGAGGACGCCACCGACGGCGTCTGGACCCTGCACGCCACCGGCACCCTGTCCGACACCACCGCCACCGGCACAGCCCTCGACACCACCGTCTGGCCGCCGGCCGGCGCGGAGGCCCTCGACACCGAGGGCTGCTACGAGCGCTTCGCCGCCCACGGCTTCGCCTACGGTCCGCTCTTCCAGGGCCTCACCGCCGCCTGGAAGGCCGGCGAGGCGCTGTACGCCGAGATCGCGCTGCCCGAGGAGGGCCACGACGACGCGGCCGGCTTCGCCGTGCACCCCGCGCTGCTCGACGCCGCTCTGCACCCCGCACTGCTCACCGACGACGACGGTGGCCTTCCGTTCTCCTGGGAGAACGTCAGCCTGCACGCCTCCGGCGCCACCGCGCTGCGCGTCCGCCTCGCCCCGGCGGGTGCGAACGCGCTGTCCGTGACCGCCGCCGACCCGGCCGGCCGGCCCGTGGTCTCCATCGCCCGGCTGCTCGCCCGCCCGGTCGAGGCCGACCAGCTGACCGGCGACGCCGAACACCTGCGGGACGCGCTCTTCCGGCTGGAGTGGACCCCGGTCCCGCTGCCCGACGGTACGGCCGCCGAGAGCCTCGCCCTGCTCGGCCCGGACACCGACGAGCTGGCCGAGGCCCTCGGAGAGGGCGTCGTCCGGTATGCGACCCTTGCCGACCTGCTGGCGGCCGACGCGCCGGTCCCCGGTGCCGTACTGGTTCCGCTCACGGCCGGCTCCGACACCGATGACACTCCGGGCGCCGTGCACACCCGCACCGCCGCCGCTCTGACCCTCCTTCAGGAATGGCTGGCGGAGGACCGGTTCAACGGTTCTCGTCTGGTCCTCGTCACCCGCGGTGCCGTCGCCACCGACGACGCGCCGGTGACCGACCTCGCCGCTGCCGCCCTGGTGGGCCTGGTGCGCTCTGCGCAGACCGAGAATCCCGGTGTCTTCGGGTTCATGGATCTGGACGCCGACGGTGCCTCCGATTTCGCCCTTGTCCGTGCCCTCGGCCTTGATGAGCCGCAGCTCGCGCTGCGCGGAGGCCGTGCCCTCGCCGCCCGTCTGACCCGCGCCACCGCCGACTCCGCCACCCGCGTCGCCTGGTCGTCCGAGGCGACGGTGCTGGTGACGGGTGGTACCGGTGGCCTCGGTGGTCTGGTGGCCCGTCATCTGGTCATGGAGCGTGGGGTGCGGCGTCTGCTGCTGACCAGCCGCTCCGGTCTCGGTGCCGCGGGCGCCGGTGACCTGGTGGCGGAGCTGGAGGGGTTGGGTGCCGAGGTCTCGGTGGCGGCCTGCGATGTCGCCGACCGGGACGCGGTGACCGCGCTGGTGGCGGCGGTTCCGGCGGAGCACCCGCTGGTCGCGGTCGTCCACACGGCCGGTGTCCTCGACGACGGTGTGCTCGACTCGCTCACCGAGGAGCGCCTTGCCACGGTGCTGCGGCCCAAGGTGGACGGCGCCTGGAACCTCCACGAGGCGACGCGTCACCTCGACCTGGACGCGTTCGTGGTGTTCTCGTCCGTCGCCGGTGTCTTCGGCGGCGCCGGTCAGGCCAACTACGCGGCCGCCAACGCCTTCCTGGACGCCCTCACCGCCCACCGCCACGCCCTCGGACTGCCCGCCGTCTCCCTCGCCTGGGGCCCCTGGCAGCAGGGCGCGGGCATGACGGCCGGGCTCGACGAGCGGGACATCCGCCGGGCCGCCGAGTCCGGAATACCGCTGATCACCGTCGAGCAGGGCCTCGCCCTCTTCGACGCCGCCCTGACCACCGATGAGGCCGCTCTCGTCACCAGCCGCCTGGACCTCGCCGCCTTCCGCGGCCGGCCCGAGATCCCGGCCCTGCTGCGCGGACTGATCCGTACCCCCGTGCGCCGCGCCGCCGCGACCGGGGCCGCCGACGGTGCTGACGCCGGACTCGTCCAGCGGCTCGCCGGACTCGACCGCGAGCAGCGCCACGAGGCCCTGCTCGACCTCGTCCGTACGAGCGCCGCCCTGGTCCTCGGGCACGCCGCCGGATCCGACATCGACGCCGACCGTGCCTTCCGTGACCTCGGCTTCGACTCCCTCACCGCGGTCGAACTCCGCAACCGCCTGCGCACCGCCACCGGCCTGCGCCTGTCGGCCACCATGGTTTTCGACCACCCCACCCTGTCCGCGCTCGCCGACCACCTGCTCACCGAGCTGTTCGGCGCCGAAACCGAGACGCTCACCCCCGTCACGCTCCTGCCGCCGACCGACGACGACCCGATCGTGATCGTCGGCATGGCCTGCCGCTTCCCGGGCGATGTCACCTCGCCCGAGGACTTGTGGCGCCTGGTCAGTGAGGGCACGGACGCCGTCTCCGATTTCCCGGCCAACCGCGGCTGGGACGTGGACAGCCTCTACCACCCGGACCCCGAGCACTCCGGGACCTCGTACACCCGCTCCGGCGGATTCCTGCACGACGCGGGCGACTTCGACCCCGGCTTCTTCGGGATGAGCCCCCGCGAGGCGCTCGCGACGGACTCCCAGCAGCGCCTGCTCCTCGAGACCTCCTGGGAGGCCATCGAGCGGGCCGGCATCGACCCGCTCAGCCTCCGCGACAGCCGCACCGGTGTCTTCGCCGGCGTCATGTACCACGACTACGGCAGCCTGCTGGGCGGCAAGGAGTTCGAGGGCTTCCAGGGCCAGGGCAGCGCGGGCAGCATCGCCTCCGGCCGCGTCTCGTACACCTTCGGTTTCGAGGGCCCGGCGGTCACCGTCGACACCGCCTGCTCGTCCTCCCTGGTCGCCCTGCACTGGGCCGCCCAGGCACTGCGGTCGGGCGAGTGCTCGCTCGCCCTTGCCGGCGGTGTCACCGTGATGTCGACGCCCAGCACCTTCATCGAGTTCTCCCGCCAGCGGGGTCTCTCCGCCGACGGCCGCTCCAAGGCGTTCGCCGAGTCGGCGGACGGTGTCGGCTGGTCCGAGGGCGTCGGCATGCTCCTGCTGGAACGGCAGTCGGACGCGATCCGCAACGGCCACCAGATCCTCGCGGTTGTGCGTGGTTCGGCCGTCAACCAGGACGGCGCCTCCAATGGGCTCACCGCCCCCAACGGCCCCTCCCAGCAGCGCGTCATCCGCCAGGCCCTCGCCAGCGGTGGACTCTCGACCGGCGACGTGGACGCGGTCGAGGCGCACGGCACGGGTACGACCCTGGGTGACCCGATCGAGGCCCAGGCGCTCATCGCCACCTACGGCCAGAACCGCACCGACGAGCAGCCGTTGTGGCTCGGCTCGCTGAAGTCGAACATCGGTCACACCCAGGCCGCGGCCGGTGTCGCCGGTGTCATCAAGATGGTCATGGCGATGCGCCACGGCGTGCTGCCGCGCACGCTGCATGTGGACGCCCCGTCGTCCCACGTCGACTGGAGCGCCGGGACCGTCGAACTGCTCACCGAGCAGACCGAGTGGCCCGAGACGGACCGGGTGCGCCGTGCCGGTGTCTCCTCCTTCGGCATCAGCGGCACCAACGCCCACGTCATCCTGGAGCAGCCGGTCGCCGACCCGGAGCTGGAGGCGGCTGGAGCAGACGATGCCCGGCCCGCCGTCGTCCCGCTGGTCCTCTCCGGCAAGTCCTCCGAGGCGCTGCGCGACCAGTCCGCCCGCCTGCTCGACACGGTCCGCGAGCGCACGGCGCTGCGCCCCCTCGACCTGGGCCACTCGTTGGCGACCAGCCGTTCCGCGTTCGACCACCGCGCCGTCGTCCTGGCCACCGGCCGGGAGCACGCCCTCCGCGCCCTGACCGCCCTTGCCGACGGCGAGGTGGACTCCACCGCCCTTATCGGCCACACCCGGACCGGCCGTCGTGCCGCGTTGTTCTCGGGTCAGGGTTCGCAGCGGCTCGGGATGGGGCGTGAGCTGTATGGCCGGTTCCCGGTGTTCGCGGAGGCTCTGGATGCCGTTCTCGCCGTTCTGGAAGGTGAGTTGGGTGGTTCGCTGCGGGAGGTGATGTGGGGTGAGGATGCCGGTCTGCTGAATGAGACCGGGTGGACTCAGCCCGCGCTCTTCGCGGTCGAAGTCGCTCTCTACCGGTTGGTGGAGTCGTGGGGTGTGACGCCGGACTTCGTGGCCGGTCATTCCATCGGTGAGATTGCTGCCGCGCACGTCGCTGGGGTGTTCTCGTTGGAGGACGCGGCTCGTCTGGTGGCGACTCGTGGTCGTCTGATGCAGGCGCTGCCGGCGGGCGGCGCGATGGTGGCCGTGCAGGCCACGGAGGACGAGGTCATCCCGTACCTCACCGACGTAGTGTCGGTCGCCGCCGTCAACGGGCCTACCTCGGTGGCCGTTTCGGGTGAGGAAGGAGCCGTGCTGGAGGTTGCGGCGCGGTTCGAGGCGGAGGGCCGCAAGGCGACGGCGCTGCGGGTGTCGCATGCGTTCCACTCGCCGCTGATGGACCCGATGCTGGACGAGTTTCGGGTGGTCGCCGAGGGACTGTCGTACGCCGCCCCGGAGATCCCGGTGGTGTCGAACCTGACGGGTTCCCTGGCCACGGCTGAGGAGTTGTGCTCGCCCGAGTACTGGGTACGCCACGTTCGTGAGTCGGTCCGCTTCGCCGACGGGGTGGCCACGCTCGTGGAGCAGGGTGTGACCACGTTCTTGGAGCTGGGCCCTGATGGAGTTCTCTCCGCGATGGCCCAGGAGTCGCTGACCGGCGACGACGCCCTCACCATCCCGGTCCTGCGCAAGGACCGTGACGAAGAGACCGCTGCCCTGACCGCCCTCGCCGTCCTGCACACGGCGGGCCTGCGGCTCGACTGGAACGCCTTCTTCGCCGGCACCGGCGCCACCCGCGTCGACCTGCCGACCTACGCCTTCCAGCACGCCACCTACTGGCCCAGCGCCACGCACTCCGCCGCCACGGTCGTCGGCCTCACCGCCGCCGGACACCCGCTGCTCAACGGTTCGGTGGAGCTGGCCGAGGGCGAAGGCGTGCTCTTCACCGGTCGTCTTTCCCTCCAGTCGCACCCCTGGCTCGCCGACCACGCCGTCCTGGGCACCGTCCTGCTGCCGGGCACCGCTTTCCTGGATCTTGCGATCCGTGCGGGTGACGAGGTCGGCTGCGACCGGGTCGAGGAACTCACCCTCGCTGGCCCGTTGACCCTGCCGCAGGGCGGCGCCGTGCTGCTCCAGGTCCGTGTGGGGGGCGCCGACGATGGTGGACGACGCACCGTCACCGTGCACTCGCGCCCCGAGGGCGCCACGGACGCTGCCTGGACGCTGCACGCCACCGGCACGTTGGTGACCGGCGGCAGTGCCGTCGAGGCCGACTTCGACGCGAGTGTGTGGCCGCCTGTCGGTGCGGAGGCCCTTGACACCGACGGCTGCTACGAGCGCTTCGTTGCTCGCGGCTTGGCCTACGGTCCACTCTTCCAGGGGCTCACCGCCGCTTGGAGCGCGGGTGAGACGCTGTATGCCGAGGTCGCGCTGCCCGAGGAGGGCATCGATGACGCGGCCGGTTTCGCCGTGCACCCGGCGCTGCTCGATGCGGCCCTGCATCCGGCGCTGCTCACCGATGATGACGGTGGTCTGCCGTTCTCGTGGGAGGGCGTCAGCCTGCACGCTTCGGGTGCCACCGCGCTGCGCGTCCGGCTCGCTCCGGCGGGTGCGAACGCGGCATCCGTGACCGCTGTCGACCCGGCCGGCCGGCCCGTGGTCTCCATCGCCCGGCTGCTCGCCCGCCCGGTCGACGCGGACCAGCTGGCCGGTGACGCCGGACAGCTGCGCGACGCGCTCTTCCGGCTGGAGTGGACCCCGGTCCCGCTGCCGGAAGGCACCGGTTCCGCAGGGGCTGCCCTGCTGGGCCCGGACACCGAGGCGCTCGCCGATGCCGTGGGCGAGGGTGCTGTGCGGTATGCGACGCTTGCCGATCTGCTCGCGGCCGATGCGCCGGTTCCCGGTGCTGTGTTGGTTCCGTTGACGCCTCGTTCCGACGGCGATGACACGCCGGGTGCCGTGCACACCCGGACCGCCGCCGCCCTCACCCTTCTTCAGGAGTGGCTGGCGGAGGACCGACTGACCGGCTCTCGTCTCGTCCTCGTCACCCGCGGTGCCGCCGCCACAAACGACGCCCCGGTGACCGACCTTGCCGCCGCTGCCGTGCTGGGCCTGGTCCGTTCCGCGCAGACCGAGAACCCTGGCGCCTTCGGCTTGGTCGACCTGGAAGCTGACGGGGCCTCCGACTCCGTCCTCGCGCGCGCCCTGGCCCTGGACGAGCCGCAGCTCGCGCTGCGCGCTGGTCGTGCTCTTGCCGGCCGTCTGGCCCGTGCCACCGCCGATCCTGCCGCCCAGGTCGCCTGGTCGTCGGAGGGGACGGTGCTGGTGACGGGCGGCACCGGTGGCCTCGGCGGCCTGATGGCTCGTCATCTGGTCGCGGAGCGTGGGACGCGGCGTCTGCTGCTGACCAGCCGTTCCGGCCCGGACGCTGCGGGCGTCGGCGAGTTGGTGACGGAGCTGGAGGGCCTGGGTGCCGAGGTCTCGGTGGTGGCGTGTGATGTCGCCGACCGGGACGCGGTGGCCACGCTGGTCGCGGAGATCCCGGCGGAGCACCCGCTCACCGCAGTCGTCCACACGGCCGGTGTCCTCGACGACGGCGTTCTCAACTCGCTCACCAGCGAACGGCTCGTCAACGTGTTGCGGCCCAAGGTGGACGGCGCCTGGAACCTCCATGAGGCGACGCGTCACCTGGATCTGGACGCATTCGTGGTGTTTTCTTCCGTCGCCGGTGTGTTCGGCGGTGCCGGGCAGGCCAACTACGCAGCCGGCAACGCCTTCCTGGATGCCCTGACCGCCCACCGCCAGGCCCTCGGTCTGCCTGCCACGTCCCTTGCCTGGGGTCCCTGGCAGCAGGGCGCGGGCATGACGGCCGGGCTCGACGAGCGCGATGTCCGCAGGGCGGCTGAGTCCGGGATGCCGCTGATCACGGTCGAGCAGGGCCTCGCCCTCTTCGACGCCGCCCTCACCACCGGCGAGGCCGCACTCGTCACCAGCCGTCTCGACCTTGCCGTCTTCCGGGGTCGGCCCGAGATCCCGGTCCTGCTGCGCGGACTGATCCGCACGCCCGTGCGCCGTGCGGCCGCGACCGGTGCCGTCGAGGGCGCGGACGCCGGACTGGTCCAGCGGCTCGCCCGGCTCGACCGGGAGCAGCGCCACGAGGTGCTGCTCGACCTGGTCCGCGCGAGCGCTGCCCTGGTCCTCGGCCACGCCGCCGGTGCCGACATCGACGCCGACCGTGCCTTCCGTGACCTCGGCTTCGACTCCCTCACCGCGGTCGAACTCCGCAACCGTCTGCGGACCGCGACCGGTCTGCGTCTGTCGGCGACGGCGATCTTCGACCATCCCACGCTGTCCGCGCTTGCCGACCACCTGCTCACCGAACTCTTCGGTGCTGAAGCCGAGACGCTCACCCCCGTCCGGCTGCTGCCGACGACGGAGGACGATCCGATCGTGATCGTGGGTATGGCCTGCCGCTTCCCGGGCGGGGTGGCCTCGCCCGAGGATCTGTGGCGCCTGGTCAGCGAGGGCACCGACGCCATCTCCGACTTCCCGGCCAACCGCGGCTGGGACGTCGACTCCCTGTACGACCCGGACCCGGCCCACACCGGCACGTCGTACACCCGCTCCGGCGGATTCCTGCTCGACGCCGCGGACTTCGACGCCGACTTCTTCGGCATGAGCCCGCGTGAGGCGATGGCCACCGACTCCCAGCAGCGTCTGTTGCTCGAGGCCTCGTGGGAGGCCATCGAGCGGGCCGGTATCGACCCGCAGAGCCTGCGCGGCAGCACGACCGGTGTGTTCGCCGGCGTCATGTATCACGACTACGGCGACCTGCTGGGCGGCGAGGAGTTCGAGGGCTTCCAGGGCAGCAGCGCGGGCAGCGTCGCCTCCGGCCGGGTCTCGTACACCTTCGGCTTCGAGGGTCCCGCGGTCACGGTCGACACGGCCTGCTCGTCCTCCCTGGTGGCCCTGCACTGGGCCGCCCAGGCACTGCGGTCGGGCGAGTGCTCGCTCGCCCTGGCCGGCGGTGTGACCGTGATGTCGACGCCCACCGCGTTCGTCGAGTTCTCCCGCCAGCGGGGTCTGTCGCCCGACGGGCGGTGCAAGGCGTTCTCGGACTCGGCGGACGGTGTCGGCTGGGCGGAGGGTGTCGGCATGCTCCTGCTGGAGCGGCAGTCCGACGCGATCCGCAACGGCCACCGCGTCCTTGCCGTGGTCCGTGGTTCGGCCGTCAACCAGGACGGCGCCTCCAACGGTCTGACGGCCCCCAATGGCCCGTCCCAGCAGCGCGTCATCCGCCAGGCCCTCGCCAGCGGCGGACTCTCGACCGGCGACGTGGACGTCGTCGAGGCGCATGGCACGGGTACGACGCTGGGTGACCCGATCGAGGCCCAGGCCCTGATCGCCACCTACGGTCAGGACCGCCCGGAGGACCGTCCCCTGCTGCTCGGCTCCGTGAAGTCCAACCTGGGCCACACGCAGGCCGCGGCCGGTGCCGCGGGTGTCATCAAGATGGTCATGGCGATGCGCCACGGCGTGCTGCCCCGCACCCTCAACATCACTGAGCCGTCCTCGCACGTCGACTGGAACGCCGGTGCCGTCGAGCTGCTCACCGAGCAGACCGAGTGGCCCGGGACGGACCGGGTGCGCCGCGCCGGCGTCTCCTCCTTCGGCATCAGCGGAACCAACGCCCACGTGATCCTGGAACAGCCCGCGAAGGTGATCCAGGGCACCGCGGTCGCCGCTTCGGTGCCGGAGGCTGATGCGGTGGAGCCCGCGGTGGTCCCGTGGGTGCTCTCCGGCAAGTCGCCGGAGGCACTGCGCGACCAGGCCGCCCGCCTGCTCACGCACATCCAGCTGACGCCCGAACTGCGCCCCGCCGATGTGGCGTTCTCCCTCGCCACTCAGCGTTCCCTGTTCACCCACCGCGGCGTGGTGCTGGCCACCGAGCACGAGGAGACGGTGCACGCCCTGGCCGCCCTCGCGTCCGGCGAGGCCCACCCCTCCGTCGTCACCGGCACCCAGACATCGGGCCGTCGTGCCGCGCTGTTCTCGGGTCAGGGTTCGCAGCGGCTCGGGATGGGGCGTGAGCTGTACGGCCGGTTCCCGGTGTTCGCGGAGGCTCTGGATGCCGTTCTCGCCGTTCTGGACGGCGAGTTGGGTGGTTCGCTGCGGGAGGTGATGTGGGGTGAGGACGCTGGTCTGCTGCATGAGACCGGGTGGACTCAGCCTGCGTTGTTCGCCGTTGAGGTCGCTCTCTACCGGTTGGTGGAGTCGTGGGGTGTGAGGCCGGACTTCGTGGCCGGCCACTCCATCGGTGAGATCGCTGCCGCACACGTCGCCGGGGTGTTCACCCTGGAGGACGCCGCCCGCCTGGTGGCCGCTCGTGGCCGTCTGATGCAGGCACTGCCGGCTGGCGGTGCGATGGTGGCCGTCCAGGCCACCGAGGACGAGGTCGCCCCGTACCTCACGGACGAGGTGTCGATCGCCGCACTCAACGGACCCACCTCCGTGGTCGTCTCGGGAGCCGAAGACGCCGTACTGGAACTGGCCGCGCGATGCGAGGCGGAGGGCCGCAAGACCACCCGACTCAAGGTGAGCCATGCGTTCCACTCGCCGCTGATGGACCCGATGTTGGACGAGTTCCGTGCGGTGGCGGAGGGGCTGTCGTACGCCGCCCCGGAGATCCCGGTGGTGTCGAACCTGACGGGTTCCCCGGCCACGGCTGAGGAGTTGTGCTCGCCCGAGTACTGGGTGCGTCACGTCCGTGAGGCGGTTCGTTTCGCGGACGGGGTGGCCACGCTCGTGGAGCAGGGGGTGACGACGTTCCTGGAGTTGGGTCCTGACGGAGTTCTCTCCGCGATGGCCCAGGAGTCGCTGACCGGCGACGAGGCCATTACCATCCCGGTCCTGCGCAAGAACATGGCCGAGGAGCGCGCGGCCCTGGCCGCCCTCGGCCGGCTGCACACCACCGGCACCCGCGTCGACTGGGCCGGGTTCCTGGCCCCCACCGGCGCCCGCCCTCTCGAACTGCCGACCTACGCCTTCCAGCACCGGCCCTTCTGGCCCGCCGGTAAGCGCGGTGTCACGGACGTCAACTCCGTCGGCATCAGCGAGGCAGCCCACCCGCTGCTCCACGCGGTCGTCGAACTCGCCGAGGACGAGGGCATGGTCTTCACCGGGCGCCTGTCGATGCACTCGCACCCGTGGCTGGCCGACCACGCCGTCCACGGCACCGTCCTGCTCCCGGGCACGGCCCTGCTGGAACTGGCCCTCCGCGCGGGCGACGAGGTCGGTTGCGACCACGTCGAGGAACTGACCCTGGCCGCCCCGCTGGTCCTCTCCGAGCAGGGCGCGGTCCGCACCCGGGTACGGGTGGGCGCCGCGGACGCCGCCGGACGCCGGACCGTCACGGTCCACTCGCGCCCGGAGCAGTCCACCGACGCCCCCTGGACCCAGCACGCCACCGGCGTCCTCGCCACCGGGCTCCCGACGGCCGCCGCACCGTTCGACGCCACGGTGTGGCCGCCGGCGGACGCCGAGTCCGTCGACCTGACCGGCTTCTACGAGGCACGTGAGGCCGAGGGCTTCGCCTACGGTCCCGCCTTCCAGGGCCTGCGGGCCGCCTGGCGCCGCGGCGACGAGGTGTTCGCGGAGATCGCTCTGCCGGACGGCACACAGAAGGAAGCCGAGAGCTTCGGCCTCCACCCGGCCCTGCTCGACGCCGGTCTGCACGCCGCCTGGCTCGCCGCCCCGGCCGGTGACGGCACCACCGGCAGCGTCCCGTTCTCCTGGAACGGCGTCTCGCTGCTCGCCTCCGGCGCCTCGTCCGTCCGTGTCCGACTCGGTCGCGACACCGACGGCACGCTGACGCTGGCCGTCGCCGACACCACCGGTACCCCCGTGGCCGCCGTCCGGGCGCTCACCATGCGCGCCGTGTCCGCGGAGGCGCTCAGCTCCGCCGCGGCACTCGTCCGCGACTCCCTGTTCCGTCTCGACTGGACCCCGGTCACGGGGACGGCGGTCACCCCGGCCGAGCCCGCGGAGCCGACGGCGGAGATCGTCGGTGCGGACCCCTTCGGGCTCGTCGAGAGCCTGAGGGCGGCCGGCACCGAGATCGGCCGGCGCGCCTCCCTGACGGACGACGGCGAGCTGCCCGACCTGGTGCTGCTGCCCGTCTCCGTCCAGGAGCACGAGGACACGGCCGACACCCCGGCCGTCACCCATGCCCTCACCCGGCAGGTGCTGGAGCTGGTGCGGACCCGGCTGGAGGACGAGCGTCACGCCGCCACCAGGTTCGTCTTCGTGACCCGGGGCGCGACCACCGGCCATGACCTGGCGGCCGCCGCGGTCTGGGGCCTGGTGCGCTCCGCGCAGTCCGAGAACCCGGGCTGCTTCGGTCTGATCGACCTCGACCCCGAGACCACCCGTCCGCTCCCGCTCGCCGCTCTCCTGGGCGACGAACCCCAACTCCGTCTCCAGGACGACGAACTCCGTGCGGCCCGTCTGGTCCGTCGCCCCGCTCCCGCCACCGACGCGGTGTCCGCGTTCGGTGGGGAGGGTGCGGTGTTGGTGACGGGTGGTACCGGTGGTCTGGGTGCGGTGCTGGCGCGTCATCTGGTGGCCGAGTACGGGGTGCGTGAGCTGGTTCTGGTCAGTCGTCGTGGTGGTGCGGCCGCGGGTGCGGCCGAGCTGGTGGCGGAGCTGGCGGAGTCGGGTGCGCGTGCCACGGTCGTGGCGTGTGATGTGACGGATCGTGCGGCGGTGGCCGAGTTGGTGGCCGCGCATTCTGTGTCGGCGGTGGTGCACTCCGCCGGTGTCCTGGACGACGGCATGGTCGCCTCCCTCACCCCGGAACGACTCTCCGGCGTGCTGCGTCCGAAGGTGGACGCGGCCTGGAACCTGCACGAGGCCACCCGCGACCTGGACCTGGACGCCTTCGTGGTGTTCTCGTCCGTCGCCGGCGTCTTCGGCAATGCCGGCCAGGCCAACTACGCGGCCGGCAACGCGTTCCTGGATGCGCTGATGGAGCACCGGCGTGCGGCCGGCCTGCCGGGGCTGTCGCTGGCCTGGGGCCCCTGGGAGCAGACCGGGACCGGCGGCATGACCGGCACGCTCTCCGACGCGGAGCTCGAGCGGCTCGCGGCCTCCGGAGTGCCCCCGCTCACCGTCGAGCAGGGTCTGGCCCTCTTCGACGCCGCCCTGTCCACCGATGACGCCACCCTCGTACCCGTCCGGCTCGACCTGCCCACCCTGCGCGGTCAGGGCGAGGTGCCGCCCCTGCTCCGTTCGCTGATCCGGGGCCGCTCGCGCCGTACGGCGGTCGCGGGCTCGGCGACGGCGGCCGGTCTGCGTGACCGGCTGGCCGCCCTGGACGCGGTCGAACACCGGGAAGTACTCCTGGACCTCGTCCGCGGCCAGGTCGCCCTGGTCCTCGGCCATGCCGACGCCACGGCCGTCCACCCCGCGCGCGCCTTCCGGGACCTCGGCTTCGACTCGCTCACCTCGGTCGAGCTGCGCAACCGCCTGAACACGGTCACCGGACTGCGTCTGCCCGCCACGATGGTGTTCGACTACCCGACCGTCGAGGTCCTGGTCGACTTCATCCTGGACGAGCTTCTCGGCACCGAGGTCGAGGCGGAGGTCGTGCAGCGCGGCACGGCGGCCGTGGCGGACGATCCGATCGTGATCGTGGGCATGGCGTGCCGCTACCCGGGCGGGGTGGCCTCGCCCGAGGACCTGTGGCGCCTGGTCACCGAGGGCACGGATGCCGTCTCCGGCTTCCCGGTCAACCGTGGCTGGGACGTGGAGAACCTCTACCACCCGGACCCCGACAACGTCGGTACGTCCTACACCCGTTCCGGCGGATTCCTGCACGAGGCGGGGGAGTTCGACCCCGGCTTCTTCGGGATGAGCCCCCGCGAGGCGCTGGCGACGGACTCGCAGCAGCGCCTGCTCCTGGAAGCGTCGTGGGAGGCGATCGAGCGGGCCGGCATCGACCCCGACCGCCTGCGAGGCAGCGCGACCGGTGTGTTCGCCGGAGTGATGTACAGCGACTACAGCGCGATGCTGGCGAGCCCGGAGTTCGAGGGTTTCCAGGGCAGCGGCAGTTCCCCGAGCGTGGCCTCCGGCCGGGTGTCGTACACCTTCGGCTTCGAGGGTCCGGCGGTCACGGTGGACACCGCGTGCTCGTCGTCGCTGGTGGCGATGCACTGGGCGATGCAGGCGCTGCGCTCGGGTGAGATCTCGCTCGCCCTGGCCGGCGGTGTGACCGTGATGTCCACGCCTGCCGTGTTCGTGGACTTCGCGCGGCAGCGCGGTCTGTCGCCCGACGGTCGCTGCAAGGCGTTCTCGGACTCGGCGGACGGTGTCGGCTGGTCCGAGGGCGTGGGCATGCTGGTCCTGGAGCGCCAGTCCGACGCGATCCGCAACGGTCACCAGATCCTCGCGGTCGTCCGCGGCTCCGCCGTCAACCAGGACGGCGCCTCCAACGGTCTCACCGCCCCCAACGGCCCGTCCCAGCAGCGGGTGATCCGTCAGGCGCTCGCCAGTGGCGGACTCTCCGCCCAGGAGATCGACGCGGTCGAGGCGCACGGTACGGGTACCACCCTGGGTGACCCGATCGAGGCGCAGGCGCTCCTGGCGACCTACGGCCCTGACCGTGATCCGGAGCAGCCGCTGCTGCTGGGTTCGGTGAAGTCGAACATCGGTCACACCCAGGCCGCGGCCGGTGTCGCCGGTGTCATCAAGATGGTCATGGCGATGCGGCACGGTGTGCTCCCGCGCACCCTGCACGTCGATGCCCCGTCCTCGCACGTCGACTGGACCGAGGGCGCGGTGGAGCTGCTCACTGAGCAGACGGCGTGGCCCGAGACGGAGCATGTGCGTCGCGCGGGTGTCTCGTCCTTCGGCATCAGTGGTACGAACGCCCACGTGATCCTGGAGCAGCCGGCGAAGGTGATCCAGGGCACCGTGGTCGGTGCCTCGGCACCGGACGCTGAGGTTCTGGAGCCCGCGGTGGTGCCGTGGGTGCTGTCCGGCAAGACGCCGGAGGCGCTGCGCAGCCAGGCGGCGAAGCTGCTCGCCTCGGTCGAGGCAGACCTCGACCGTCCGCTGGTGGACGTCGGTTCCTCCCTCGTCACCGCCAGGTCGCTGTTCGAGCACCGCGCGGTCGTCCTCGCCACCGACGCGGACACCGCGGCCCGTGCCCTGGCGGCCCTCGCGGTGGGCGAGCTCGACCCCGCGGCGGTATCCGGCCCGGCCCGCACCGGTCGCTCGGCGGCGCTGTTCACCGGTCAGGGCTCGCAGCGGCTCGGTATGGGTCGTGAGCTGTATGGCCGGTTCCCGGTGTTCGCGGAGGCCCTGGATGCCGTTGCCGCTGTCCTTGACGGTGAGTTGGGTGGTTCGCTGCGGGAGGTGATGTGGGGTGAGGACGCCGGTCTGCTGCATGAGACCGGGTGGACTCAGCCTGCGTTGTTCGCCGTTGAGGTCGCTCTCTACCGTCTGGTGGAGTCGTGGGGTGTGAGGCCGGACTTCGTGGCCGGTCACTCCATCGGTGAGATCGCTGCCGCGCATGTGGCCGGAGTGTTCTCGCTGGAGGACGCCGCCCGCCTGGTGGCCGCTCGTGGCCGTCTGATGCAGGCGCTCCCGGCCGTTGGTGCGATGGTGGCTGTCCAGGCCACCGAGGACGAGATCGCCCCGTACCTCGGCGACGAGGTGTCGGTGGCCGCCGTCAACGGACCCACGTCGGTGGTCGTCTCGGGTGTCGAAGGTGCCGTACTGGAGGTTGCGGCGCGGTTCGAGGCGGAGGGCCGCAAGGCCACGATGCTGCGGGTGTCGCATGCGTTCCACTCGCCGCTGATGGACCCGATGCTGGAAGAGTTCCGGGCGGTCGCCGAGGGGTTGTCGTACGGCGCCCCGGAGATCCCGGTGGTGTCGAACCTGACGGGTTCCCTGGCCACGGCTGAGGAGTTGTGCTCGCCCGAGTACTGGGTACGCCACGTCCGTGAGGCGGTCCGCTTCGCCGACGGCGTCACCACGCTCGAGGAGCAGGGGGTGACGACGTTCCTGGAGTTGGGTCCTGACGGAGTCCTCTCCGCGATGGCCCAGGAATCGCTGACCGGCGACGAGGCCGTCACCATCCCGGTCCTGCGCAAGAACACGGCAGAAGAGGCCACCGCGGTTGCCGCGCTCGCCCGACTGCACGTCGGCGGACTGCGGATCGACTGGTCCGCGCTGTTCGCCGGTACCGGCGCACGCCGCGTGGAACTGCCGACGTACGCCTTCCAGCACCAGTGGTTCTGGCCCGCGCCCCCGCTCGGCGGCGGCGATGTCCGCGCCGCCGGTCTCGGCTCCGCCGAGCACCCGCTGCTCGGTGCCGCCATCGAACTCGCCGCAGGCGAGGGCGTGTTGTTCACCGGTCGCCTGGCGCTGCACTCTCACCCCTGGCTGGCCGACCACGCCGTCGACGGCACTGTCCTGCTGCCGGGCACGGCCCTTCTTGAGATGGTGATCCGCGCCGGCGACGAGGTCGGCAGCGACCGGGTCGAGGAACTGACCCTCACCGCGCCGCTGGTCCTGCCCGAGCGGGGCGCCGTTCAGGTCCAGGTCGCCGTCGAGGCACCCGACGCCGCCGGCCGCCGCGTCGTGGGCGTGTACGCACGCC
The DNA here is from genome assembly GCF_044548235.1 of Streptomyces sp. NPDC052043. NCBI lineage: Bacteria > Bacillati > Actinomycetota > Actinomycetes > Kitasatosporales > Streptomycetaceae > Streptomyces > Streptomyces sp. NPDC052043. The sequence continues at coordinate 207,988 of NZ_JBIUBT010000007.1, forward strand.
CCGAAGGCACCGGCGACACCGCCTGGTCGCAGCATGCCGCTGGTGTGCTGGCCCCCGCCGGCAGCCGGCTGGCCCCCGCAGCCTTCGACACCGCCGTATGGCCGCCCGAGGGCGCCGAGGCCGTCAACGCCGACGGGTGCTACGAGGAGTTCGCCGTGGCAGGCTTCGGCTACGGCCCTCTCTTCCAGGGGCTGCGCGCTGCCTGGCGTCGCGGCGACGAATGGTTCGCCGAGGTGGCTCTGCCCGAGGGGACCGAGAACACGGCCGCCGGCTTCGGTCTGCACCCGGCCCTGTTCGACTCCGCGCTGCACGCCTTGCTGCTGGCCCCGGCCGCCGACGGTGGCACGGCCGGACTGCCGTTCTCCTGGACGGACGTCTCGCTGCTCGCCTCCGGCGCCACGGCGCTCCGCGTCCGGCTGACGCCGACCGGCGACCGGACGCTGTCCCTCAGCGCCGTCGACCCGTCCGGCACGCCGGTCGTCTCGGTGGGCTCCCTGGTCACCCGGAGCACCACCGGACTCGGCACTTCGGGCACCGAGGCGCTGCTGCGCGACGCGCTCTTCGGCGTCGAGTGGACCCCGGTCCAGGCATCCGAGGCGGCCCCCGCGACCGTCGCGGTGCTGGGCACCGACGGCGACCCGCTCGGGCTCGCCGCCGTACTCACCGGAGCTGGTACGACCGTGCGGACCTACCCGGACGTCGCCGCTCTGGTGGCCGGGACGGTCGCCGCGGACCGGCCCGCACCGGACGTGATCGTCCTCGGCGTCGCCTCGCACGACGGCGAACCGGCCTCCGAGGCGGCACACCGGCTCGCCACCGACGTGCTGGACACCGTCCAGAGCCGGCTGTCCGACGACCGGCTCGTCGGCGCCCGCCTCGTCTTCGTGACGCGTGGCGCGGTCGACGCCAAGGACGTCGGCGCCGCGGCCGTCCACGGTCTGGTCCGCTCGGCCCAGACTGAGAACCCCGGCGCTTTCGGCCTCGTCGACCTGGACGGGACCCCCGAGTCCGCCACCGCCCTCGCCGCGGCGCTCGGCTCCGCCGAACCGCAGCTCGCGCTGCGCGACGGCCGGCCGCACGCCGCCCGGCTCGCCCGACTTGCCCGCCCCGCCGACACCACCGAGCCCACCGCGTGGCAGTCCGACGGCACGGTCCTGGTCACCGGCGGCACCGGCGGCCTCGGCGCCCAGTTCGCCCGGCACCTCGTCGACGCCTACGGGGTCCGCAACCTGCTGCTGGTCAGCAGGCGCGGCGGTGACGCCCCCGGAACCACGGAACTTGCCGCCGAGCTCATCGCGCACGGTGCCGAGGTGACGGTCCAGGCCTGCGATGTCGCCGACCCGGAGGCCGTGGCCGCCCTGGTTGCCGGCATCCCCCCGGAGCACCCGCTCACCGCGGTCGTGCACACGGCGGGCGTCCTCGACGACGGTGTCGTCGGCTCCCTCACCGGGGAGCGGCTCGCCCGGGTGCTGCGCCCGAAGGCGGACGCGGCCTGGAACCTGCACGAGGCCACCCGCGACCTGGACCTGGACGCGTTCGTGGTGTTCTCGTCCGTCGCCGGTGTCTTCGGCAACGCCGGCCAGGCCAACTACGCGGCCGGCAATGCCTTCCTGGACGCGCTCATGGAGCACCGCCGTGCGGCCGGCCTGCCTGGTCTGTCTCTGGCCTGGGGCCCCTGGAACCAGACGGGCGGCATGACGGAAACCCTCTCGGACGCCGAGGCCGAACGGCTGGCGCGGGCCGGGATGCCGCCCCTCGAGGCCGAGCAGGGCTTCGCCCTCTTCGACGCGGCGCTCGCGGCCGGCACCGGTACCGGTACCGGTACCGGTACCGGTACCGAGGACGCCACAGGCACCGCCCTGGTCGTCCCGGTCCGGCTCGACCTGGCGGCGCTCGCCGGACGCGGCGAAGTACCCGCGGTACTGCGCGGTCTCGTCCGGACCCGCACCCGGCGCACGGTCGCGGGCGGAACCGTCACCGCCGACGGGCTCGTGGCACGCCTGACCGTGCTCACGGCCGTAGAACGTCAAGAGGCGCTCCTCGACCTGGTCCGCACCCAGGCGGCCCTGGTCCTCGGACACGCCGACGCCGCGGCGGTGGACGCCGCGGCCCAGTTCCGTGACGTCGGCTTCGACTCGCTCACCGCGGTCGAACTGCGCAACCGGCTGAGCGCGGCCACCGGACTGCGCCTGACCGCGACGCTGGTCTTCGACTACCCGAACGCGGCCACGCTCGCGCACCATCTGCACGACGAACTCTTCGGCACCGAGCCCGAGTCGGCACTCGCACTCCCGGTGAAGCAGCTGCCCGCCACGACCGACGACCCGATCGTCATCGTGGGTATGGCCTGCCGCTACCCGGGCGGGGTCGCCTCGCCGGAGGACCTGTGGCGACTGCTGCTCCAAGGCACGGACGCCATCACGGATTTCCCCGTCAACCGCGGCTGGGACATCGATTCGGTCTACGACCCGGACGCCGAGCACCTCGGCACGTCGTACACCCGCTCCGGCGGATTCCTGGAGAACGCAGGGGAGTTCGACGCCGACTTCTTCGGGATGAGCCCGCGGGAGGCGCTGGCGACGGACTCGCAGCAGCGCCTGCTGCTTGAGGCGTCGTGGGAGGCGATCGAGCGGGCCGGTATCGACCCGGTCGGTCTGCGGGGCAGCGCGACCGGCGTGTTCGCCGGGGTGATGTACAGCGACTACGGCTCCATCCTCGGCGGCAAGGAGTTCGAGGGCCTCCAGGGCCAGGGCAGCGCGGGCAGCGTGGCCTCCGGCCGGGTCTCGTACACCTTCGGCTTCGAGGGTCCTGCGGTCACGGTCGACACCGCGTGCTCCTCCTCCCTGGTGGCGATGCACCTCGCGGCACAGGCACTGCGGTCGGGCGAGTGCTCGCTCGCCCTGGCCGGCGGTGTGACGGTCATCTCCACCCCGGGCACCTTCGTCGAGTTCTCCCGCCAGCGGGGTCTGTCACCCGACGGGCGGTGCAAGGCGTTCTCGGACTCGGCGGACGGTGTCGGCTGGTCCGAGGGTGTGGGCATGCTGGTGCTGGAGCGGCAGTCCGACGCGATCCGCAACGGCCACGACATCCTCGCCGTGCTGCGCGGCTCCGCCGTCAACCAGGACGGCGCCTCCAACGGTCTCACCGCCCCCAACGGCCCGTCCCAGCAGCGGGTGATCCGCCAGGCGCTGGCCAGTGGCGGACTGTCGACGGGTGATGTCGATGTCGTCGAGGCGCACGGTACGGGTACGACGCTGGGTGACCCGATCGAGGCGCAGGCGCTGCTTGCGACCTACGGTCGTGACCGTGATCCGGAGCAGCCGCTGCTGCTGGGTTCGGTGAAGTCGAACATCGGTCACACCCAGGCCGCGGCCGGTGTCGCCGGTGTCATCAAGATGGTCATGGCGATGCGGCACGGTGTGCTCCCGCGCACCCTGCACGTCGATGCCCCGTCCTCGCACGTCGACTGGACCGAGGGCGCGGTGGAGCTGCTCACTGAGCAGACGGCGTGGCCCGAGACGGAGCATGTGCGTCGCGCGGGTGTGTCGTCCTTCGGCATCAGTGGTACGAACGCCCACGTGATCCTGGAGCAGCCGGCGAAGGTGATCCAGGGCACCGTGGTGGGTGCCTCGGCACCGGACGGTGAGGTGCTGGAGCCCGCGGTGGTTCCGTGGGTGCTCTCCGGCAAGACACCGGAGGCGCTGCGCGGCCAGGCCGCCCGCCTGCTCACCGCGGTCACCGAAGGGCCGGTACCGCGTCCGGTCGACGTGGCCCACTCCCTGCTCGTCACCCGCTCGCTGTTCGCCCACCGTGCGGTGGTGCTGGCCGGTGAGCAGGACGAGACGGTCCGCGCCCTCACCACCCTGGCGGCGGGCGCGACCGACCCGGCGGCGGTCTCGGGCACGGTGGCCTCTGGTCGCTCGGCGGCGCTGTTCTCGGGTCAGGGTTCGCAGCGACTCGGGATGGGGCGTGAGCTGTATGGCCGGTTCCCGGTGTTCGCCGAGGCCCTGGATGCCGTACTTGCCGTTCTGGACGGTGAGTTGGGTGGTTCGCTGCGTGCGGTGATGTGGGGTGAGGACGCCGGTCTGCTGAATGAGACCGGGTGGACTCAGCCCGCGCTCTTCGCAGTCGAGGTCGCTCTCTACCGCCTTGTGGAATCGTGGGGTGTGACGCCGGACTTCGTGGCCGGCCACTCCATCGGCGAGATCGCGGCGGCTCATGTGGCCGGAGTGTTCACCCTTCAGGACGCCGCCCGCTTGGTGGCTGCTCGTGGTCGTCTGATGCAGGCGCTGCCGACCGGTGGTGCCATGGTGGCCGTCCAGGCCACCGAGGGCGAAGCCACTCCGCATCTCAGCGATGAGGTGTCGATCGCCGCGCTCAACGGGCCCACGTCCGTGGTCGTCTCGGGCGTCGAAGACGCCGTACTGGAGGTCGCCGCACGGTTCGAGGCGGAGGGCCGCAAGACCACCCGGCTGCGGGTGTCCCATGCCTTCCACTCGCCCCTGATGGACCCGATGCTGAAGGAGTTCCGTGCGGTGGCCGAGGAGTTGTCCTACGCCGCCCCGGAGATCCCGGTGGTGTCGAACCTGACGGGTTCCACGGCCACGGCCGAGGAGTTGTGCTCGCCCGAGTACTGGGTGCGCCACGTCCGTGAGGCCGTCCGCTTCTCCGACGGCGTCACCACGCTCGAGGAGCAAGGGGTGACCACGTTCCTGGAGTTGGGTCCGGACGGAGTCCTCTCCGCGATGGCCCAGGAGTCCCTCACCGGCGACGACGCCCTCACCATCCCGGTCCTGCGCAAGGACCGCGACGAGGAGACGACCGCGCTGCTGGCCCGCGCCGGTCTGTACACGCGGGGGATCGGGGGCGGCTGGCAGGACCTGCTGGCCGGTACCGGTGCCCGCCGGGTGAACCTGCCGACGTACGCCTTCCAGCACCAGTGGTTCTGGCCGACCGGCCGGGCCGCCGCCACCGGGGACGTTCGCGCCGCCGGTCTCGGCTCCGCCGAGCACCCGTTGCTCGGTGCCTCCGTCGAGCTTGCCGCAGATGAAGGCGTGTTGGTCACCGGCCGTCTGTCGCTCACCTCGCACCCGTGGCTGGCCGACCATGTCGTGATGGGCACCGTCCTGCTGCCGGGCACGGCCCTGCTGGAGATGGCGGTTCGCGCGGGTGACGAGGTCGGCTGCGGCCGGGTCGAGGAACTGACCCTCGCCGCGCCGCTGGTGCTGCCCGAGCGGGGCGCGCTCCAGGTGCAGGTCGCCGTCGCCGCCCCGGACGACTCCGGCCGGCGTGTGGTCGGGGTGTACTCGCGCCTCGAAGGCGCCGACGAGTCGGCGTGGGCACAGCACGCGGCCGGTGTCCTGGCAGCCGGCGCCACCGCACCGGCTCAGGGCTTCGACACCGAGGTCTGGCCGCCGCGGGACGCCGAGTCGCTCGACACCGAGGACTGCTACCAGGCGTTCACCGAGGCCGGATTCGCGTACGGACCGCTCTTCCAGGGGCTGCGCGCGGTGTGGCGCCGAGGTGCGGAACTGTTCGCCGAAGTCGCGTTGCCCGAGGAGGGCACCGGCGAGGCGGCCGAGTTCGGTCTGCACCCGGCGCTCCTCGACTCCGCGCTGCACGCCACGATGCTGGCCGCCACCGGCGGTGAGGAGGGCGACGGGGGAGGTGCCCTGCCGTTCTCGTGGGAGGGTGTCGCGCTGCACGCCTCCGGCGCCTCGGCGCTGCGGGTGCGGTTGGCCCCCGTGGGCGACAACGCGCTCTCGGTGCACGCGGTGGACCCGGCCGGTGCGCCGGTCGTCACCGTGGACCGGCTCCTCACCCGCACCGTCACCGGTGACCAGCTGAAGTCCGCGGCCGAGGACCAGAACACCCTGTTCGGCGTCGACTGGCTGCCGGTGGCCGACACCGGGGCCGCTCAGCCCGCGTCGGTCGCGGTCCTCGGGGACGACCCCTTCGGTCTCACCGACGCGCTCACCGGTACCGTCCTCACGGCCGTCACAGCGGCCGACCTCACCGCGCTCACGGCCTCGTCCGAGGCCGCCGTACCGGACACGGTGCTCGTCCCGGTCGCCGGACCCCCGGCCGCCGCGGGGGACCTGCCCGGCGCGGTCCGGGAGGTCACCGCGCGGGTGCTCGCGCTCCTGCAGCAGTGGTCCGGCGAGGAGGCGCTCGCGGCCTCGCGGCTGGTGTTCGTCACCCGCGGCGCGGTCGCCGTGGACGGCGGCCTGGACGGCGGCGTGGGCGGAGGCCGAATCGCGGACCTCGCGGCCTCCGCGGTCTGGGGCCTGGTGCGCTCCGCGCAGTCGGAGAACCCCGGCTGCTTCGGCCTGCTCGACCTCGATCCGGTCGCGGCGGACCCGTCCGCCCGGCTCGTCGGGGCCCTGACGGCCGGTGCCGGGGAACCGCAGCTCGCGCTGCGCGGCACCGAGGTCGTGGCCGCCCGCCTCGCCCGGCTGGACACCGGTACCGGCGCCGCACAGCCGGAGCCCGCCTCCGGCGTCACGGCGGACGGCACGTCCGGCACGTTCCGGACCACGGGAACCGTCCTGGTCACCGGCGGCACCGGCGGTCTCGGCCGGCTCCTCGCCCGGCACCTGGTGGCCACGCACGGCGTGCGGAGCCTGATCCTCGCCAGCCGCAGGGGGCTTGAGGCGGACGGCGCGGGCAAGCTCGTCGCCGAACTGGAGGAGATGGGCGCCGAGGTCACCGTGCGGGCGTGCGACGTCGCCGACCGGGAGGCCGTGGCCGCGCTGGTCGCGGCGGCGCCGCAGCACCGTCCGCTGTCGGCGGTCATCCACACGGCAGGTGTCCTCGACGACGGTGTGGTCGGCTCGCTCACGCCGGAGCGCCTCGCCACGGTGCTGCGGCCCAAGGCGGACGCGGTGTGGCACCTGCACGAGGCGACCCTCGGCCTGGACCTGGACGCGTTCGTCGTCTACTCGTCCGTGGCCGGCGTGTTCGGCGGTGCGGGGCAGGCCAACTACGCGGCGGCCAACACGTTCCTGGACGCCCTGATGGCGCGGCGCCGCGCCGACGGGCTGCCCGGCGTGTCCCTCGCGTGGGGCCCGTGGGAGCAGGACAGTGGCATGACGGGCACCCTCTCGGACGCCGAGGCCGACCGCCTGGCGCGTTCCGGGATGCCGCCGCTGACGGTCGAGCAGGGCCACGCCCTGTTCGACGCGGTGGTCGCGGGCGACCGGGCGCTGGCGCTGCCGGTCCGGCTCGACCTCGCCGTACTGCGGGCCCGCGGGGAGGTGCCCGCGCTGCTGCGCGGCCTGATCCGGGTGCCCGCGCGGCGGGCCGCGGCCCAGGGCGCGGTGCCGTCCGCGGACACGCTCACCCGACAGCTTGCCGGGCTGGGCGCGCAGGAGCAGGAGGAGGTGCTGCTCACCCTGGTGCGTGGACAGGCGGCGGCGGTGCTCGGGCACCGGGACGGCACGGCGGTCGGCCGGGAGCGCCAGTTCCAGGAAGTGGGCTTCGACTCGCTGACCGCGGTCGAGTTCCGCAACCGGCTCAACGCCGCCACCGGTCTGAGGTTGCCCGCGACGCTGCTGTTCGACTACCCGACGCCGGCCGACGTCGTCCGGTACGTGCGCGGACAGCTCGTCACCGACGACGCGGCGGGCGCAGGGTCGGTGCTCTCGGCGCTCGACGCGCTGGAGAAGGCGATCGCCGGACTCAGTCTCGACGACGCGGAGGAGCACCGTCGGGTGACCGGACGGATCGAGGTCCTCAGGACCAAGTGGGCCGAGCTGGGTCGTACGGACGCGTCCGGCGACGACACCTCGAAGGAGGACCTGGACGAGGCGTCCGACGAGGACATGTTCGCGCTCCTCGACGACGAACTCGGCCTCAACTGATCCACCCGGCGGGCCGCTTCGGCGGCCCGCGGCCCAGCCCCCGTACCCGCCGAAACCCGCCGCACGCCGCACCGCCGGCATCAGGCCGGCGCTCACGAAAGGTCCAGAAAAGCGTGACAACCCGTACGTCCACCGAGGAGAGCCTGTGGGCCCGGAGCTTCCACCCGGCCCCCTCCCGCTCCACCCAGCTCCACTGCTTCCCGCACGCGGGCGGCTCGGCGTCCTTCTACTTCCCCGTCTCCGCTCAACTGTCCTCCGTGGCCGAGGTGTTCGCGGTGCAGTACCCGGGACGGCAGGACCGGCGCAAGGAGGTGTCGCCCCGGGACATCGCCACCCTCGCCGACCAGGTCTACGACGCCCTCGGCCCCGCCCTCAAAGCACGGCCGACCACGTTCTTCGGGCACAGCATGGGCGCCACCCTGGCCTTCGAGGTGGCCCGCCGCCTCGAGGCCGACGGCGGTGAACTCGTCCGACTGTTCGCGTCCGGGCGACGCGCGCCGTCGACCGTCCGCGACGAGAAGGTGCACCGCCTCTCCGACGAGGGCATCGTGCGGGAGCTGAAGCTCCTCGCCGGCACCGACACCGCGCTGCTCGGCGACGAGGAGATCCTGCGCATGATCCTCCCCGCCATCCGCAGCGACTACGAGGCGATCGAGACCTACCGGTGCGCCCCCGACGTCACCGTCCGCGCCCCGATCACCGTCCTCACCGGCGACAGCGACCCCAAGACGACCATGGCCGAGGCAGAGGCGTGGCGCGGCCACACGACCGGCGACTTCGACCTCCAGGTCTACCCCGGCGGCCACTTCTACCTGACGGCGGAGGCCCCCGCGGTCATCGCCTCACTCAGGAAGCATCTCACCAAGCGGAGTTAGGCTCGGCCCGAGCCCCGTCCACGCCCCGGATCCGACCCGTTCGCGCCCGGCCCGTGCGCTGCAATGGAGGACGGAACGGGATTGTGGGAGCCCTGACGGTGCGGCATGCTGATCGGCATGCCGCTGCCGCAGCACTCGTACGCGCCCGACCACGGAGCGGTCCTCGCGGAGGTGCGGAAGGTGCGGCGAGCCGGAGTCGTCCGACTGCGCGAACTCGACGTGCCCGTGCTCGCCGCGCTGGCCCGCGAACTTCCGCGCGAAGGCGGCGGGTTACCGGGCGGCCCGGTCGAGAAGGTACTGCGGCTCGCTGTCTCCCGGCTGGGCGGTGGCACCTTGCAGACCGCCGCCGAGTACAGCCTCGGTCTCGCCCAGGGCACCCGGGACTGGCCGTCCGCCGACCGGCGCAGACGGGCCGCCCAGGTGTACGGGGTGAGCGTCGAGCGCTTCCGCAAGTACCACGAGCTCATGGTGCTGGGGCAGGTCGCGGAGGAGATCGTGCGGGCCGCCGGTCGCCCCGAGCCGCCCCTCGCCGCCCCGGCCTCGTACGACCGCGTCCGGGCCGCCCACCGGGTCCTGGACGTCCGGACGCGCCACCGCACCGTCCCCGTCACCGTGCACGTCCACTCCGTCGACCTGTTACGGGACGTCGACGTCGTCGTCTCCCCGTCGAACACGTACTTCGCGCTGCCCGCGCCCTACAAGTCGTCCGTCTCCGCGACGCTGCGCCGGGCGGGGGCGCGCCGGGATCCCGCCGGGGGACTCGTCGAGGACCGCGTCCACGACGAGTTGGGGGAGTGGACCGCCCGGCACGGGGCCGCCGGCCGGGCGGTCCTGCCGGGTACCGTCGCCGTCACCTCCGCGGGCGCGCTCGACGCGCAGGGTGTCCGCCGCCTCTACCACGTGGCCGTGGCCGTGCCCCGCCCCGAGAGCAACGACTACGACGTGCAGCCCGCCGACATCACCAGAGGCGTGGCGCGGGTCTTCGCTCTGCTCGGCGAGGAGGCCGGGCGGTACGACCCTCCGCTCCGCTCCGTCTGCCTGCCGCTGTTCGGCGCCGGGCGTGGCGGACTCACCCCGCTCGAGAGCTTCGCGGCCCTGTGGCCCGCGGTCGAGGCCGAACTCGTGCGCGGCGCCGACTGGGACATCCACTTCGTCGTACGGCGCCACGCTGTCGCCGACCTCCTGGAACGGCTGCTGGCGCGACCCGCGAAGCCCGACGGAGACGAGCGGGAGCAGGACAGCCGCACCGAACACGACAAGCGCGCGGAGCCCGGGGAGCGCGCGGAGTACGAGAAGGCCGACGCGGACGGGGAGAGGCGTTGAATCCGATGGGTGCCGTCGGCCCGGTGGGGCCGGGCGATCCGTACGTCGTCCTCGCCGCGGCCGCGGCGGGCTGGGACCAGGTCGCGGGGCGCCTCGGCGACGACACCCGCGCCCGGCTGGCCGCACTGCTCGCCGTCGTGCGCGACCCGGAGCGGGCGGCACCCGCCCGCGGGGCCGCCGCGGACGAGGCCGCCGGACTGCTGCGGGAACGGCTGCCTGAGGAGTTCGGGACCGCCGCGCAGGCGCGCCTCGTCGCGGTTCCCTCCGCCCCCGGCGGCCGGCCGACGGTTCAGGGCTTCGCGCCCGAGGACCTGGCCGTGCTGCTGATCGACGGGCACCGCATGGTCGGGCCGGTCCTCGGCCCGGTACGCGAACGCCTGCTCGCGGAGCCGGCGCTGGACGCCGCGACGGTCCTGCGGCACGGTGGCGACCCCCGCGCGCCCGAGCTGATCCGGCTGCCGGGCCCGGGCGGGCACGTACGGCTGCCGCGCTTCCAGTTCGCCGAGGACACCCTGCCCTGGCTGGTCGTCCTGGAGGTCAACGCGCTGCTGGCCGCCGACCGGGACCCGTGGGGCGCCGCGGACTGGTGGCTGTCGGCCAACTCCTGGCTGGGCACCAGTCCCGCGCGGCTGCTCGGCACCGGAAGGGACCGTCAACTCGCCGACACGGCACGGTTCCTGATGGAGGACGCATGGACGGGGAGTGAGTGACAGTGCCCAACTACCGGCCGCCCGAGGCGCTGACCGGCACCCCCGGCAAGGTGACACTGGCGCGCGGCACCCTGCTGTACCGCGTCCACGGATCCCACCGCGCCGCCGCCGAGTTCAATCCCCGGCCCGCCCACTGCCTCTACGGGGGCGGTCGGTTCGACGGCACGTCCTGCGACCCGTACGGCTATCTCTACGCGGGCCTGAGCGCGGCGGCCGCCGTGTGCGAGACGCTGCTGCGCTCGCTGCCCTTCGACCCCTCGGGCGGGCCCCGGCTGCTGCCGCGCCGCGCGGTCCAGGGACGCCGGCTCAGCATGCTGCGGCTCACCGCCGACCTGTGCGTCCTGCCGCTGATGACCGCGCAGGACCTGGCAGCCGTGCACCAGGACAGCTGGCTGGTGCACACCGAGGCGCACGAGTACCCCTACACCCGCGACTGGGCGCACTGGATCCGCCGCCACACCGAACCGTGGGCGCAGGGCCTCGTGTGGTCGTCCAAGCGGGAGCCCGGGGACCGGACGGTCCTGCTGTTCGGCGACCGCGGCCCGGCCGGGGCGCTGCGTGCGGACGAGTCGGATGCCGTGGACTTCGACACGGCCCAAGGGCGGGAGTGGCTCGACTCCGTCCTCCAGCCCTACTACGTGCGCCTCGCGCCTTGACGCCCGCCCCGGCCCCGGCGGGCGCGCCCCCCTCGGCCCGGCCCTCCGGAAATCCCGCCCTTCCAGAACCCTTTGACCCGGAGAGCCCGCACCGTGACCACACCAAGCCCGACCTCGGACGACACGCTCGTCGCCGAGCTGCGCGCCGAACGCGAGGCGGTCCTCGACGCCCTCTCCACGACGGCCTCCGACGCGCCGGAGGCCTCCGTCGGATGCGCACTGGCCGGTGAGCTCAGCTACCGCCTGCACGTGCTGGCCGGGGACCCGGCGGACCTGGAGCTGGCCGCCGAGGCGTTCTCGCTGGCCTTCCGGACACCCGGGGACGACGGCGACTGGGCGGCCTGGCGGGTCGTGTACGGGCATGTCCGGGCGCTCCAGTACGACGCCGAGCCGGCCGAAGGGCTCCTCGACGCGTGCTGGGACCTGCTGACCGAGGGCATGGCTGCCCTGCCCGCGGCCGACCCCGACTACGACCTCGTACGGGAGCTGGGACGTCAGCTGCTCGCCGCCGGCTCCAAGCAGCGGTACCTCGGCGCCGCCGAACCGGCCGAACGGCGCGTCGAACTCCTCGACGAGGCGCTGCGGTTGCACGAAGAGGCGGCCGGCGACCTGGAACCCGGCGGTCAGGAGGCCGTGGATCTGACGGAGGCCCGGGGCTTCCTGCATATGGAGCGGTTCGAGCTGCGCTCCGACCCGGCGGACGCCGAGGCCGCGGCGTCCGCCTACCGTGCCGTGCTCGAGCCGCGACTGCCCGGCAGCGATCTGCCGCGCGTCCGGTTCAGCCTGGGCCTCGCCCTCATGAGCCACGGCACAGCCGTCCGTGACCGTGCCGAACTGGAGCAGGCCCGCGGGGAGTTGGGCTCCGCGCTCCTCCAGGCGCGGCAACTGACGGGGCAGCGGCCGTCCTGGGCCTGGGAGGCCGAGACCCGCAGTGTCCTCATCCGCTGTCTGATCTGGCTGACCTGGAAGGACCGGGCCCAGGCCGCCGCGGCCGAGGCGGAGCTGTCCGGGCTGCTGGCCGACCGGGAGAACGTGGACCAGCTCACCCCGGTGTATCTCGACTGCTTCGGACGGCTGCTGTACGAGCGGGCGAGCGTCCGGGGCGACGGCGCGGGGCAGGACCGGGCGATCGCACTGATGCGGCGCGCCGTCGACATCTGGCAGCCGGAGCGGGACGGCAAGGTGTCCGTCACGGCCCTCTTCCTCATGGTGTTCCAGTACAGCCGCTACCGGGAGGATCCCGACGCGGAGCGACTTCACGAGATCACCGCCTGCGCGGGCACGGTCCTGGACGACGAGCGGCTCGCCGCGTTGCACACGTCGGCGCGCTTCCTGGGCGGCTGGGCCTGGCACATGCTGGAGGACCGGCACGGAGTGGTCCCCGAGAGCCCGGACGCCGTCCCGGAGGGGATGCGCCTGGACGACTTGCAGGACGCCTACCTCGGCCTGCTGAACGATCTGGGTGAGGGGCGCGGCTTCCTGGGCTTCGCCGGCGGCGACGACGACTTCCCCGGCATCTTCAAGGCCTTCGCGGACCTGGCCCCGCTCTCGGAGGCCGTCGACGAGATGTTCGCCCGCTACCGCGCGGCCGAGCCGGGCTGCGACCGCGCGAACCTGGCCCTCGTCCTCCTTTCGAACGCGAGTTTCTCCGACCCGCATGGCACCCATTTCACCGCGGCGCAGAAGGACGAGCTGATCGACTGCGTCCTCTCCTACGGGCAGGACGATCCGGAGTGGCAGCGCAAGGCCCACGCCGTGGTCGCCCAGTCCCGGCTGCGTGAGGAACTGGCCGGCTCCGGACGTGGCATCGACGACGTCCTCGACCTGCTCACGTCCGCCGAGGCCACGGGCGGCGCGCAGGGCGACGGGCGGCTCGGGCACGGCATCGACCTGGCCCGGTTCGCCGCCACGGCCCACCGGGGGCAGACAGCCGGCGCCGGCGACGACGTGGAGACGGCCGGCGAGCTGTGGCGGCGCATGCGCGAGAGCCCTCATCTGACGCCGTACCTGCGCCGGGTGCTGGACGCCCAGCAGGCCGGATTCGACGCGCAGGCCGCCGCCCGGCGGGGGGACCTGCGGGCCGTGGACGAGCACCTCGCCGAGATGCGCGCCGCGCACGACTCGCTCGACACCGAGGACCCGACCCGGATCGAGCTCTGGACGCACCTGGAGAACGCCCGGTCCGCCCGGGACCGGCTCGCCCAGCAACTGGGCGCCCCGCCCGCGCCCCCGCTCGTCGGCCGCCCTTCCCTGACCCGACTGCGGCGGGCCGCGAAGGAACTGCCGCGCGACCACCGGGCCTGGGTGCTCGGCGACAACGGGATCCACCGGTTCTCGCGGGCCTGCGAGAGCGGGAACACGGCCGACATCGTCGAGGCCATGGAGCTGATCCGGGAAGCCCACGACATGGTGGACGAGGGCAGCGACAGCCGGCTGCGGTACGGCTACTGCCTCGGCGCGGGGCACTGCGCGCTCTCCACGACGCGGCTCTCGCCCTCGGCCCGTGCCCGTGACCTCGCCCAGGGGATCGCCCTCCTGGAGTCAGCCCTCCGGACGGCCGGCGGCCCCGAGCACCGGCTCCACGCGGAGATCGGACTTGCCCTCGGCCGGGCCTACCGCACCCGAGGGGAGCTGCGCCGTGACGACCGGGCCGCCGGCCGCCGCACCGGGCTCGACGCGTTGCGCGGCCACGCGTGGGCCGCGCTGCTCCAGTCCGGCACCGAGCACGCGGCGCAGGCCGCGGTCCAGGCCACCTCGAGCGCGCTCGAAGTGGCCGGCTGGTGCCTGCGGGACAACGCCCTGGAAGAAGCCGTGCAGGCCCTGGACGCCTGCCGCGGCCTCGTCCTGCATGCCGCCACCACCTCCCGCACCGTGCCCGAGCGTCTGGTCGCGGCCGGACACGACGCCTTGGCCGACGAGTGGCACGCCGCGGGCCTCACCGACGGGCCCGCCGACCCGCTCACCGCCGTTCGGGTCCCGCTGTCCGTGCCCAGCGCCCTGCGCCGCCGGGTACTCGCCGCCCTCACCGGCGCTGACGCCGTCCAGGACCGCCTCCTCGACCCGCCGGCCCCGGACGAGATCGGCTCCGCGCTGCGGACCCTGCGCAAGGACGCCCTCGTCTACCTGGTCCCCGCCACCGACGGCACCCCGGGCGCCGCCGTCGTCGTCACCTCGACCGGAGCGGTGCACTCGGTGCCGCTGCCCACGCTGACCGACGACGCCCCACCGCTGCTGGAACACGTGCGCGCCTTCGAGGACGGTGGCGGCCGCAGCCCCGAGCCGGCGGTGGGGGACTCCGCCGGGCACGAGCGGGACCTCGGCCCCGTGACCGGTCAGCCCCCGGCCCACCCGGACACGCCGTCGCTGCGGCAGCGGCTCGACCGGCTGTGCGGGTGGGCGTGGTACGCCGCGATGTGGCCGCTGCTCGACGTGTTCAGTACCCGCACCGGGCGGATCCCGCGGCTGGTGTTCGTGCCGATGGGCCCGCTCGGCCTCGTGCCCTGGCACGCCGCCTGGGAGCAGGGGCCCGAGGGGCGGCGCCACTACGCGCTGCACGAGGCGGAGATCTCGTACGCGGCCTCCGCGCGCCTCCTGTGCGATGTGGCCGCCCGGCCGGAGGCCGTGCACTCGGGTGCCGCGCTGGTCGTGGGCAACCCCACCGGAGACCTCCGGTACGCGGGTGAGGAGGCCGACGCGGTGTACCGCGCCTTCTACCCGCGCGGCCGGTTCCTGGGACGGCGCGCGGGCGGCGACGCGGACGGGCCCGGCACCCCGCAGGAGGTGCTGTCCTGGCTGACCGGCGCGGACACCGAGCAGCAGGACCAGGGCCAGGAGGGCGCCGTACTGCACCTCGCCTGCCACGCCTCCATCGCGCGCGACAGCCGCCGTACCGCGCATCTGTCGCTGTACGGCGGCGAGTTGGCTGCCGAGGAACTCACCGAGGCGGTCGGCGGGGTCGGCCGCCGCAGGCTCGGGCTCGTCCTGCTCGCCTCCTGCCGCAGCCATGTCTCGGGACGCGGCCACAACGAGGCGTACAGCCTCGCCACCGCCTTCCTGGTGGCCGGTGCGCGGTCCGTCGTCGGCTCGCTGTGGCCCGTGCCGGACGAGGCGACGTCGGTGCTGATGTTCCTGACCCACCACTTCCTGCGCACCGGGGGAGAACCGCCCGCCAGGGCGTTGCGCCGGGCCCAGCTGTGGATGCTGGACCCCGCGCGGGAGACGCCCGACGCACTGCCCGCCCAACTCGCCGAACGGGTCCGGCACATCGACCCCGACGACCTGAGCGCCTGGGCGGGGTTCACCCATCTCGGTCAGTAGGCCCCCGGCCGGGAGACGGGACGACGGTGCGGAGGGCGATCGTTCGTGTCGCCCAACGGCCGGGCGCGCCCTGGGGGACCCGGCCCGCCTCGCGGGAGCCCGCCGCCCGCTCGGGCGCGGTGAACCGCAGGACCCCGTCGGCTTCGGGCCGCGCCCCGTCGCCGCGGCTGCCCGCCCGGGCCGGATTCCAGGACGGCAGCTGGAACGGCGCCATGTTCAACTCGCCCTCGGCGACGATGAGTTTCAGCCAGTCCCGGACGTGGGCCCCCGGTACGGCGGGCCGGTGCGGCGGGAGGGAGAGCTGCACGGGATCGCCGTCCAGGGCGTGTCCGATGCGGCCGGGACCGATGAAGTGCCCAGGGAACAGCACGGGGTCGGCGGCGTAGCTGTCGGTGAGGTCGAGCAGCACGCACCACAGCGAGCGCGTCGGTGAGCGGTTGTGCAGGCGGATGGACACCCACGGCTCGCGCGGCCCGGGCATACCCTCCGGAGCGTAGGCGCAGACGATCTCGCCGCTCCCGTCCGCCATGAGCGCCCGCCCGTCCGGCGCGTCCCACGGCACGATCTCGACCTGCACCAGGTTGTCCAGCGCCGAGGGCCGGGAGGTGAGGTCGCGCAGCCGGTGCCAGCGGGCGAGATGGGTCAGGCATTCCACCACCCCCCGCGCGTCGCCGTCCGGGCCGAACGGCAACGGCCCTACGAACGCGGTGCCGTCCCGACTCAGTACCCGCGCGGTCCCGTCCTCCACCACCAGCCGCACGTGCAGGTCCGCGCTCTCCTCGAGTCCGTCGACGACCCGTACCAGGGGCGCACGACCACCTCCGGGCCCGTACGACGCGACGGCCGCCCGCAGCCGGTCCTCCGCGCCGACCCGCCCGGCGCCCTCCACGCTCACCGTCGCGGGCGGAGAGGTTAGCGCGGACAGTGCCACCGGGTACACCCGTTCCGTGTCGGGTGCCCATCCCAGCGGGTCCACGAGCGTCCGGTCGGAGTGCACCTCGCGGGCCCTGAGCGCCGGTGCCGGTCCCGTGTCCGCGACGCCGACCACGGCGAACTCCGTGCCGTCGGGGCCGTTTCCGTCCGGGAGCCCGTGGGTCGTTCCGCAGTCCACCTCCCAGCCGTGTGCGCCGTGGCGCAGCAGATGCTCTCCGGGGACGCCCGTGGCGGCGCCCCCGAGGAACGGCAGATCGGCGGTTCCGCCCGCGGTCGCCGGATACAGCACCGGCTGCTGCCGGGCCCCGGAGCGCCGTATCCGCGCGTCGGCCGCGGACAGCAGCTGACGGTAGGTGGCCTCCGGGCCCGCGGCGCGCGCCGCGCCCAGCAGGGCGTGGGTGAAGGCGCCGTGCCGCCGGCCCCCGAAGTGCCCCTCGTACGAGAGCTGGTCGAGCCTGCTCGCGGCCAGCAGCACATGCCGGGCGGGCCCCTGGGGCACCGCGACGTCACGGCCGGCCGGGGCCCGTCCGCCGGGCCGTGGTGGCGCGTATCGCGCGGTCAGGTCGGCGGCTTCCCCGGCGTTTCGGGTTGCGCCCCCCGAGTAGCAGCAGTCGAGCACCGCCGCCATGTGGACGCCGCACGCCGCGACCGCGTCGAGCAGCGCGCCGAGCCGCTTGTCCGGCAGTGGCCCGTCCGCGCACATCAGCGCCTGGTTCCGCCCGGTCGCCTCGATCAGCAGATCGGCGCCCGAGGCGGCCTCCTCGGTGCCGTGCCCGGAGAACCAGAACAACGCCGTGTCCCCGGGCCCGGCCGTGCCGAGGAATGTACGGATGCCGTCCTCCACCGCCGTGACCGTCGCCGCGCCGTCCAGCACGGTCCGGATCCGGGCGGCGCCCCCGGTGCGGTCCAGCAGGAGCCGCCGTGCCTCGGAGATGTCGTTGACGCAGCCCGTCAGCGGTGCGGCGGTCTCCGGCGGATAGTCGTTGATGCCCGCCATGAACGCATAGATCGACCCCATGGCGGGGAGTCTGTCAGCCCCGCAGGCCGATGGGATGCGTGAACTGGGCGGGAACAGGGCGGATTCGGGAGCCCAACGGGTCGTCAGGGTGTCAACAGGCCGCCTGGAGTCGCATGATGAGGACGGAGTGACTAGTCTCACCTCCCGCCGGTCGCGACGCGTGTCGCTCGCGCCGGCGCGAGCGCGAGCGCCATCGTTCGAATCCGGGGGAAAGTCGGGGGATGTCATGAGCCATGTGGAGCGGCCCCGGCGCATCGTGCAGACAGGCGGGGCCGGTACGCCGTCCACGTCGTCCGACACGCTGCGCCGCACGGACCAGGGCCTGACCGCGGGAGCCGCGCCTCGCAGGACCGTCGGGGCGCCGGGCCCCGCCGCACCGCTGCGGCGCGAGCGCCTCGCTCCGCGCCCGCAGGGCCTGCGCGACGCGGTGGGCCGCCTCGACGCGGGCCTGGACGACACCGCCCGCCGGCAGCTCGCCCAGTGGATCGGCGAGGAGTACCGGGCCAGTTACGGCGAGATCCCGCTGGGCTTCTTCGCCCGCTGCTACCTCGGCCCGCCCTACGTCGACCACCAGCTCGACCTCTTCGCCGTCATCGTCCGGCACTTCTCCCCGTCCGAAGCGGTGCCCGACCCGTTCTCGGGCGCCCGGATGCTGGTGCGCTCCGGTGGCTACGCCTTCGTCGAGGTCTACTCCGGCGGGTTGCTCCTGCCGGTCCTCGACGACGGAACCGTCGTCCGCCCCTGACACCGGCACTTTCCGCACCGAGCCGTACGGCCCGGGAGGCGCCGTGCGACCAGTACGTACGTCCCCACAGAACCGTGTGATCGGAGAAACCGAATGTCCGAGGTGGACGTCGCCCTGCACCACAAGGTGCAGCAGGTCAGCAACCTCGTGGTCAGACTCGGCGAGCAGGTGGGCTCCGTGTCGGGCCAGGTCTCCGCCGTGCAGGCCGACCAGCAGCAGACCCGCACCGAACTCCAGCAGCTGCGTGACGAGTTCCTCGCCTTCGTCCAGACCGCGCAGCTCACGGCCAACGTCCAGCGCGCCGAGACGCGGGTCGGAGTGATCCAGGACCAGGTGGACCACGAGTTCGGCCACTACAAGACCGTCCGGCGCACCGCGGTCGGCATGCTCCAGGCCTTCGACCTGGGCCTGGTCTCCGAGGACAACGTCCGTATGGTCGGCGACCAGTTGATGCTCCAGACTCCCCGCTACTGGCTGGCCCCCGCGCTGGTCGCCCTCGCCTCCTGGTCGGCCGACGACCGGTCGCTGTGCGAGCGCGCCGTGGAGGAGGCCTTCCGGCGCTCGCCGGACCGTACGGCGCTGTTCTTCGCGCTCGTGCTGCGCCGCCAGAACCGGCCGGAGGCGGCGGTGCGGTGGCTGCGCCACTATCTGCTCGCGCAGGATCCGGCGGCCCTCGGCCGGGAGTTCGCCGTCATCCTGGAGTCCATCGCCCAGGGCGCGTTCGGGCTCGCCGGACGGGAGTTGCTCAACGGGACGCTGGCCCGCTGGCGCGAACGGCTCATGGACAGCGAGGAGGCCCAGACCAAGCAGATCACGCGCTGGCGGGAGGAGGTCGACTCCCTCGCGCAGCCGTCCGCGGCGGCCGATTTCCCCCGCCTGGTCCAGATCTGTCCGCAGTGGCCGCAGCTCGACGGCGTCCTGAGCCGGGCCCGCGCCCACCAGGCCGTGCTCGACAAGTACCGCGCCATCCTGGACCAGGAGTTCCAGCCTTCGGAGCGGCTGGAGGACGCGGTCGACGACATCCTCGACCGGCTCGTCTCCGAGTACGACGACGAGGAGCTGCCGCTGCGCCGCGACCTCGCCTTCAACCACGCGGTGATCGACCACGGCGGCGACCTGGACGCGGCCCGCCACACGGCCGACGCCGACTCGGCCTCGTACGAGGAGACGCTCGACTACCTGACGGTGCAGACCACCGCCGCGCTCAACCCGGCGGCCATCGGCACCTCGCCCGCGACCCAGCGGCTCTCCGTCGCCGCCTGCCAGGAGTGGTTCCTTCAGGCGCACGCCGGATTCACCCGTGACTACCGCGCCGCCATGCCGCAGGACGTCCAGGCGCACTTCAGCACGGTCTGCACGGTGACCGCCCAGAGCTTCCACCTGCCGCCCTGGGCCGGTTCGTTCAGGCAGCCCCTGCCCGATCTGGAGCGGTCGCTCCACGCCCACTGGGACCAGTACACGCAGCCCTTCATCAACTCGTACGCCTACCCGTGGGCGAAGAAGGCGACGCCGCTCGCGCTCGTCCTCGTCGGCATCCTGGTGCTCGTCGGGGCGGCCAGCATCCTGGTCGCGCTGGTGATCGCCGCGGTCGTCGGCGGTGTCTGGGGCTTCGTCCTGCACAACGGCGCCCAGGCCGCGTCCCGCCTCCAGGAGAACGCCCGCAGGGTCCTGGAGCAGGCCAAGCTGGAGTCCCTGCACCAACTGCGTGCGGCCTCCGCGGAACTCACCGACTGGAACGAGAAGTTCCGCACCGCCGACGGCGTCGAGCCGCACTGCCGGGAGCTGATCAAGTCTCTGATGACGGCGACCCAGGGCGGCTCGCCGTTCGAGGGCCGCACCGTGGCCAAGGAAGGAACCGCGTCATGAGCACCACCCCGGGCCCGTACCCCGCAGTCCCGCCGCCGCCCCGGCGGCCACCCGGGAGCTCGCGGTGGCCCGCGCCCGGCGCGTCGCCGAGTGCGTCCGGCGGCGAGTCACCGTGGGCGGCCACCCGCAGGCCCACCGGGGAGCGCGTGACCAACCGCGTCCGCCAGGTGGTCGAGGGGCTGCCCGACTGGGAGCCGCTCCCGCCCGGCGAGACCGTCGTCCGCAGGCCCGGCGGCACGGTGTGACCGCGTACTGGGGGCACGGCGGCCCGTACGAGACCTGGGTGGAGTTCCTGCGCCGGTGGGCCGCCGAGGAGGCCGTGCATCCGGGGGCGCTGCCGGCGCTGGCCCAGGAGCACTTCCCGGGCGAGACCTGGGAGCGGCTCGTGCTCCACCTCGGCGACGCCCTCGACACCCGCCTGAAGGCCTGGGCCGAGCGGCTCCTCCAAGCGATGCTCGCCGCCCCGGACGAGTTCTCGGCGGGCCGGGCGCTGGCCCAGGCGAGGACCGAGTTGCAGACGGTGCGGGCGCTGGCGGGTCATCCGGGGCTGCCCGAGTCGACGCGTACCTCGACGACCGAGCTGGTCGACGCCCAGATCACCGATCTGCAGGACCAGTTGGAGCGGAACCTGAACCGGCTCGCCGCCCAGGGCTCCGACCCGCGATGGGTCGACCGACGCCGGCGCACCCTCCGCGACAACCCGCTCACCGCCCTGCTCACCGGGCAGCCGGCCGCCTCCGGCGCGAGCGCGCCCACCGGGGCCGTCCCCGTCGCGGACCCGTGGGCCCATGTCCCGGCGGACCGTCCGCGCCGCCGCGTGATCACCGACTGACTCGGCCTGATCGCCCGCCCTCCGCCCGCCCGCAGAACCCGTCCGCCCCGCGACCGAAGGCACGCATGTCGAACTACTCGGAAAGCCTGGCCCACCTCGACAGCTACATCTCCGCCCGGGTGCCGGTGATCGGCATGCGGACCATCGAGCAGCAGCGTGCCCTGCGCCTGCTGCGGGAGGCGGCCGTGCAGCCGCGCCGCAGCAGCATGCCCTTCTGGATCTACACGCGCGCCACCGGCCTGCGCGATCTGCGCACCAACGCACCGGTGCAGGACGACCGGTCGCTGACCGGTGCCATGGACTTCGCGGCCGCACAGTTCAGCAGCCGGCCCAACGCCACGGTCGTCCTCGTCGACCCCGATCACCTGGAGGACGACACCCCCGTCACCCGGCACATCGCCGAACTCGCCCGGCTCGCCGACAACAACATGGGCAGCATCGTCCTGATCACCGACTCGCCCATCTGGAGCGGGTTGCAGCGGCTCGGCATGAGCCTGCACCTGGACCTGCCGGACGCCGGCGAGATGTACGGCACCCTCGTCGGCTTCCTGTCGGACCACCGCGGGCACATCCCCATCGAGTGGGACGAGGACGACGCCCGGCGGGCGGCCGAGTTCCTCAGCGGTGTCACCGAGGCCGAGTGCATCAACCTGATGGCCACCATCGCCGCCAAGGGCTCCATCCTGAAGACCGACGTCCTCGGGCTCGCCCAGTCCAAGGACCGCATCTTCAGCAACCTCACCGGACTGGAACGCGTCCAGCTCAAGGAGGGCGACTACACGGTCGGCGGGCTCACCAGCCTGCGGCAGTGGCTGAAGCGCAAGCACGACATGATGCACGCCGACCTGCGGGACACGGCGCTGCGACCGCCCCGCGGGGTGCTCCTGGTGGGCGTGCCGGGCTGCGGGAAGTCCCTGTCCGCCAAGGCCATCGCCCACGAGTGGCAACTGCCCCTCTACCGGCTCGACATGGCCAGCATCCACGGCAAGTTCCTCGGCGAGTCCGAGGGCCGCTTCCGGGAGGCACTGGCGCAGGCCGACCGGGTGGCGCCCTGCATCCTGTGGATCGACGAGATCGAGAAGGGCCTCGCGGGCCGGGACGACATGTCCGGCGTGCCCCAGCGGATCATCGGTCAGTTCCTGTTCTGGCTCCAGGAGTCACGGTCGAGGGCCTTCGTGGTCGCCACCGCCAACGACATCCGCAGCCTGCCGCCCGAGCTGCTGCGCAAGGGCCGGTTCGACGAGCTGTTCTTCGTCGACCTGCCGGACGGCCAGGACCGCAAGGAGATCATCGAGCTGTACTACCGCCGGTATCTGAAGGCCGCCCCGGAGCCGGAGCAGGTGGACCGTCTAGTCGACCTCTCCGAGGGCTTCGCGGGCTCCGACATCGAGTCCACGCTGCACGACGTGGGCGAGGAGGCGTACCGCAGCGGCGGCACCGACCTGCTCAAGCCGTCCTTCCTGCTCGACGCCTTCGCCAACACGGTGCCCCTGAGCCGCGTCAACCCCGAGCAGATCGAGGAGATCCGAGCCTGGGGCCGGGAACGCGCGGTGCCGGCCGGCCGCACCGCGACGGCCACCGCCCCGGGCGGCGCCACGCCGTCGCGGCGGATCGTCTTCATGGACGAGTGATCTCCGCCCGGTCGCCGGCGCCCACCTGGAGGCCCGGTCCGGTGGTCCGGGGAAGCCCAGGTCGCCGTCGGGGCCGCGCGGAGCGGGTTGCTGCAGGGAGGTCCTCGGGAAGGGGGCGGGCCGGTTCAGCGGTGGCTGCCCAGGGTGGACTCGCGCACCACCAGGTCGTGGCCCGGCCGCAGCCGGCGCGGCTCGGCGTCGGACGTGCCGGTCAGCCGGGAGATGACGCAGCCGACGGCCTGGCGGGCGATGGCCTGCTTGTCGGGGGAGACGGTGGTCAGGGTGATCGCCCCGAAGCGGCCCTCCTCGATGTCGTCGAACCCGACCACCGCGACGTCCTGCGGGATGCGCAGCCCGCGCTCGCCGAGCACCCGCATGGCGCCGATCGCCTGGAGGTCGTTGTAGGCGAACACCGCGTCGGGCCGCACTCCGCGGTCCAGCAGGGTGGCCATGGCCTGGGCACCGTCCGCCCGGCCGTAGCCGTCGGTGGGGGCCACCAGCGAGTCGTCGTGCGGCAGCCCGGACGCGGCCAGTTCCTCCCGCCAGCCCCGGAGGCGCAGGTGGGCGGGCTGGCGGGCGCTCTCCGCCCGCGCGCCGAGAAAGGCGATCCGCTGCCGCCCCATCCCGACCAGATGGCGGACCGCGCTGCGCGCCGCGGCCACGTTGTCGATGGCGATGTGGTCGTAGGGGGCGTCGTACTCCCGTTCGCCGAGCAGCACGAGCGGCGACGTCTCGGTGCGGCCGCGCAGGTCCTGGTTCTCCAGTTCGATGGGGGAGAGGATCAGACCGTCGATCACATGGGTCCGGAAACCCTGGCAGACGAGCATCTCCTTCTCCCGCATGCCGGCGGTGTGGTCGAGCAGCACGGTGTAGTGGTGGCGGGCCGCGGCGTCGATGACCGCGCTGGCCAGTTCGGCGAAGTACGGGTTGCCCAGTTCGGGGACGGCCAGCGCGATGATCCCGGTGCGGCCCTTGCGCAGGTGGCGCGCGGTGAGATTGGGGCGGTAACCGAGCTCGTCGATCGCCTGTTGCACCCGGGCCCGCATGGCGGGGGTGACGTGCGGATAGTCGTTGACGACGTTCGAGACGGTCTTGATGGACACTCCCGCTCGCAGCGCGACGTCTTTGAGGCTGACGCCCACGGCGTTCCCTCCTTGTCGGGCCGAGCGCAGGACTGCGACGGGTCCTGCGGCACGGCGTCTGTCATCAGGTGCGGCGTGCCCGCGCCAGGTACCGCTGGGCCACGACCACCACGATGAGGAAGCCGCCGCTGACCACGGACTGGTAGGACGAATTGAGCGAGCCTATCTGGTTGATCAGGTTCTGGATGACGGCGAGCAGCAGCACCCCCCACAGGGTGCCGCTCACCGAGCCCGCGCCGCCGATGAGCAGGGTGCCGCCGATGACCACCGCGGCGATGGCGTCCAGTTCCATGCCCACGCCGACGATCGTCACGCCGGAGGAGAGCCGGGCGGCGTTCAGCGCGCCGGCGAACCCGGCGAGCAGCCCGCTGAGCATGTAGACGAGTACCCGGGTGCGGGCCACCGGCAGCCCCATCAGGGTCGCGGCGTCCGCGCTGCCGCCCACCGCGAACAGCGACTGGCCGAACGAGGTGCGCTGCAACACCACCCCGCCCGCGGCGAACAGCGCCAGCGCGACGAGCACCGGGTAGCCGAAGCCGCCCACCGTCCCCTGGCCGAGTCCGGCGAAGGCCGAGCCCCGCGGCACCAGGTAGGTGGTGGCGCCCTCGTCGGTGAGGGCGAGCAGCAGGCCGCGGGCCCCCAGCAGGGTGGCCAGGGTGACGATGAAGGGGGCCATGCCGGCCCGTGCGATCAGCAGTCCGTTCAGGGTGCCGATCGCCCCGCAGACGGCCAGCGGCAGCAGCAGCGCGGCCCACAGGCCGTACTGCGAGGCCCAGGCGGCCAGCACGCCGCCGAGCGCGAACACCGACCCGACCGAGAGGTCGATGCCGCCGGTGATGATCACCAGCGTCATGCCCAGGGCGACGACGGCGGTGAAGGACGCCTGCACGGCGACGTTCTGGGCGTTGTCGAGCGTGCCGAAGGACGGGAAGACGAACGAGGAGACCAGGACGACCGCCGCGAGGACGGCGAGGGCGCCGTGCCGTTGCAGGAGCGAGGCGATCCGCTCCCGGCCGGCGGCCGGGGAGGGGGACGCCGCCGTACGGGGCGCGGCCGGCGGATGCCGGGGGGTGGTGAGTGAGTTCATCGGGACCGACGCTCCCGGGCGACGTAGACGGCGACGAGGATGATGACGGCCTGGGCGATCTGCGCGGTGGAGTCCGGCAGGTCGTGCTTGACCAGGGTGGCCCGCAGCAGCTGCATCAGCAGCGCGCCGGTGACGGTGCCCAGCACCCGTACCGAGCCGCCGGACAGCGGCGTGCCGCCGACCACCACCGCGGTGATCGCGGACAGCTCCATGAGGTTGCCGAGCGCGGAGGGGTCGCTGGCGGTCAGCCGGGCGGTGGCCAGCACGCCGGCGAGCGCCGCCAGCACCCCGCACAGGACGTAGACGCCGATCAGGACCCGCTTGACCGGCAGCCCGGCGAGCCCCGCGGCGGACCGGTTGCCGCCCACCGCGACCAGTTGCCGGCCGAACGTGGTGCGGTGCACGAGGCCGGCCACCGCGAGCGCCAGGACGCCCGCGGTCAGCACCACCACGGGGACGCCCAGCACCTCCCCGCTGCCCAGCGCCAGCAGGTCCGGGTTGACGATCTGCTTGAGCTGACCGTCCGCCATCACCAGGGCCAGGCCCCGGCCGCCGACGAACAGGGCCAGGGTGGCCACGATGGGTTGCAGGCCCACCACCGCGACCAGGGTGCCGTTGACCGCGCCCACGACGACCCCGGCCAGCAGCGCCACGAGCAGCGCCGGGATCAGTCCGTAGCCGAGGTAGAGCGGCAGCAGCGCGGCGGCCAGCGCCATTGTGGACCCCACCGACAGGTCCACGCCCTCGGTGCCGATCACCAGCGCCATGCCGAGCGCCACGATGACGACCGGGGCGACCTGCACCAGCTGGGTGCGCAGATTGGCGGCGGTCAGGAAGTGGTCGGTGAACGCGGCGTTGAAGGCGAGCAGCACCAGCACCGCCGTGTAGACGCCGTACTTCTGGAACCAGGCGGGCGCGGCGAGCCGGACCCTGGTCCGTCCCAGGGCCGGCGACAGCTGGGTCATTCCTGCTCCTCGTCCGTGTGCGGCACCGTGTCCGGCGCTGTGCGCGGCGCCCGGGCGGCGGGCTCGGGGGTGTGTGCGGCCAGCGCGTCCAGCAGGTCGGCCTCGCTGACCAGGTCGCCGGCCAGCTCGCCCGCCACCGCGCCGCCGCGCAGCACCACCAGCCGGTCCGCGCCCTCCACCAGTTCCTCGACGTCGGAGGAGATCAGCAGCACCGCCAGCCCCTCCTGCGCCAGTTCGTCGATGAGGGCCTGCACCTCGGCCTTGGCGCCGACGTCGATCCCGCGGGTGGGCTCGTCCAGCAGCAGCACTTTCGGCTCCAGGCAGAGCCAGCGGGCCAGCAGCACCTTCTGCTGGTTGCCGCCGGAGAGCTCCTCGACCTTCTGCTCGGGTCCTGCCGCCTTGATCCGCAGCCGCTTCATGAAGATCTCGACGACGCGGTCCTGCCGCCTGCGGGAGACGACACCGGCCCGGGACAGCCGGGGCATGGCGGCCAGGACGATGTTCTCCCGCACCGACAGACCGGGCACGATGCCCTCGGCCTTGCGGTCCTCGGAGAGCAGGCTGACACCGGCCCGGATCGCCGCGGCGGGGGAGAGGCGGCGCAGTGGCCTGCCCGCCACCGAGACCGTGCCGGAGTCCAGCGGCAGCGCACCGACCAGGGCCTTGGCGGTCTCGGTGCGCCCGGAACCCAGCAGGCCGCCCAGGCCGAGCACCTCCCCGGGACGCAACTCCAGGGACACCTCGTCGAGCAGGTGACGGCGGCTCAGCTTCTCGGCGGTGAGCACCGGTTCACGGGCGGCGTCATGCTCCGCGCCGAAGCCGGTGACGCCGTGCCGGCGGACCTCGGCGACCTCCCGGCCGAGCATCAGCGAGACCAACCGCATCCGGTCCACGTCCGCGAGGTCGCCGGTGTGCACCAGACGCCCGTCGCGAAGGACGGTGACCCGGTCGCAGATGCGGTACAGCTCGTCCATCCGGTGGCTGACGTAGAGGACGGCGATGTCCCGGCTGTGCAGGTCCTCGATGACCCGGAAGAGTGTCTCCACCTCGCGCGGCTCCAGCGCGGAGGTCGGCTCGTCCATCACCACCACACTGGCCCGCACCGAGACCGCGCGGGCCAGGGCCACCATCTGCTGGGTGCCCACGCCCAGGGTGTTCAGGGGGCGGCGCACATCCGCCGTGACGCCGAAGCCGGCCAGCAGTTCGGCCGCCTCCCGGTGCATCCGGGGGAAGTCGATCAGGCGCAGGCGGTTCTTGGGCTCGCGGCCCAGGAAGATGTTCCGCGCCACGCTCATCATCGGGACGAGGTTGACCTCTTGGTAGATGGTCGACACACCGGCCTGCTGCGCCTCGTGCGGCCGGGCGAAGGACACCGGCCGTCCACCCAGGCGCAGCTCCCCGGTGTCGGGGCGGTGCACGCCGGTGAGCACCTTGATCAGGGTGGACTTGCCGGCGCCGTTCTCGCCGACCAGGGCGTGGATCTCACCGCGGCGCAGCGTCAGGGAGACGTCGTCGAGCGCCACCACTCCGGCGAAGCGCTTGCCGACGCCGACGGCCTCCAGCACCGCCGGCGGCGCGGCGCCGTCCGCGTCCGGGTGCGGTGCGGCGACTGCCGCTTCGGGTGGTGCCATGGGGTCAGGCCTTCCGTCGGTCGATCAGCGGGGAGCGGGCCGCCCGGTCCGGGGCGGCCCGGGCGGCCCGAGGGCGTCTCAGTAGGCTCCGGACAGGGAGTCCTTGGCGTTGGACGCGTCGTAGGCGCGGTCGGAGATGATCACGTTCTCCGGGATGGACTCACCGGCGAAGAACTTCTGCGCGGTGGAGAACGCCAGCGGTCCGAACCGCGGGTTGGACTCGATCACCCCGTTGTACTGGCCGTCGGCCAGGGCCTGCACGGCGTTGCGGGTGCCGTCCACAGAGATGATCTTGACGTCCTTGCCCGGCTTCTTGCCGGCCCCCTTGAGGGCGGTGACCGCGCCCAGTCCCATCTCGTCGTTCTCCGCGTACACGGCGGTGATGTCCGGCTTGGACTGGATCAGCTGCTCCATCACCTGCTGGCCCTTGTCCCGGGCGAACTCGCCGGTCTGCTGCGCCACGATCTCCAGGCCCGGGGCCTTCGCCTTGACCTGGTCGACGAAGCCCTTGGTGCGGTCGGTGGTGACGTTGTTCCCGGACGAGCCCAGCAGGATCGCGACCTTCCCCTTGCCGCCGGTCGCCTCGATCATCGCGTCCGCCGCCCGCCTGCCCTGCTCGACGAAGTCCGAGCCGAGGAAGGCCACATAGTCCTTGCAGGCGGTGGCGTTGAGCTTGCGGTCGACGGTGATCACGGGCACATGCTTGGCCGCGGCGGCCTGCAACGCCGGCTCCAGGCCGTCGGAGTTCAGCGGCGCCACGATGAGCAGCTGCGCGCCCTGGGCCAGCATGTCCTTGATGTCGCTGATCTGCTTGGACAGTTGGGACTGGGCGTTGGTGGTGAGCAGCTTCTTGACGCCCAGCCTGGCGGCCTCGTCCTTGATGGACCGGGTCTCGGCGATCCGGAACGGGTTGGCCTCCTTCTCGGACTGCGAGAAGCCGACGACCGCGTTCTTCAGGTCGATCCTGGTGGCGCCGTAGGCATCCAGGGTGCAGCCCGATCCCGAGGAGTCGGCGGACGGCGACTGCACCACCTGGGCGCCCTGGCTGGTGTCGGAGGAGGCCGCGCCGGTGCCCTCCTCCTTGGAGCAGCCCGCGGCGGTGAGGGTCGCGGCGGCGGCGAGGCAGACGGCGGCCACGAGACGGGATCGGCGAGGGGTGGTCATGGTCGGTGCACTCCTTGCGTGGTGGGGCGACTGCTCTGGCACGGCGAGGGCCGGCGACGTCGGCGAGGTCGGCGACGTCGACCGGCCGCCGAAGGGCCGCAGGGTGGGAATGCGGCGTGGTGCGTGGGGGAGGGGCGGGAGGCTCCCGGGGTGGACCGGGAGCCTCCCGCCGTCGTCACCGCTTGGCGGGTGCGGTGGGTTCGTGCGCTGCCAGCGAGGCCACCTCGGCCCCGCTCAGGGCGCGGTCGTAGGCGTGCACGTCGGCGATCGCGCCGGTCCAGTGGTCGACCGGGCCGCCGTTGTACTTGCCGCGGCCGATCACCAGGTTCCCGGAGGGCACCTCCCCGTTGCAGGCGCGGGTCGAGCCCGCCTCGGTGCCGTCCACATAGATCCGCAGCGCCTCGTCCCGGTGGCTGTAACTGCCGACCAGGTGGTACCACTTGCCGGCCTGCGGCTCACCGATGCTGTCCGCCAGCGCCCGGGCGCCGGAGAAGCTGAACGCGAACCGCTTGTCGGCCTGCGCGTACTGGAGGTAGAAGACGCTGCTGCTGTCCCCGTCGACGGACACCGCGGTGCTGAAGTGCCCCTTGTCGTCGAGGCGGACCCAGGCGGCCACCGAGTAGTCGCCCTTCTCGGTGTCCAGGACGGGCGCGCCGGCGTCGACGTAACCGGTTGTGCCGTCCAGTTGCACCGCGCCGCCGTTCGGCCCGGAGGTCCAGGTCGCGCCGCCCTTGAGGGTGCCGTCGTGTCCGCCGGCGACGTCCGTGGCGACCGTGCCGGACTGCTGGTGCAGCGGCCACCAGGACACTCCGGTCAGTCCCGGGGTGCCCGGCGGGGCGTTCACCCCGCCCGCGGCCGAGCCCGCCGCGATGACCTGCTGGTTGATCTCCCGCACCGGGCCCGGCAGCACCTTGACCACCTTGCGGTCGTAGGTGAGCAGGCCGTTGAGCTCGCCCTCCACGTCCGTGACCTGGGTGTAGACGGAGCCGGAGAGCCCGCAGGAGGCGCGCTGGATCAGCTTCCTGGTGTTCTCCACATAGGCCTTGGTCAGCTCCTCGGTGCTGGTGGCGGCGTCACCGTAGTCCTGACCGCCGGCGGTCCCCAGGATGTGGCCGGGAACGACATACGAGTAGCCGCCGTGCTCCCCGTCGACGGACGCCCGGGTCGCGTCCGGGGCGGGGTTCGCCGGGCCGTGGTAGTCGTGGAAGTCGATGATGTCACCGCGACCCGAATCACCCTTGGAGGCACAGCAGTTGACGCCGGAGTGGGCATCCACCAGACGGGACGGGTCCTGCTTCTTGACCGCGTCCGCGAGCTCACCGGTGGCGGCCTTGCTCCACTCGCCCCAACCCTCGTTCATCATCGTCCACATGACGATCGACGGGCTGCTGATGTGCTGGTCGACGATGGTGTGCACCTGGTCGATGAAGGTCTGCGTCTCCGGTGTGTCCGCCGCCGCCGTCATACGGCTCGGCATGTCCTGCCACACCATCAGACCGAGCCGGTCGGCCCAGTAGTACCAGCGGGCGGGCTCCACCTTGATGTGCTTGCGCACCGCGTTGAAGCCGAGCTGCTTGTGCTCCACCAGGTCGTACTTCAGGGCCTCGTCGGTCGGCGCGGTGTACAGGCCGTCCGGCCAGAACCCCTGGTCCAGGGTGGCCATCACGAAGGTGGGCTTCCCGTTGAGCAGGATCTTGTTGACGCCGCCGACCGGGGCGACCTCGATCGACCGCATGCCGAAGTAGGAGCCGACCTGGTCCTTTCCGGCACGCCCGCCGTCCAGGGTCACCTTGAGGTCGTAGAGGTACGGGTCGTCCGGGCTCCACAGGTGCGGCTTGCTGATCGGGAGGCGCAGCGCGGTACCGGCCCGTCCGGTGACCGAGCCCACGGCCTTGTTGCCGGCGTAGGCGGTGGCGGTGACCTTCGCCGACGATGCGGTCCCGGCGGTGGGGCGCACGGTGACGGAGAGCGAGTTGTCCGCCAGGTCCGGGGTGAGCAAGAGGGAGTCGACGCTCGCCTCGGGCACCGGCTCCATCCACACGGTCTGCCAGATGCCGGAGGTCGGCGTGTACCAGATGCCGCTCGGGTCGGTGGACTGCTTGCCGAGCGCGTACCGGTCGTCCGTGGTGTCCTTGACCTTCACCAGCAGGGTCTGCGTACCGCGCTGGGTGAGCGCGTCGGTGACGTCGGCGCCGAACTCCTCGTAGCCGCCGGTGTGGTGGGCGACCTGCCTGCCGTTGACATAGACCCAGGCCTCGTAGTCCACCGCGCCGAAGTTCAGCCGCAGCCGGTTGCCCGAACCCACCTTCCAGCCGTTCGGCACGGTGAAGGTGCGCTGGTACAGCGACCAGTCGTGGTGCTTGGCGACGCCGGACAGGGCCGACTCCATCGGATACGGCACCAGGATCTGCCCGGAGAGCTTCCCGGTGGGCAGCGCGGCGTCCTGCGCGGTGGCCTCGAACTGCCAGGTGCCGTTGAGGTTCTGCCAGTCCTTGCGGGTCAGCTGCGGCCTCGGGTACTCGGGCAGCGCGTTCTTGGCGGAGACGTCCTTGGCCCACTTGGTGGCGAAGTACCAGGTGGAGTTGTTCTGCGCCACCACGGAGAAGGGACCGAGCTCGGCGCCGCCGGCGGTGGTGATGCCGCCCTTCCCGTCGTAGCTGATCCGCACGTCGGCGTTGAGGGAGACGGGGGTGTCGTCCTTGCCGGCGGTGACCAGGAGCCGGGAGGCGTTCTTGGGATCCCTGGCCACCGCGGGAGACCAGAGCGTGCCCCCGGAGAGCACCGCGAGGTGCTTGGCCGCGTCCGCCGGGACGGCCTTCACGGTGGAGGGCAGCTCGATCGTGGCGGTCCGGCCGGTCGCGGCGACGGCGCCCTGGGCGTCGGCGGGGGCGAAGCCGGACGGCAGGTGCAGCGCCGAGTCGGGGACCGGCTGGCGGGCGAAGCCCGGACCCGACCACTCGGTGTGCAGATAGGCACCGCCGTTGCCCTGGTTGTAGTCGACGGCCAGGTCGTGCAGACCGGCCTTCAGAGTGATCGGCTCGGAGGTGGTCTGGACGTCCCAGTCGGTGGTCCAGTGGTCGATCACACCGGCCCCGTCGAGGGACATCCGGAAACCGTTGTCGCCCTTGATGTAGAAGGTGTAGACGCCGTCCGCGGGCACCTCGAGCCGGCCCGTCCAGCGCACCGCGACGTTGTCCGTGGTCCCGGCGTAGGCGCGCAGCGTGGGCAGCAGGTCGTCGACGTGGAGGGAGCTGTCGATCCGGGTGCCGGTGTACGACGCGAAGTCCAGCGCCGTGCCGCTGGACATCCGGTAGTAGTCACCCCGCAGGCCGAGGTCGGCGGCCTCGGCGGAGGGACGGGGCGCCGCGGCCGGGGCGGCGCTCACCTGGGCCGGCACCAGCAACGCGGCTCCCAGCAGCAGCGGCAGCAGCGCGACGAGTCGGCCGAGGCCGAGGAAGGGTATTCGGAGTCTGCCTGGGCTCATGCTCACCCTTTCCGTAACGGAAGTTGTCCACGCCTGAACCTGGGTGCGCCGAACGGAAGCGTTCTTGTATAACGTTGGAAAAGTCGGCGCGGCAGCATGAAAGCAGGGCCCCACGGCCCTGTCCAGACCCCTGACCCCGACCGACGTGAACGGAACCGGTCTCGCCTGGCAGTCCTCAAGTCGGAGACGGAGCACGGGAATTCAGGGTCTGGACACGGCAGCCCGCGCGTGCTGTCATTCCTGTCGGCGGCAGGCTCTTCAACGTTATAAGGGTGGTAGGGCGCGCCGGGTGTCGTGTACGCGCCGCGCCGGTGTCGTGCCCGAGTGGGACGGCTGGGAGGAACAGCGGTGGCCGCCCCCGTGGGCGAGGCCCCGGCCCCTGAGGTGACACCCCTGCGGTGGCACCCGTGAGAGGGCAACGGCGCCACCAGGATGCCCGCCCGACCGCTCTCGTCACCCGGGACGGCCGGTTTGTTCTTCGCCTGGATCGTTCCAAGAGATGCCCAACAACTCTCTCGCTCGCGGTCAAGGCGCGATGCCCGCGGCCGATGGCACACCCTCCCTACCAGTGGTTATTCCTCTGCGTGCCCGAGTGGTCACCAGCGGTTCAGGGTTTCGGTGACAGGCCCCGGGCGTAGTGTCAACGAAGTGTTGAAGGGTGCCATCTCCCCCCTGTCGACGGGGCGTTGGTGAATCCGACGTGTTCCTTACACAGGGAGAAAACGCATGCCCACAGGGGGACAGGCGGTGCTGCGGCCCGCGAGCTGGAGACCGGTCGCCGTCGGGCGGGTGCAGTTGCGCGGCATCGCGCAGGTCGCGCTCAGCGCGAGCCCGTGGACAGGGCTGCTGTTCGTCGCCGCGCTGTTCGCCGACAGCTGGTGGATCGGCGTGTTCGGTCTGCTCGGCACGGCGGCGTCCACGGGGACGGCGGCGGTCCTGGGCGCCGACCGGGACAGCCGGCTGCGCCCGGGGCTCGAGGGCTACTGCGGCTGCCTCACCGGCATCGCCCTCCTCCTCCGGTTCGGCGCTTCGTGGCGGACCGCGCTGCTCACCGTGCTCGCCGCGGCGGTCTGCTCGGTGCTGGGAGCGGCGTCCGTCCGCCTCCTGGGCCGCGTCGGGCTGCCCATGCTGACGGCTCCGTACTGTCTGGTCACCGGTGTCCTGGTGACCGCACTGCCCACGGCCTCGGCCGCGGCGGCGTCACCGGCCCCGGTCGCCGGGATCACCGGCCTGTCGGCCGCGGACATCGGCAACGCCTTCTGCGACAACATCGGTCAGGTCTTCTTCCTCGACAAGTGGTACGCGGGCCTGATCCTGCTGGCCGGACTGCTGGTCACCTCCTGGCGGGCGGCCCTCGCCGCCGCCTGCGGCAGCGCCGTCGCGATCCTGACCGCGTATGTCATGGGCCTGCCAGCCGACCACATCGGCGCGGGGCTCTACGGCTACAACGCGGTGCTCGTCGCCATCGCCCTGGGGACGACCTTCCTGACCCTCACTCCCTGGAGCGCCGGCTACGCCGTGCTCGCCGCGGTGGCCTCGGTTCCCTTCACGACCGCCTGGACGGCCTTTGTCCAGCCGTCCGGCGGATCACCTTTCACCTGGCCGTTCGTCGTGACGACCTGGCTCTTCCTGGCGGCCGTTCCCGTGTTGGACCGGCCCGGCATCTCGTTGGAGAAAGCGAAGTGACGCCATGAACCTCGCACCGCGCGAAATCGACAAACTGCACGTCTACGTGGTGGCGGACCTGGCCCGGCGCCGCAGGGCCCGAGGGACCAAGCTCAACTACAGCGAAGCCGCCGCGCTGATCACCGAGGCCGTACTCGAAGCCGCCCGCGACGGCCGCACCGTCGCCGAGTGCATGGAGCTGGGCCGCAAGGTCGTCTCCGTCGACGACGTCATGCCCGGGGTGCGCGAGATGCTCACCGTCCTCCAGGTCGAGACGGCCTTCGTGGACGGGACGAAGCTGGTCACCTGCCACGACCCGATCAGCGCCTGAACCACCGCCTGAACCACCGAGGAGATCAACGATGTCGGGTGGAGCCCACTACCTCTACGGGGACGACCCCGTGGAGATCAACTCCGGCAGGGCCAAGGTCCGCCTCACCGTCGCCAACACCGGCGACCGCGCCGTCCAGATCGGCTCGCACTACCACTTCTTCGAGGTCAACCGCGCGCTGCGGTTCGACCGCGAGGCCGCGTACGGCATGCATCTGGACATCCCGTCCGGCACCGCCGTCCGCTTCGAGCCCGGCGACACCCGCGAGGTCGAGCTGTGCGCCTTCGGCGGCACCCGGCGGCTCGTCGGCTTCGCCGGTCTCGTCAACGGCGGCCTGAACGCCGCCGACACCCGGCAGGCCGCGCTGCGCCGCGCCGAGCGACGGGGATTCGCCACCGCGGGCGGCAGCGCCCCGACCGAGAACGAGGGAGCCGACAACTGATGGCGATCATCCCGCGCAAGCAGTACACCGACCTGTTCGGACCCACCGTGGGCGACCGGTTCCACCTCGCCGACACCAACCTGGTGGTCGAGGTCGAGCACGACCACAACGCCGGCTCCTACGGGGACGAGGCCGTCTACGGCGGCGGCAAGGCCATCCGCGACGGCATGGCCCAGGACCCCGCCGCGCTGAACCGCGAGGGCGCCCTGGACCTGGTGATCACCAACGTCGTGGTCCTCGACCCGGTCGTGGGCGTCGTCAAGGGCGACATCGGGGTACGCGACGGCCTGATCGTCGGCATCGGCAAGGCCGGCAACCCCCGCCTGCAGAACGGCGTGGACCCCAAGCTGGTCATCGGGCCCGGCACCGAGGTGATCTCCGGCGAGCACCTGATCGCCACCGCGGGCGGCATCGACACCCACATCCACTTCATCGCGCCGCAGCAGGCCCAGGAGGGCCTGTCCAACGGCATCACCACCTTCTTCGGCGGCGGCACCGGTCCGACCGACGGCAGCAACGGCACCACCTGCACCCCCGGACCGTGGAACATCCACCGGATGCTGGAGGCCGCTGAGGACCTGCCGGTCAACGTCGGCCTGCTCGGCAAGGGGAACGGCAGCCTGCCCGAGGCGCTGCGCGAACAGGTCGAAGCGGGCGTGGCCGGCCTCAAGGTGCACGAGGACTGGGGCGCCACCCCCGCCTCCATCGACAACGCGCTGAGCGTGGCCGACGAGCACGACGTGCAGCTCGCCGTCCACACCGACACCCTCAACGAGGGCGGCTTCTTCGAGGACACCCTGTCCGCGATCGACGGCCGGACCATCCACACCTTCCACACCGAGGGCGCGGGCGGCGGTCACGCACCCGACATCATGCGGGTCTCCGGCGAGCCCAACGTCCTGCCGGCCTCCACCAACCCCACCCTGCCCTACACCGTCAACTCGGTGGACGAGCTGCTGGACATGGTGATGGTCTGCCACCACCTGTCCCGCAACATCCCCGAGGACGTGTCCTTCGCCGACAGCCGGGTGCGCGCCGAGACCATCGCGGCCGAGACGGTGCTGCACGACCTCGGCGTGATCAGCATCTTCTCCTCCGACTCCCAGGCCATGGGCCGGGTCGGCGAGTCCTTCGCCCGCGCCTTCCAGACCGCGCACCACTGCAAGGAACTGCGCGGTACGCTCGCCGAGGACAGCTCCCGCAACGACAACGCGCGCGTCCTGCGGTACCTGGCGAAGCTCACCATCAACCCGGCGATCGCGGTGGGCGCCGCCGACGTGATCGGCTCGCTGGAGCCCGGAAAGCTCGCCGACATCGTGCTCTGGCCGATCAACTCGTTCGCCGCCAAGCCCAAGATGGTCATCAAGGGCGGCATGGTGAACTGGGCGCTGATGGGCGACCCCAACGCCTCCCTGCCGACCCCGCAGCCGGTCTACTACCGGCCGATGTTCGGCACCCACGGCCGCGCCAGGCAGCGCACCTCGGTCACCTTCATGTCCCAGGCGTCCATCGCCGCCGGCGTCCCCGGCGAGCTGGACCTGCGGCGCCGGATCGAGCCGGTGCAGCGCTGCCGGACGGTCGGCAAGCAGCACATGGTCCGCAACGACGCGCTGCCGCGCATCGAGGTGGACCCCGAGACCTACAAGGTCACCGTGGACGGCGAGCCCGCCACGATCGAGCCGGCCGAACGCCTTCCGCTCAACCAGCTCTTCTACATCGTCTGACACCCCGGACGGTCCGCTGAGCGCCGCACGCGCTCCGCGGGCCGTCCCACGGCCGGCCCGCGGCGGACGGCCGTCCGGCAGGAACGGAGACCCGGCGTGAACGACCCGATGCCGATCCAGGCGCTGCTGACCGGGCTCCAGCTCACGGACTCGGCCTTCCCCAGCGGCTACTACACCCTCTCCCACGGGCTCGAGGGCTTCCAGCAGGCCCGTGAGGTCACCCCGCGCAGCCTGCCCGCCCTCCTCCACGACCTGCTCCGGCACAGCACGGGGCCGGCCGACGCGACCGCCCTCGCCCTCACCCACCGCGCGGTCGACGCGGACGACTGGGACCAGGTGGTGGCCGTGGAGCGGCGGTTGTACGCCACCAAACTGGGCCGCGAGGCCCGGCAGGCCGCCGTCCGCACCGGACGGCAACTGCTCGACCTGGCCGACGAGGTCTACGGCACGCCGCCGATCGCGCACTACCGGACCCTGTACCGCGAGGGCACGGTGCGCGGCTGCCAGCCGGTCGTCGCCGGCGTCGTCCACGCGGCGAACGGCCTGACCACGCGGCAGGCCGTCACCTGTGAGCTGTTCGCCTTCGCGGCCAGCCTCGTGGGAGCCGCCCTGCGACTGCGGCTCACCGACCACCGCCGGGCCCAGGTCGTCCTGCACGGTGCCGCCCGGGTGATCGAGGAGACCGTCGAGGCGGCCCTGCACCGCGAGTTGGCCGATCTGGGCGGATGCGTGCCCGTCGCGGACGTCATGGCCGGACGCCATGAGCGCGCTGAGGCCCGGCTGTTCGCGAGCTGACCACCACCCCGAAACACACCACCGAGGACAAGGATCACCATGCACGACCCCACACAGGTGCGAGGCTCCCATCACCACCACGACCACGACGATTTCGTGCGGCGCCCCGCGGACGGCGTGCTCCGCGTCGGCATCGCCGGGCCGGTCGGCTCCGGCAAGACGGCGCTGATCGAGGCGCTCGTCCCGGTGCTCATCGGGCGCGGCCGGACCCCCGCGGTGATCACCAACGACATCTACACCTCCGAGGACGCCGCCCATGTACGGCGCACCCTGGACGGGGTCCTCGACGCGGACCGCATCGTCGGCGTCGAGACCGGAGCCTGCCCGCACACGGCGGTCCGGGACGACCCGACGATGAACCAGGCCGCCGCCGACGAGATCCTGGAGCGCTTCCCGGACGTGGACACGCTGCTCTTCGAGAGCGGCGGCGACAACCTGACCCTCACCTTCAGCCCGGCACTCGTCGACCTCTTCCTGTTCGTGCTGGACACAGCCGAGGGCGACAAGATGCCGCGCAAGCGGGGCCCCGGTATCACCGAGTGCGAGCTGCTCGTCATCAACAAGATCGACATCGCCCAGTACGTCCGGTGCGACCTGGCCGTGATGGAGTCCGACGCTCGTCAGGTCCGGCAGGGCCGGCCGGTGGTGCTCACCAACTCCCTGACCGGAGAGGGCCTGGACACCATCGCCGACTTCCTCCTGTCGCACGAAGCGGCGGGGCGGACCGACCAGGAGCCGGCCTCCGCATGACCAAGGCGCCCGCGCGGCTGGAACCCGCACACTACGAACCCCGGCGGACACCGGCCCGGATGCTCGACCTCACCGGCACTCCGGACACCCTGGCCGCCGGGCGCCCCGGCAAGGTCGGCCTGCTCGAACTGCGCTACGCGCGGGTCGGCGACCGCACCGAACTCGTGGACCGCTACCAGAAGTCACCCCTGCAGATTATGCGCCCGCTGTACGTGGACCCACTGCGGCCGGACCTGCCGGTGACCTATCTGATGTCCACCGGCGGCGGCATCGTCCAGGCCGACCGCAACCGCATCGACATCGACTGCGGCCCCGGCACCGCGGTGCACCTGACGAC
Source organism: Streptomyces sp. NPDC052043 (assembly GCF_044548235.1). Classification (NCBI taxonomy): domain Bacteria; kingdom Bacillati; phylum Actinomycetota; class Actinomycetes; order Kitasatosporales; family Streptomycetaceae; genus Streptomyces; species Streptomyces sp. NPDC052043. The sequence goes on from NZ_JBIUBT010000007.1 coordinate 246,273, forward strand.
GCAGGCCGCCACCAAACTGCACAAGATGGAGTTCGACCACGCCACCCAGGTCGTCAACCTCACCGTGGGAGCGGACAGTTACGTCGAGTACCTGCCCGACCCGCTGATCCCGTACCGGGACGCCCGCTTCTACCAGCACACCAGCGTGAGCCTCGACCCCACGGCCACGGTGCTGCTGGGCGAGACCATCGCCGCCGGCCGTCTGGCCCGGGGCGAACGGCACGCCTACCGCATGCTCTTCAGCGACCTGGAGATCACGCGGGGGGACGGCGAGTTGGTGGCCGTGGACACCGTCCGTCTGGATCCGGGCGAGCCCGGCTCGGTGACCGGCCCGGCGGTCTTCGCCGACCACGACCTGATGGCCACGCTCTACGCCGTCTCCCCGCTCGCCCCCGCGGCACGGATCGCCGACACCCTGCACGAGGCGCTGCGGACCACCGGCCTGGCCTTCGGCGTGAGCGTGCTGCCCGACGACTGCGGAGCGTGGGTGCGGATCCTCGGCAGCCACTCGCCCGCGGTGGCCCGCGCCCTGCGGACGGCCTGGGACGCCGTGCGCCGCCTGCTCATCGGTGTCCCCGCCCCCGACCTCCGGAAGACCTGACGGTTCTCTCCCCCCTCCCCGCGTGCATCCAGAAATCAGATCCCCTAAAGCGAAAACATCTGTTCGACAGTTGTCGGGCGGCGCCCGAGGATGTCTCGTGCGGTAGCACGGTCGATGCGGCACCGGGATGGGACTACCGCCTGAGGGGAGGCAAGGGAATGCCGAGTGAAGAGACCGACGTGGTCGTCGTCGGGGCAGGCCAGGCCGGCGTGGCGATGAGCGAGCACCTGGGCGCCCACGGCGTACCGCACATCGTCCTGGAGCGGCACCGTGTCGCCGAGCGGTGGCGCTCGGAGCGGTGGGACTCCCTGGTGGCGAACGGGCCCGCGTGGCACGACCGGTTCCCGGGGCTGGAGTTCTCCGGCGTCGACCCCGACGGCTTCGCCTCCAAGGAGCAGGTCGCCGACTACCTCGCCACGTACGCCGAGAAGATCGATGCCCCGATCCGCTGCGGTGTCGAGGTGACCTCGGTGCGCAGGCACACCGGCCGGCCGGGCTTCCGGGTCGAGACGTCGCAGGGCCCGATCGACGCGCGCTTCGTCGTGGCGGCGACCGGACCGTTCCAGCGGCCCGTGATCCCGCCCGTCGTCCCGGACGGCGCCGTCCCCGTGCAGATCCACTCCAGCGGGTACCGCAACCCGGAGCAGCTGCCCGAGGGCGCGGTCCTCGTGGTCGGGGCCGGCTCCTCGGGGGTGCAGATCGCCGACGAGCTGCGCCGCTCCGGTCGCCGGGTCCTCCTGTCCGTAGGGCCGCACGACCGTCCGCCCCGCTCGTACCGCGGACGGGACTTCTGCTGGTGGCTCGGCGTGCTCGGGATCTGGGACGCGCAGACGCCCCCGCGAGGCGCCGAGCACGTCACCATCGCGGTCAGCGGCGCCCGCGGCGGCCACACCGTGGACTTCCGCGCCCTGGCCGGCACGGGCATCGAACTCGTCGGCCTGACCGTGTCCCACGACGACGGCGTCCTGCGCTTCGCGCCGGACCTCGCCGCGAACATCGCGCTCGGTGACGCCAAGTACCTCGACTTCCTCCGGGCGGCCGACGAGTACGTCGAACGCAACGGGCTCGACCTCCCCGAGGAGCCGCAGGCCCACGTCCTCGGCCCGGACCCGGACTGCGTGACCGGCCCCCGCCTGGAACTCGACCTGGCCGAGGCCGGCGTCACCTCCATCGTCTGGGCGACGGGCTTCGCCACCGACTACGGCTGGCTCGAGGTCGACGCGTTCGACGAGAAGGGCCGGCCGGACCACCGACGCGGGATCTCCGCCGAGCCCGGCGTCTACTTCCTGGGCCTGCCCTGGCTGTCCCGCCGCGGATCGAGCTTCATCTGGGGTGTGTGGCACGACGCCCGGTACATCGCCGACCACATCACGACCCAGCGGGGCTACCTCGCGTACGGCACCACCGACCGGACCGGCGCCGCGCCGGCGACCCACGACAACTGAGGAGCAGACGATGACCTCCACGAGTGAGGGCCGCCGCGCGCAGGCCCCGATCGTCGCCGGCGGGCACACCCGGATCCGTCCGTTCAACACCCGCGACACCTATCCCGAGCAGAACCTCGACAACGACCTCTGCCAGGCGGTGGTCGCCGGCAACACCGTGTACGTGCGCGGCCAGATCGGTCAGGACCTCGATACCAGCGAGTCCGTGGGCATCGGCGACGCCGCCGCCCAGGCCGAGCAGGCGATGGCCAACATCGCGATGCTGCTGGAGGAGTCGGGCAGCCGCATCGAGCACCTGGTCAAGCTGACGGTCTATCTGGTCGACCCGCGCTACCGCGAGGCCGTGTACCGCACCGTGGGCCGCTGGACCAAGGGCGTGCACCCCATCTCCACCGGCCTGGTGGTCTCCGCGCTGGCCCGCCCCGAGTGGCTCTGCGAGATCGACGCGATCGCGGTGATCCCCGAGGAGACGACGGCGTGACCTTCTCCCTGCTGGTCCGCGACGGCGGACGGTTCGGCATCGCGGTCAGCTCGTCGAGCCCGGCGGTCGCCGCCCGCGTCGCCCACCTGCGGCCCGGCGTCGGCGCGGCGGCCTCGCAGAACATCACCGATCCCACGCTCGGCCCGAGCCTGCTGGAACGGCTCGCCGAGCACGGCGACGCGGAGCGCGCCCTGACCGAGGTCACCGGTGCCGAGCGCACCGCGAAGACCATCGACTACCGGCAGCTGACCGTGCTGGGCCGCTCGGGCCCCGGCTTCGTGCACAGCGGACCGCGCACACTGGGCACGTACGCGTCGGCCACCGCGGACGGCGCGGTCGCCGCGGGCAACATGCTGGCCGGGCGGCACGTCCCGGGCGTCCTGCTCGACGCCTACCTCGCGGCCGAGGGCGAACTGGAGGAGCGGCTGCTCGCCGCCCTGCGGGCCGCCGTCGCCGCCGGCGGCGAGGAGGGGCCGGTGCACTCCGCGGGCCTCGCGGTCGTCGCCGACGTGGACTGGCGGGTGACCGACCTGCGGGTGGACTGGGCCGAGGATCCCGTGGACCGGCTCGGCGAGCTCCTCGACGTCTGGCTGCCGCAGCGCGACGACTACGTGCGGCGCGGACTCGACCCCGCCTCCGCTCCCTCCTACGGCGTGCCGGGCGACCGGTGAGGGGCGCCCTGAAGGAAGCCGCCCGCACGGCGGTGGACCGTCACGCCGAGCAACTCGTCGGTCTGTCCGAGCGGTTGCACGCCGACCCGGAGACAGCCTGGGAGGAACACCGGGCCGCGGCCGCCGTACCGGAACTGCTGGACCGCGCCGGGTTCGACGTCACCTCGTCCTACCTGGGCCTGGAGACGGCGTTCCACGCCCGGTTCGGCAGCGGGCCCGTCCGGATCGCGCTGTGCGCCGAGTACGACGCGCTGCCGGGACTCGGCCACGCGTGCGGGCACAACCTCATCGCGGCGAGCTCGGTGGGCGCCGCGCTCGGCCTGGCCGCCGTCGCCGACGACGCCGGCCTCACCGTCGAGGTCTACGGCACCCCGGCCGAGGAAGGCGGCGGCGGAAAGATCGAGATGCTCGACCGGGGCGCCTTCGCCGGAGTGGACCTCGCGATGATGGTGCATCCGGCGCCGGTCGACGTCGCCGAGGCCCGCCCGTTCGCGGTCAGCCACTCCCGGATCTCCTACACCGGCAAGTCCGCGCACGCCGCGGCCTATCCGGAGGCCGGGGTCAACGCGGCCGACGCCTTCACCGTCGCCCAGGTCGCGATCGGACTGCTGCGCCAGCAGCTGCCGGCCTCGGCCCGGGTGCACGGTGTGGTGACCCACGCCGGGGACGCGCCGAACGCCATCCCGGAGCGGTCGAGTGGCCGGTGGTACGTGCGGGCGGAGACGCTCGCCGAACTGGCCGAGCTGGAGCCACGGGTCGTACGGGCCTTCGAGGCCGGAGCCCTCGCGACCGGCTGCGAACTGGAGATCGAGCCGGAGAGCAAGCCGTACGCGGAGTTCCGCACGGACGAGACCGCCCTCGGGCACTATCGCGCCAACGCCCTCGCCCTGGGCCGGGAGTTCGCGCCGCCCGGCCAGGCCGCGCGGATGAACCGCGCCTCCACCGACATGGGCAACGTCTCGCAGGTGGTCCCGGCCATCCACCCCTACATCGGCATCGGATCCCTGCCCGCCACCAACCACCAGCACGAGTTCGCCGCGTACTGCGTGGGCGCGGAGGCGCGGCGGGCCCTGCTCGACGGGGCGGTCGCGCTGGCCTGGACCGGCGTGGACCGCGGCGTGCCGGCCGGGGGAACGGCGCCGTGACGGGACCGGCCGCCGCCGTGGGCCGCGCCGACCGGCGCACCCGACCGGGCGCGGCCGCATAGAGAGGCCCTAAGGTCGGCACCGATACGGAACACCAGGGGCAAGGGTCCACGTATGACGTCACCAGTGGGTTTCACGCTCGTTCAGCTCCGCTACTTCCTCGTCGCCGCCGAACGCGGTTCGATGACGGAGGCGTCGGCGGAGCTGCACATCGCGCAGTCCGCCGTGTCCTCGGCCATCCACAACCTGGAGCGGGATCTCCAGGCGCAGCTGTTCATCCGCCGGCGCGGCCGGGGGCTGACCCTCACACCCGCCGGTGAGAGGCTCCAGCAGCAGGCGCGGGATCTGCTGGCCCGCGCCCGCGAGGTCGAACAGGAGGCCAGGGGAGAGGGCGAGACGCTCTCCGGGCCGGTGGCAGTCGGCTGTTTCGTGACCCTGGCCCCCTACTATCTGCCGCACCTGTTCAGCGAGTGCACCCGGCGCTTTCCGGACATAGAGATCGACGTGGTGGAGGCGGAGACGGACCAGCTCGTCCACGCCCTGGCGGCGGGACGCGTCGACTTCGCCCTCACCTACCACCTGGGTCTGTCGGCCGAGCCGGACCTGCACAGCGAGACGATCGCCCGCGCCCCGGCCTATGTCATCGTCCCGGCCGACCACCCGCTGGCCGGTCAGGGCAGTGTGGAGCTGGCCGAACTGTCCGCGGAACCGCTCGTCCTGCTGGACCTTCCGCACAGCCGCGACTACTTCCGCGCGCTGGTGGCCGCCGCCGGCACCGCGCCCGACGTCCGCTACCGCACCCAGAGCTACGAGACCGTGCGCTCCCTGGTGGCCCGGGGGCTCGGCTACTCCGTACTCAACCAGCGCCCGGCGACCAGCCAGACGTACGGCGGCGGCGAGATCGCGGAACTCGAGTTGCGGGACGCCTCCCCGCTGGAAGTCAGGATCGCCTCCGTGAAGGGCATGGCCCAGACCGCCCGCGCCCGCGCTGTGATGGACCTGCTGCGGGAGATCGCCGCCCGGTCCACCGAGGCCTGAGCCGGCGGCCACCCACCGGGGAAGAAGCCGGGCGAGCTCGCCTATGTGGGGGCCTCTTCCATGACCTCGGCCTGACGTCCTCGGCCTCGACCTCATGGAGATCACCGAGGAGCAGCGGGCCCCGTCGGATGAGCCGGCCGTTGTCGTATCGCCGACGGCTCGTCGGGCTCCAGTTGCGCCCTGGCCACGGGCACCGCAGGCTGCCCCTATGGACCGCACCCCGGAAGCCAGCGTGCTGCCCATCCTGGTGACGGGCGCGGCGGGCAGCGTCGGCGCCGTCGGACGATCCGTGGTCGAAGGCCTTCGGGAACGGGGCCTGCCCGTCCGGGCCATGGTGCGTCGCGACGACGAGCGGGCCCGGGCGCTGCGCGCGACGGGCGCCGAGGTCGTCCTCGGAGACCTGACGCGCGCGGGCGACGTCGCCGACGCGCTGGCCGGCTGCGGACGTATGTACTTCGGCATGGGCGTGTCGGCGCAGTATCTGGAGGCTGCCGTGACGACGGCGGCCGTCGCGCGCGCGTACGGACGCCTGGAAGCGTTCGTGAACATGTCACAGCTGACGGTCTCCGAGATGGACCTCACCAGCACCTCCGAGTCCGTTCAGCATCGCCAGCAGTGGCTGGTCGAGCAGGTCCTCGACTGGTCGGGACTGCCCGTCGTCCAGATCAGGCCCACCGTGTTCATGGAGAACCCGCTGTTCCGCGTCGGCTTCTCCTCGATCGCGAAGAACGGAAGCATCAGACTGCCCTTCGGCCGGGCCAAAACCTCCCCCGTGGTGGCCGGGGACGTCGCCGCGGTCGTGGAGGAGATCCTGGCCGACCCTGCCCCGCACATCGGCCGGATCTACGAGCTGACCGGGCCGCGCTCGGAGGACATCGCCGCCATGGCGGCGGAGGTTTCCGCGGTTCTGGGCCGGCCGGTCGAGTACACCGACGTCCCCCTTCGGGAATGGATCGACGACGATCTCAAGCCGCTCGGCCTGCCCGACCACGTCTTCCAGCACATCTCCACCATGGCTCGCCTTCACGCGGAGAATCGCTACGACCGCACGGCGGACGGGGTCGCGCAGGTCACCGGGCGGCCTCCTTCGGGGGTGGCCGACTACGTCCGTGAGAACCCCAGCCTGTTCAGCTCCGGCAGGCCGGTCTAGAGATCGGCGCAGCCCGTCACCGCCCGGGCGTGGGCCAGAATCAGCTCACGGGCCCGGTCGAGGTGCAGAGCCGCGTTGTGGCTGACGATGTGCAGACCGTAACCGTCCTCCAGGGCCACCAGCCCGTGCGCCAGGTCGTGCGCGGACGCGGCGAGGGAGAACACGCCGGTCGCGGCGCCGACTTCGAGGGCGGTCGTGTAGAGAGCGACCTCCCGGGCGAAGAGGGAGGTCATCAGCTCGGCGTGGCCCGGGCTGCGGCCGGCGCGCCGGTGCAGTTCGTACAGCAGCCCGTGCACCGGGTCGTCCGTCATGGTCGGCAGACCGCTGTGCAGCAGGGCCCGCAGCCGTGCCGCGGGATCTTCGGCGGGTGCCTCGTCGTAGGCCCGCTGCCGAGAAGCCAGGTAACCCTCCACCGCGCCTCGGTGCACCTCCAGCACGAGGTCGTCGAGCTCGGGGTAGTAGTACAGGACCGAGCCCTGGGAGACGCCCGCCGCGTCCGCGATGTCCTTGATGCGCAGGCCTTCGAGGCCGCGCTCCGCGATGGCCCGTCCCGCGGCGGAGACGAGGGCCTGCCTGCGTGCCGTCTGGTTGCGTGGTCTACCCGCTTTGCTCATGGTGGCCCATTCTCTGATGCCCGTCTCAGTTTCCGCAAGAAGGTTCGGTCCGAAGCATTGACGGCCGGTTCACCTATTGTTTGAATCTCGACTCAAAGAAGTCGGCGCAGGCACTCGCTGCCGAGCCGCTTGCCCTGTCGCGCCCGTCGTTCTCGTCCCTCACCCCCGGGGCGGCCCGGGCCGCACCTGATCCGAACGGGCACCGGTTCGCCCACGTCCCACGACGCAATCGAAGGCCACAGCATGCAGACGTACGCCCACTGGCGGCAGCGCGCCGCCGACCTCACGCCACGCACGCTCCTGTTCATCGACGGGGCGTGGACCGATCCCGACGGCGACCAGTGGATCGACACGGTGAACCCCGCGACCGGCAAGACCACCGCCCAGGTGGCGGCCGGCTCGGCATCCGACGTCGACCGGGCCGTGACCGCGGCCCGCACCTCCTTCGAGGACGGCCGCTGGTCGCGCACCGCACCCGCGGAGCGCAAGCGGGTCCTGCTCGCCCTGGCCCGCCTCATCGAGGAGAACAGCGAGGAACTCGCCCTCTGCGACACCCTCGACATGGGCAAGCCCATCGCGGAGTCCCACGGCACCGACGTGCCCGGCGCGGCCGGTGTCTTCGCCTGGTACGCGGAGGCCGTCGACAAGCTCTACGACGAGGTCGCCCCGGCCCCGCCCGGCAATCTCGCCCTCGTGCGCCGCGCCCCGCTGGGCGTCGTGGGCGCGGTGGTGCCCTGGAACTTCCCCCTCGACATCGCCAGTTGGAAGCTGGCGCCCGCCCTGGCCGCGGGCAACAGCGTCGTGCTGAAGCCGGCCGAGCAGTCCCCGCTGTCGGCGCTGCTGCTGGCCGAACTCGCCTCGCGGGCCGGCCTTCCCGACGGAGTGCTCAACGTCGTCCCCGGACCGGGGGAGACGACCGGGCGCGCCCTCGGCCTCCACCCGGACGTGGACACCCTGGCCTTCACCGGCTCCACCGCCGTGGCCCGCCGGTTCCTCGCCTACGCGGCCGAGTCGAACATGAAGCAGGTGTGGCCCGAGGCCGGCGGCAAGAGCCCCAACGTGGTCTTCGCCGACGCCGACCTGGAGGCCGCCGCGGAACGCGCCGCCTGGGGCTTCGTCTACAACTCGGGCCAGGTGTGCTCCGCCAACACGCGGCTGCTGGTCGAGGCCTCGGTCGCCGAGGAGTTCACGGCCAGGGTCGCCGCACACGCCCGCACCTGGCTGCCGGGCGACCCGCTCGACCCCGCCACCCGTCTCGGACCCCTCGTCGACGAGGCCCAGGCCGAACGCGTCCTCCGGGCCGTGCGGTCATCGGGCGGCACGCTCGTGTGCGGCGGCACGCGACCCGACCGCGACGGCGCCTACCTCGACCCCACCGTCGTCACCGGCCTCGCACCCGACGCGCCCCTCGTCCGGGAGGAACTGTTCGGGCCCGTGCTGACCGTGCTGCCCTTCCACGGCGAGGACGAGGCGGTCCGCCTCGCCAACGACTCCGCCTACGGACTGGCCGCCTCCGTGTGGACCCGGGACCTCGGCCGGGCCCACCGCGTCGCCGACGCCCTCCGGGCGGGCACCGTGTCCGTCAACACCGTCGACGCGCTCAGCCCGTTCACACCCTTCGGCGGGTTCAAGCAGTCCGGCCACGGCCGCGACCTCTCCCTGCACTCCTTCGACAAGTACACCGGCCTGAAGACGACCTGGATCGCCCACAGCTGACCGCGCCGGCGCCGGCAGGCACAGCCTCGTCCGAGCGGCCGAACCCACCGTCGGCGGGCCTGCCGGCCACCACACCCACCATCGGTACCGAGCAAAGGACGTACCCGTCATGACCCGCACCACCGCGGACCTCACCCAGCTGGACCGAGCCCACATCATCCACCCCTACCTGCCGGGCAGCGCCGCGGAGCGCGTCGTCATGACCTCCGGCTCCGGCTGCCGCCTCACCGACTCCGAGGGCCGCGGCTACCTCGACGCCACCGGCGGCCTCTGGCTCGCCCAGGTCGGCCACGGCCGCGCGGAACTGGCCGACGTCGCCCACGAGCAGATGAAGAAGCTGGAGTACTTCACCAGCTTCTGGGAGTTCTCCAACGAGCGCGCGATCGAACTCGCCGCACGCCTGGCCTCCCTCGCCCCCGACCCGCTGAACCACGTCTACTTCACCTCGGGCGGCTCCGAGGGCAACGAGGCGGCCATCAAGATGGCCCGGTACTACCACCACCGGCGCGGGGAAGGCAGCCGGACCTGGATCCTGGCGCGCAGCAAGGCCTACCACGGCATCGGCTACGGCGGCGGCTCGGCCACCGGCTTCCCCGTCTACCACGAGGGCTTCGCCCCGATGATGCCGCACGTCTCCCACCTCACGCCCCCGTGGCCGTACCGCTCCGAGCTCTACGGCGACCAGCCGCTGACCCCCGAGCAGGTCACCGACTTCCTCGTTGGCGAACTGGAGGAGCGCATCGCGGAGATCGGCCCGCAGAACATCGCCGCGATGATCGGCGAGCCCATCATGGGCGTCGGCGGCATGCTCGTCCCGCCGGCCGACTACTGGCCCCGGGTGCGCGAGGTCCTCGACCGGCACGGCATCCTGCTGATCTTCGACGAGGTGGTCACCGCCTACGGCCGCGTCGGCGAGTGGTTCGCCGCCCAGTACTTCGGCGTCACCCCGGACATCATCGTCACCGCCAAGGGCATCACCTCCGGCTACATCCCGCTCGGCGCCCTCCTGGTCGGCGACCACGTCGCCGAGGTCCTGCTGCGCGACCACGGCTTCCCCATGGGCTACACCTACAACGGCCACCCGGTCGCCACCGCCGTCGCCACCGCCAACCTCGACCTCATCGAGAAGGAGGGGCTCCTCGCCCGCGCGACGAGCCTGGGCGCCTACCTGCACGGCGAACTCGAGGCCCAGTTGGGCGAGTTGCCGATCGTCGGCGAGATCCGCTCCGTCGGCATGATGCTCGCCGTCGAACTCGTCCAGGACCGCGCCACCCGCGCACCCCTGCCCCTGAACCCCGACCGGATGCCCCACGACGTCATCCGCCGCGAGACCGGCGTGATCGTACGCGACTCCGCACACAGCCTGGTGCTGTCCCCGCCGCTGATCATGACCGAGGCGGAGGCCGGGGAAGTGGCCTCGGCGCTGCGCGGCGTCCTGGAGCGCACCGAGCCCACCGGCGAGATCCGCGCCGCCTGACGCCCTCGGGGGAGGCCCGCCCAGCGACCGGGCCTCCTCGCCCGGCCACGCCCCACCCGACACGGACCCCATGCCGTCACGGCGCCCCGCACGCGCCCCCTCGCAGTTACTCCTCTCCCTCCTAGGAACTGCCCGTGTCCTCCCACCTCTCGACGACCGGACCACGCACGTCCCCGCCCGCGACCGGCGGCCTGCAGCGCAGTCTCAAGCGCTTCGACATCACCGCCATGGCCATCGCCGCGGTCATCTCCTTCGACACCGTCGGGCAGATCGCCACCGGCGGCGGCCAGGCCGCCACCTGGACGGCGGCCATGGCTCTCCTCTTCCTCGTCCCCTACGCCCTGCTGTTCGCCGAGACCGGCGCCGCGTTCCCCCAGGAAGGCGGCCCGTACGTCTGGGTCAAGCTCGCCCTCGGCCGCCCGGCGGCCGCGCTCACGACCCTCATGTACTGGGTCACCAACCCCATCTGGCTGGGCGGCTCCCTGGTCTTCCTCGCCGCACAGACCTGGGACGGCTTCGTTTTCCACCTGGGCTCGGGCACGGTGGCCGACTACACGTTCAAGCTGCTGTTCGTCTGGATCGCCATCCTCACGGCCGTCGTCTCCCTGCGCCGCGGCAAATGGATCACCACCGCGGGCGCGGCGATGAAGGTCCTCGCCCTCACCGTGTTCACCCTCACGGCCGTGCTCTACGGGCTGCGGCACGGCTTCCACGGCCTGGCCGACACCAGCTTCACCCCGACGACCGCCGGGTTCCTCGCCGTGGTACCGATCCTGCTGTTCGCCTACGTCGGCTTCGAGGCGCCCAACGCCGCCGGTGAGGAGATGCACAACCCCCAGCGCGACGTGCCCGCCGCGCTCGGACGCTCCGCCGCCGTCGCCGCCTGCTGCTATCTGCTGCCGGTCCTCGCCCTCCTGGCCGTCGTACCCAGGCAGCAGGTCACCGGCATCGGCGGCTTCATGGAGGGCGCCCGCCTCGTCTTCGGCGTCTACGGCGGTGCGGCCGGCCCCCTGCTGAAGCTCACCGCCGTCATGTTCGTCTTCGCCCTGCTCACCCAGGGCAGCGCCTGGATGATCGTCAGCGACCGCATGCAGGCCATGGCCGCCGCCGACGGGGGCTTCTTCACCCGCGCCCTCGGCGCCTTCCACCCGCGGCTCGGCACGCCGGTGCGCACCAACCTGCTCTCCGGAGCCGTGGCCACGGTGTTCATGCTCGCCGCCATGCGGCTCGCGGGCGGCGACGCGGCCGACGTGTTCGCGGTGGTGCTCACCGTCGCGGTCACCACTCTGCTGCTGTCCTACCTGGTCGTCATCCCCGCGCTTGTCCTGCTGCGGACCCGCCGGCCGGACGTCCCGCGGCCCTACAGCGTCCCCTTCGGCGACCGCGGCTTCATGCTCTGCGCGGTACTCGTCTACGCCTGGATCCTGATCGGGTCGTGGTCGGCGCTCTTCCCCGGAGTCCTGGAACAGCTCTTCGGCATCGACTACGTCTTCCACGACGTCTGGGGCGTGTCCCGTACCTCGTTCGAGGCCTTCACCCTCGGCACCGTCGCCCTCCTGCTCGTCGTCGGCGCCGTCGGCGTCGCGGTGGCCCGCCGCGAGGACGCCGCACGGGGCATGGTCGATTCCTAGTGCCGCGACGGGGCAACCGTTGCCTGTCGCGGCACTAGCCCCCGCGCGGGTGCCGGTCCCCGTACCAGCGTGCGGCGAGCCACCGGTGGGTGACTCGCCGCACGCACGGGCCGTTCGGGCCGGTCGTCCGTTCCCGGTCAGGGGAACTGGACCACCTTGGACGGCACGGTGTCCGTTCCCGAGGTGGGCGCGCCGGTGTCGTTGACGACATGGGCGTACTGGCCCTGGCCGCCCAGGGAGATCACCAGAATGTCGTGCAGCGCGATGCCGGACCTGACCGGCACCTGGAATCCGTGGGCCTGCACGATCGTCGGGTCGGCCGTGAAGTTGCAGTAGCTGCCCAGGCCCCAGGCCTCGTGGGTGCCGACCGAGTCGGCGACCTTGTAGGCCGCGTATCCGACGATGCCGTCGTGGGTGACGGCGGCGGCGTTCGGCACGTCGTAGGCCTTCTCGTTCTGGAAGAAGATCGTCCGGCCGCGTTCTCCGTTCCAGTACACGTCGTACTTGTTGTAGTGCTCGACGAACAGGCCCGTGGCGAGGACGTCGTTGCCGTTGACCCACAGGCCGTAGTCGGCCCGGTTGGTGTCCCAGCCGACGCCGCTGCCGTGGTCCGCGCGCCACAGCCAGGTGTGGTCGATGACGACGTTGTTGCTGTTGACCACGATCGAGTTGGTCGCGAGGCCGGGGCCCGCGCCGCCGATGCGGACGAACACGTCCTGCACCGTGGTCGGGTCGGCGGCGTGGTCGGCGGAGGAGCCGGGCTGGCCGACCCGCAGGAGCGTGTCCGAGTTGACCGTGCCCGCGTCGATCAGGAACCCGGCGAGCCGGACGCCGTCGACGTCGGCGACGTGCATCGCGTCGACGCCGTTGTCGGGCACGAGCGTGGCGAGGCCCAGCCCGAGCACCACGGTGTCCGCGCGGGTGACGTCGATGGTCCGGTCGAGGTGGTAGACACCGGGCGTGAACAGGAGGTTGAGCCCCTGGGACAGCGCCTGGTTGATGGTGGCGGCGGTCGCACCCGGCTTGACCACGTAGAACTGGTCGAGCGGCAGGGAGGTGCCCGCGTTGGCCGGCCACGACACGCCGCGCGCGTTGGTGCGCTTGGCCGGCACGAAGACCTTGTAGGTGCTGCCGTCGAGGTAGAGGAACGGCTTCTCGCGCGAGACCGGCGTGGTGTCGAGCGTGGTGTACGAGCCGGTGGCGAAGTCGGTCGCCGGTGCGCCCTGCACTCCGGTGAACGTCATGTTCCACACGCCGTTGGTCCAGCCGCCCACCGAGCTGTCGCGGGTGTACCACTGCTGCTGGGAGTAGGGGCCGACGGTGCCGTCGATCTTCGAGTCGGCGATGTACCCGCCGGAGGCCCAGCCGTATCCGTTCGGGGCGAGGTTGAGGCCGCCCTGGACGTGGATGCGCCGGAACGGCGCCGCCTGCGCGACGGCCCACCGGTCGTCGCCGTTCGACGGTCTGATGGCGAGGTTCTCCGCCGAACGCCAGAAGTTCTGGGTGGCGTTGCCGTTGAACCAGCCCGCGTCGACGGTGACGTCACCGTTGATCTGGGTGTCGTCGGGGTTGAGGCCGAGCCCGGAGATCGAGGTGTAGAAGCCGATCTGGGCGTTGATCCCGTTGTAGGTGCCCGGCTTGAGCAGGAACTGGTAGCGGCCGGTGCCGAACTGGTTGGACTCCTGCTGGGCGAAGACCTGGTCGAACTTCTGCTGGAGGCCGGGGGTGGAGGGGTCGACGACGATGACGTTCGGACCCAGGTCGCCGCCGCCCTGGACCGGCGGGGTGCCGCCGTCGTCGGACGACTCGGTGTGGACGGCGACCTCCCAGAGCGAGTAGCCGTAGTCGGTCGCGCGGGCCGTGCCGTGGACGCGCAGGTAGCGGCCCGAGCCGCTGACGTCGTAGGAGGCGGTGCCGCCGGTCGCGCCGGTGACGCTCTTCAGCGTGGTCCAGCTCTGGCCGTCGGCGGACGCCTGGATCTGGAACTCCTTGGCGTAGGCGGTCTCCCAGGTCAGGTCCACCCGGCACAGGTTCTGGACCGATCCGAGGTCGACCTGCACCCACTGCGGGTCCGAGAAGGCGCTGGACCAGCGCGTGCCCGGGTCGCCGTCGAAGGCGGCGGAGGCCGGGGTGCCGGCGCTCTCGGTGGAGGAGGCCGACGCGGGCTTGCCCAGGGCGGCGTTGCCGGCGCCGCAGGCGGCGGCGACACCGGCGCTCCGGTCGGACGCCGGCGTGGCGGTGCTGCCCTGGGCCGGCGACGTCCCGGCCGCGGCGGCGACCGACGGATGGATGGCGGGAAGGGCGACGAGCGCTGCCACTGCGGCGAGCGCGACGCCCAGGGATCTGAGTCTCATACGGCTCCCTGCGGGTGCGATGGGCGAGTGTTCGCGAGAAGGGCGGGGCGGCGTACAGCGCGTCGCAAGCTCAACTTCAGTCCTGCGCGGCTTAGTTCACATCTTGATTTAACTGATGATGCCGGAGGGTGGGCAAGCCCTGGGACACGGGAATCTTTTCAAGCGTTGACGACGCGGGTGCCCGCCGCAGGTGGGGTGGTGTTCAGGAAGTGAGGCCGGCGGGACAGAGCTGATCCTTCTGTGGCAGGCCTTGACACTCACGCGTCAAGGCCTCAACACTCCCAGGGCGGGAGAGCGTCTGCCCACCGCCGTCGAGGACCGTGACACCCCGTCAGGCCGGTGCCCGCTCGCCCTTCTTCACCCCCCACCTCTCACCCCCTGTGTTCAGGAGGTCTCCATGCCACGGAGATCGAAAGCCCTGTCAGGAATGCTGATCGCCGGAGCGCTGCTGACGACGTCGCTCGGTGTGGCCGGCGTCGCCGCCGGCTCCGGGCCGCCCGCCCCCGGCAGCGCGGCGGCGGCGTCCTTCGCGGCCGGCCACTCCGGGCACGCCATGGCCGCGTCGACCGCCTCCTCACCCGAGGACCCGGACGGCGACGGCTACATCCCGGCGGACCCGCCGGTCACCGGCGTCACCCCGTCCACGGAGAACCCGCCCCACCGCCACTTCCGCCAGGCTTTCGGGCAGGGCGCCCGGTCCTTTAGGGCCGGGGGGAATGGCCGCTCCCGCGTAGCGGGGCAGGGGAAGCCGAATCGCCGCCAGGGCGATTCGGTGTCTCGGAAGTGACGGTGGTGAGGCCGACCTCAAGCAGGTGCAGCAGCTCGGAGTTGAGGGACCGCCGGTCGTTGGCGGCCTGAGTGGTAAGCCGGGCGTGGAGGTCTTCGGGGACGCGTAGCGTGAACTTGATCACGCCGTCATCGTGCCACTACTGTGACGGCATGTCACGTTTCCGGATGTATCCGACGTCTGCGCAGGCGAGCATCATGCTCGAACACTGCGCGCACGCACGGTACGTCTGGAACCTTGCCGTAGAGCAGCACGCGCACTGGCGGAAGTGCAAGGCGCACTACCGCTCCGACGGCAAGCAGTACGGGGCCCCGTCCTTCGCCGAACAGTGCCGTCAGCTCACCGAGGCCCGGCGGGCAAACGAGTGGCTGGGTTCGGGTAACGCGGACGTGCAGCAGCAGGCACTCAATGACTTCGCCAAGGCCAAGAACGCCCGCTTTACATCCGGTTTCGGGGAGCCGACCTGGCGCAAGAAGTACCGGCACGAAGGCTTCCGCGTCATCGGAACCGACCGCGTCCCCGAGTACGAGCCGGACGGCCGGCCCAGGCTGAACGCCAGGACCGGCAACCAGGTCATGGGCCGTTCCGTCGTCGTGCAGAAGCTGAACCGTCGCTGGGCGCAGGTCAAGGTGCCCGGCTGCGGCTGGGTCCGCTTCCGCCTCACCCGCGCCACCCTGCCGGACGCGAAGACGTTCCGCGTCACCTACCGGAACAACCAGTGGCATGTGGCGTTCGCGGTCATCCCTGACCCGACTACCGCGCCCGGTACCGGCGAGGTCATCGGTATCGACCGGGGTGTGACGATCACCGCCGCCCTCTCCGACGGCCGAACCCTGAACTGCCCGCAGCTCACCACCAAAGAGCGGGCCCGGATCCGCAAGCACCAGCGGCGGGCCGGCCGCGCCCCCAAGGGCAGCGGCCAGAAGACGGCCGAGTACGCCAAGGTCGCCCGGCTCAAGGCGAGGGAAGCCAACCGGCGCAAGGACTGGTGCGAGAAGACCAGCACCATGCTCGCCAGGTCGTACGACCTGGTGCGGTTCGAGAAGTTGAACATCAAGAACATGACCCGCTCGGCAAAAGGAACCGTTCAACAGCCGGGCAGAAAGGTCAGGCAGAAAGCCGGGCTGAACCGAGTCGTCCTTGCCCAGGGCTGGGGGCTGCTGCGGCAGCGCACCGAAGACAAGGCACCTGGCCGGGTCGAAGACGTACCCGCCCCCTACACCAGTCTGCGATGCAGCGCCTGCGGATGGATCGACAAGAACTCGCGCAAGAGCCAAGCCGAGTTCGTCTGCTCCGCCTGCGGCTTCACCTGCAACGCGGACACCAACGCAGCAGCCAACGTCGCGGCAGGACAGGGCGGGATTCCCCGCCCCCGGCGAACAGCCGGTGCCGGAGGGGTGACAGCGGCCACCGGCCGTTCGAGCGCCTGTGAACCTCAACTCACCTGGGTTGGAATCCCCCTCTTTTAAGAGGGGGAGGATGTCAATACGACTTCTTCAACGCCTGAGACGCGCCCACGCTGTCGGCCATGGTCGACCACTGCATCGTCGGCGGCCTCCAGTGCGACGCACGCGGCTACGACGAGACGTACCCCGAGGCGGGAGCGGCGCTGAACGAGGACTACCGGCTTCCCTGAACGCACCCAAAGTGGCACCACTTCTCGTCGCAGGGTGGCCCGGCCGGACACACCCCGCCACGGCCGGGCCGTCCGGCCTCCCCTCCTCGCCCCACGCCCGCGCGCACCGGAGACCCGCAAGCCACGAAGCCGCGGCCGGCCCCGCGCCTGAGCGCGGGGCCGGCGACCGGCCAGGGCATCCGCCGGGCGACCTATAGTGGGCCGCATGAGCCGTTGGAGGGAGCTGACCGGGGGGAGCTCCGGCGAGGACTACGCCGCGCGGTTCGCGGCGCTGGCCCGAAGTGGTGCGGACGTGCACGGTGAGGCACGGTTCTGTGCCGCTCTCGTGCCTGTCGGGGCGCGGGTGCTGGATGCCGGGTGCGGGACCGGGCGGGTCATGATCCGGCTCGCGGAGCTCGGGTACGACTGCGTCGGGGTGGACCTCGACGCGTCGATGCTGGCGGTGGCGCGGCGGCAAGCGCCCGGACTGCCCTGGTTCCAGGCCGATCTGGCCATGTTCGAGCCGGACCGCCTCGGCATCGCGGCGGACTTCGATCTCGTGGTCGCCGCGGGCAACATCTTCCCGCTGCTCGCCGCCGGCACCGAGGCCGCCGTGGTCCAGCGCCTCACCGCCGCCCTGCGTCCGGGCGGTCTGCTGGTCGCCGGCTTCGGACTGGACGAGGCCCACCTGCCCGTGCCGCCCGGTCTCACGCTCGCCGAGTACGACGACTGCTGCGCCGCGGCCGGACTCACCCTCGTCGACCGCTTCGCCACCTGGGACGCCGGCCCTTACGACGGCGGCGGCTACGCCGTCAGCGTCCACCGCCGGTGACGAGGGTCCCGTAGTCCGGTCCGGCCTCCGCCGGTGGGCGTGTCCGTCGGCCCTGCGGCGTGCCGCGCGGGAAAGGCTGCACAGATGCACGCCGTACTGCACGCACTGTCGATCACCGGGTCCATGACCTGGGAGATCACCTGGGCCCTGATCCTGGGTTTCGCCCTGTCCGCGATCGTCCAGGCCGTGGTCCGCAGGTCCACCGTCGTCACGCTGCTCGGCGACGACCGCCCCCGCACCCTCGCCGTCGCCGCCGGACTGGGCGTGGCGTCCTCGTCCTGCTCCTACGCCGCCGTGGCGCTGGCCCGCTCCCTGTTCCGCAAGGGCGCCGACTTCACCGCGGCGATGGCCTTCGAGATCGCCTCCACCAACCTCGTCGTCGAACTCGGCGTCATCCTCGCCCTGCTGATGGGCTGGCAGTTCACCGCCGCCGAGTTCGTCGGTGGCCCCGTCATGATCGTCGTGCTGGCCGTCCTCTTCCGGCTGTTCCTGCGCGAGAGGCTGCTGCGCCAGGCCCGCGAACAGGCGGAACGGGGCCTGGCCGGCTCGATGGAGGGCCACGCGGCGATGGACATGTCCGTGCGGCGGGAAGGCTCCTTCACCCGGCGTCTGTTCTCCCGCGAGGGCTTCACCGCCGTCAGTCATGTGTTCGTCATGGAGTGGGCGGCGATCCTGCGCGACCTGGTCGTCGGCCTGCTCGTCGCGGGTGCCGTCGCCGCCTGGGTCCCGGACTCTTTCTGGCGTGCCTTCTTCTTCGACGGCCACCCGCTCGCCGCCAAGCTGTGGGGACCCGTCATCGGCCCGCTCGTGGCGATCGCCTCGTTCGTGTGCTCGATCGGCAACGTGCCGCTGGCGGTGGTGCTGTGGAAGGGAGGCATCAGCTTCGGCGGGGTGGTGGCGTTCATCTTCGCCGACCTGCTGATCCTGCCGATCCTCGCCATCTACCGGAAGTACTACGGCGCCCGGACGGCCGCCTTCCTCCTGGGCACCTTCTACCTCGCGATGGTCGTCGCCGGTTATGTCGTGGAATTCGTCTTCGGAGGTCTCGGCCTGATCCCCGACCAGGCCGACGCGAGGCTCCCCATGGAAGGCGTCAGGTGGAACTACACCACCTGGCTCAACATCGCCTTCCTCCTCCTTGCCGCGCTGCTCCTGCTGCGGTTCGGGAGGTCCGGCGGTCCTGCCATGCTGCGCATGATGGGCGGCTCCCCGGACACCGGCCACGACCGTGCCGACCCCGCGCGGCACGGGGCGCACGGGCGACAGGCAAGCGACGAGGAGCACGAGGAGCCCTTCCACGACGGACATCGCTGACGGGACGCCCAGGCCTGTCAGCGGCCCGAGACCGCGTCGGCGACCCTGGCCAGAGCCGAGGTGCGCCGCCGGTGGCTGTGCGCCTCCCGGCGGTCCGCGGCGCGGTAGGCCGCGTACATTCCGTGCACGCCGATCCAGCGGGCCGGTTCCGGTTCCCAGCGGCGTGAACGGCGGCCGGTCCAGGGCAGCCGGGTCCGCTCGGACTCCTCACCGAGCACCAGGTCGGTGAGGGTACGGGCCGCGAGGTGCGACGCCGTCACCCCCTGACCGACGTACCCGCCCGCCCAGCCGATGCCGGTGGACGGGTCGAGGCGGACCGTGGGGCACCAGTCGCGGGGTACCGCGAGCACACCGGACCAGGCGTGCGCGACGGGGACGCCGGCCGCCGCCGGGAACAGCGCGACCAGGGTCGCCGCCAGCGAGTCGATCGTCCCGGTGCTGGTCGCGCCGTTCGCGTCGACCCGGGATCCGAACCGGTAGGGCACTCCCCGGCCGCCCAGGGCGATACGGCCGTCGGCGGTGCGCTGCCCGTACAGGTAGGCGTGGGTCTGGTCGCTGAACAGTTCCTGGCCCGCCCAGCCGATCCGCTGCCAGGCGGCCTCCGGCAGCGGCTCGGTGACGAGCATCGAGGAGTTCATCGGCAGCCAGGTGCGCCTCTCACCGAACAGTTCGGAGGTGAAGCCCTCCGTGCAGCGCAGTACGTGCCGGGCGCGCACCGTGCCGAACGGGGTGGTCGCCGCGCCCGGCGCGATCGCCGTGACCGGCGTGGACTCGTACAGGCGTACCCCGAGCCGGACGACGGTCTCGGCCAGGCCCGTCACCAGCCGGGCGGGGTGGATGCGGGCGCAGTGCGGGTTGAAGGCGGCGCCGAGGCCGCCGGCGACCTCGACCCGCTCGCTCAGCTCCGCGGCCGACAGCAGCACTTCGTCGGTGTTCCCCCATTTCCTGTCGTACGCGACGGAGGCCCGCAGCCGGTCCAGTTGGGCCGGTGCGTGGGCGACCCGCAGATAGCCGCTCTTCACCGCGTCCGCCTCGATGCCCTCGCGTTCCAGCGTCGCGAGGACGACGTCGACCTCCCGGTTCATCAGGGCCTGGAAGCGCAGCACGGAGTCCTTGCCGCGCTCCTTGGCGAACCGGGCGGGCGAGCCGGGGATCTTGCCGGACAGCCAGCCGCCGTTGCGCCCGGAGGCGCCGAAGCCCGCGAACTCCCGCTCCAGGACGACCACGTCCCAGTCGGGCCTGGCCTTCTTGAGGTGGTAGGCGGTCCACAGTCCGGTGTATCCGGCGCCGATGACGCAGACGTCGGCGCCGGTCGGGCCGGGGAGCGGGGTGCGGCGTGCGGGGAAGCCGGTCTGGCGGAACCAGAACGACACCTGGCCGTTGGCGGGGGCGGGTGGGGTGGGCATGAGGGGGCTCCGGGTGGGTGGCGATCGCGGAAGCGGTGAGTTCAGGACGGGGTCAGGGGACGGAGACGGATGCCCCGGTTTGTGGCACCCCGTGCGGGGGGCCGTCCTCGGGGCGGCGCGGCAGCGCCAGGCACGACGCGGTCATTCCCAGGGCGACGACCGCGGTGAGGACGGCCACCGGCGTCGTGGAGCCGCTGCGGTCGAGCAGGTAGGTGGAGACGCTGGGGGCGATGCCGCCGATGGAGCCGGCGATGCCGTAGGTGAGGGAGGCGCCCGTGTAGCGGACCTCGGGGCGGAACAGCAGGGAGATCTCGGCGGCGAGGACGCCGTAGCCCGCTCCGACGAAGGCCATGCTCACCGCGACCCCGAGGTACAGCAGCGTCGCGTCCCGGGTGCCCACGAGGGCGAAGGCGGGCCATGCCCAGACCAGCAGACCCGCGGCGGAGGCGGCCGCGATCTTCCGTGCGCTGAAGCGGGGTGCCAGGAAGGCGCCGACGAGGACGAAGGCTCCCTCGCTGATCGCCGCCACCAGGTTGGCGGGCAGGGTGATGGAGGTGCTCATCCCGAGCGTTCCGGTGGCGTAGACGAGCGTGAACGTGGTGAGCAGGTAGTAGGTGACGAAGACGCCGGCGAACGCGCCGACACCGACGAGGACCCGCTTCCAGTCCTGGCGCAGCACCGCGACCACGGGGATGCGCCGCGCGGGCTCCGGGGACGTGTGGGCCGCCGTGAAGTCCGGCGACTCGTGGATCTTCGTGCGGATGACCAGGCCGACGGGGATGAGCAGGACGGAGGCGAGGAAGGGCACGCGCCAGCCCCAGCTGTGCAGCCAGGCGTCGGAGCCCGCGGTGACGGCCAGGAAGACGAGGGTGGCGAGGATCAGGCCCAGCGGGGAGCCGAGTTGGGCGAAGGCGCCGAAGAGGGTCTTGCGGCGGGGTGCGGCGTGCTCGATGCCGATCAGGGCGGCGCCGCCCCATTCGCCGCCGACGGCCATGCCCTGCACGATGCGCAGGAGCAGCAGCAGGAGGGGAGCGGTGACACCGGCGGTCTCGTACGACGGCAGCAGACCGACCGCGACGGTCGCGCCGCCCATCAGCAGCAGCGTGAGGACGAGGGTGCGCTTGCGTCCCGCGCGGTCGCCGAGGTGACCGAAGAGAACGGCGCCGAGGGGACGGGCGAGGAAGCCGGCTCCGAAGGTGGCCAGCGAGAGCAACGTTCCTACCAGCGGCGGGAGTTCGGGGAAGAACACGTGGTTGAAGACGAGTGCGGACGCGGTTCCGTAGATGAAGAAGTCGTACCACTCGATCGTGGTGCCGATGATCTGGGCGGACGCGAGCCGTGTCGTGGAGAGGGCGGGCGCGGATCTGAGGGCGGGGACCGGGGTGGTGCCTTGACGCATGGAGTGCTCCTGACGGGGAGGAGGGGCAGGCAGCGGAGGTGAAGGCAGGGGTGCGGGGCCGCGGCCGGGTCGTCGCCGCGGGGGTTTCAGCCGGAGGGACGCTCGGCCGCGTCCGACGGCGCTCCGTGGCCGCCTCCGCCACCGGTGACGACGCTGACGCGGTCGCCGGCCCGGAGCCTGTCGTGGAAGACCACGGGGAGGCGTTCGACGGAGCCGTCGGCGCGGGTGACGGTGAAGGAGCCCGGCCGGCCGCCGCCCCCGCCGTCCAGGCCGGGCGCGCCGGCGCGGTGCCGGTCGGCGTACCCGGCGATGTCGACGCCGTCGGCGACGGCCTCGTAGGTGCGCCGGATGCCCAGGCCGCCGCGGTGCTCGCCGGTGCCGCCGGAGTCGTCGTGGAGCGCGTACTCGACGACCCGGAAGTGCGAGTAGTCGGACTCCAGGGCCTCCACGGGCGCGTTCGCGCAGTTGGAGATCGGGTTGTCGAGGGCGTCGGCGCCCTCGTGCGCGGCGCAGGCGCCCCAGCCGCCGCCGAGGATCTCCAGGACGACCTGGTAGGTGCCGGTGCCGCGGTCGAGATGGCTGACGGTGAAGGCCGTCGTGGTGTCGAAACCGGTCGCGGCGGATCGTTCGGGGACCTGCCGTCCCAGGGCCTGGACGACCGCGTTGAAGACGCGGCTGGCGGGGGTGAGGCGGCTGCGGACGGCGGCGGGCGGGCGCGGGTTCAGGATGCTGCCGAACGGCGCGTGCACGGTGATGGGCCGGTTGCAGCCCTCGTTGAAGGGGATGTCCGGCTCGTCGAGCAGGCAGCGCACGGCGCTGATGGCCGAGGAGACCGTGGAGGCGAGGGGACAGTTGACGTTGCCCTCCACTTGGTCGCCGGTGCCCGTGAAATCGAGGTGGAGTTCGTCGCCGGCCACGGTGATCCGGACGCGGATCTCCACCGTCGCGGCGTCCCACGGTGTGGCATCGAGGGTCTGCACGGACTCGTAGACGCCGTCGGGGATGCGGCCGAGCGCGGCCCGGGTGCGTCGCTCCGCGTAGTCCTTGAGGTCGTCCATGGCCGCGAGGCAGTCGGTGGTGCCGAACCGGGCGGCGGCCTCCTTGAGGCGGTGGGCGGCGGTGCGGTTGGCGGCGAACTGCGCGTTGAGGTCGCCGACGACGAGGTCGGGCACGCGGACGTTGGCCCGCACCATCTCCTCGACGAAGCCGCCGCGGCCCCAGTCGCGGGAGACGGAGAAGCGGCTGAGGGGCAGCCGCAGGCCCTCCTGGTAGACCTCGGTCGCGGTGGCGTTGAGGCCGGGGCTGCCGCCGCCGATGTCGACGTGGTGTGCGACGCTCGCGGCGAACGCCACCAGCCGCCCGTCGGTGAAGACGGGGGTGAACAGGTAGATGTCCTGGAGGTGCTGGCCGCCGTTGAACGGGTCGTTCATCAGCAGCGCGTCGTCCTCGGTGAGCGTGGTCAGGTCGACGGCGTCGGCCAGGCCCCGGATCGCGAACGAGATGCCCGCGGTCATGATCGGGATGCACTCGGCCTGGTCGATGACCTCGCCGCGGGCGTCGGTGAGCGCCACCGAGTAGTCGCGGGCCTCCCGGACGATCGACGAGAACGCCGCCCGGCGCAGGTCGGTGGCCATCTCACGGGTGATGGAGGAGAACGCGGCCTGGATCAGACCGAGACGGGACGCGTCGAGGGGCATGGGTCAGCTCCTGGTGAGGACGAGGTTGGTGGCCGGGTCGACGGTGGCGGTCCAGCCGCTGGGCACGTACGTCGTGGAGGACTCGTCGGTGATCACGGCGGGTCCGGCCAGTTCGGTGCCGGCGGGCAGCGCGGTCCGCGGCACGGTCACGGCGGTGCGGGGCCTGCCGTTCTCCAGGACGACGCCCTCGTGGCGCGGGCCGTCGGGGCGGTGCTCGACGGTGGGCAGTGCCATCGTGGGGCGCGGCCGGCTGACGCTCAGCCGGAGGGTCACGACCTGGACGGGGGCGGTGGGGTCCGCGTGTCCGAAGCGCTGGGCGTGCAGCGCGTGGAAGGCCGCGACGAGCCGCTCGGCGAGGCCCGCCTCCGCCGGGGCGGGCAGCGGCACCGACAGTTCGAAGCCCTGTCCCGCGTAGCGCATGTCCACGGTCCAGGTGTCGAGCGCGGTGCCGGCGTCGACACCCTGACCGGCCAGTTCGCGGTGGGCCTCGCCGGTGACGGAGGACATCGCCTCCCGCAGGCGGGTGTCGTCCAGGGTGTCCGCGGCGACGAGGACGGTGCGGGCGAACTCGCGGCGGAATCCGGACGCCAGGAGCCCATAGGCGGAGGCGAGTCCCGAGTGCGGGGCGATCACCACGCGCCGCATGCCCAGTTCGTCGGCGACGCCCGCCGCGTGCACCGGGCCGGCGCCCCCGTAGGCGAGCAGTGTCAGCCCGCGCGGATCCTGACCGCGTTCCACGGAGGCGACCCGGATGGCTCCGGCCATGGCGACGTTGGCCAGTTGGTGGGCCGACCAGGCGGCCTCGCCGACCGTGCCGCCGAGCCTGTCGGCGAGCGGTTCGAACACGGCCTCGGCGGCGGCCAGGTCGAGCGGGAAGCGGCCGGCCAGCCGCGGACGGGGGCCGAGCAGCCCGAGGACGGCGTTGGCGTCGGTGACCGTGGGCGCCTGCCCGCCGCGTCCGTAGCAGGCGGGTCCCGGGCTGGCTCCCGCGCTGCGCGGGCCGACGGTGAGCAGGCCACCGCTGTCGACGCCGACGATGCTGCCGCCGCCGGCGCCGACGGTCGTGATGTCGACCATGGGCACGCGCACCGGCAGCCCGTCCACGGAGACCTCCGGGGTGAGCTGCGGGCTGCCGCCCACGACGAGGGCGACGTCCGTGCTGGTGCCGCCCATGTCCATGGTGACGACGTCGCCGAGTCCGGCGGACTCGGCGACGGCGACGGCGGCGCTGACCCCGGCGGCGGGCCCGGACAGGAGCATCGTCACGGGCCGGGCGGTGACCACGGGCACCGGCACGGCGCCGCCGTTGGACTGCATCACCTGAAGCCCCGCGATACCGCGTCGGGCGGCCTCGTCGGCCAGCCGGGACAGGTACCCGGCGACCGCGGGCCGGACGAAGGCGTCGATCACGGTGGTGCTGGTGCGCTCGTACTCGCGGAACTCGCGGGCCACTTCGCAGGACAGGGACACCGGGAGGTCGGGCGCGAGCGAGGCGATCAGCTCGGCCACCCGCCGCTCGTGCGCGGGGTTGCCGTACGAGTGCAGCAGGCACACCGCGACCGCGGTGACGTCCCGGGCGAGCAGCTCCTTCACCGAGCGCAGCACGCTCTCCTCGTCCAGCGCGCGGGAGACCGCTCCCGACGCCGTGACCCGCTCGTCGACCTCCTGGACCAGCTCGCGCGGCACCAGCGGCGCGGGCTTGACGTAGCGCAGGTCGTACATCCGGTCGCGGTCCTGGCGCTGGAGCGTGAGCAGGTCTCGGAAGCCCCGGGTGACGAGGAGCCCCAGTCGCGGGCCGCGGCGTTCGAGGAGGGCGTTGGTCGCCACCGTGCTGCCGTGCAACAGTGTCGCGCCCTCGCGCAGCCCGGCCGGCAGCCCGTCGATCGCCTCGATCACCGCGCGCGACGGGTCCTGCGGTGTGGAGAAGACCTTCGAGGTCGCCCGCAGCGCACCGTCGTCGTCGAGGACGACAAGGTCGGTGAAGGTGCCACCACATTCGACACCGATACGCATGAGACCCCTTTCGCTGACTCCCTGTGACGGCCCGATATCGAATCCGGCCTTGAAATGTGACGTTGCCATGGCCGACGATGCGCCGTAATACGTCGTTCTCCCCATGGACGTGCAGGCATGTCGGTGCTGGTCAGCCCTGGTGGGGAAGGGGCGGATCCATGGGGGAGAGGGAGGTGCGGGCATGGTGTTCGACCGGGCGGGGCAGCCCGGTGGCGTGGCCGAAAGCGGGCAGTGTGCGGGTCCCGGGGTGGCGCGCTTCGACGTGTCCGGCGGCTATGAACGCCTCGATGTGCACGGGTGCGACCTCGTGACGCATCCACGGGTGAGGCGCTGGGCGGAGCTGATGCCCGCCCTGCGCCGGCCCGCCGTCTCCTTCGTGTGGATCACCGAGGACGGCGTGTGGGCCCATGTCGATCTGGCGGTGCCGCCGACCGCCGAAGGACAGCAGGTCACCGTGACGGCGGCGGTACGCACCGGCGAGCCGCCCTACGGCCTGACCGCCCGGGAACTCGACGTGCTCACGCTGCTCGCGGGCGGACTCACGAACACCTCCGTCGGGCACTACCTGGGCACCAGCCCGCGCACGGTCGGCAAGCAGGTGGAGGCGCTCCTGGACAAACTGGGCCAGCCGAGCCGCAGCGCGGCGGCCGCGTTCGCCGTGGACAGCGGGCTCGTCCGGCTTCCGGTGCCCGGCGGCTGCGCGGAACTGTCCGCGTTGGGGGTGGGCATGCTCGACGCACTCGCGCGCGGCGGTACCAGGCCGCCCCGGTTCGCGGGCTCTCCGCGCCGCGGTTCCCGGCTCTTCGCCCCCCGCCCCCTGACCGTGGGCCTCATGGCCCCGCTGCTCGGTGCCTACGGCGCCGACGGGGAGGAACTGCGCAGGGGCGCCGAACTGGCCGTCACCGAACTGAACGTGCGCGGAGGGGTGGCGGGACGGCCCCTGGAGCTGGCCACGTTCCCCCTGGACAACCAGGACGCCGCCTCGGTCGACGCGGCCTTCCGGGCGGCGGGCGCCGCTGAACCGGCCGCGCTGGTCGGCTCGTACCTCCTGGTCGACGAGCGCCACAGCTACGAGCGCGCCGCCGAGTACGGCATCCCCTACCTCAACGTCGGCAGCAGCGATCTCCAGGCGTCCTGGGTGCACACCGAGCCGTCCGTCTTCGGCAACGTCTTCCAGGCCGGTCCCCGGCGCAGCAACTACGTGCGCGGCTTCCTGCGGTTCGCCTCGCACGCCCGTGCGCGCGGGTTGTGGCGGCCGCCGCACCGCACCATCGGGGTGGTCGAACCGGAGGACGCGGACAGCGAGATCCTGCCGGCCCAGGGCGCCGATCTGGTCGAGGCGGCGGGCTGGCGCGTGGAGTTCCGCATCAGGACCAGGCCACCGTACGACGACTGGTCCGAGGTCCTGCGTCAGCTGCGCCGCGTCTGCCCGGCGGCCCTGCTGCTCGGCAACCATCCGCCGACCGCGACGGCCGCGTTCCAGCGCGCCTTCGTCAGGGACCCCTCGCCCACCCTTGTCTACAACGTGTACACGCCGTCCGTGCCCGCCTACGTCAGCGCGGCGGGCGAAGCCGCCGAGGGCGTCGTCTGGGCCAGCGTCACCGGACGGTACGGGGACGCCCGGGGAGCCGCCTTCGCCCGGAACTACGCGCGGCTGCACGGGAGCGCGCCGGGCCACGGCCTGGCGGGCGCGGGCTACGACCAAGTGCAGGTCCTGGCCAGGGCCTGGAGCACGGTGACGCGTCCGGGCAGCTCGGCCGAGACGGTCGCCGCACTGCGCAGCGTCGTGCACCGCGGAGTCAACGGCGCCTACTTCCTCGGGGCGCCGGGCCAGACGAACGCGGCCTACCCGGACGAGAACCCGGATCCGTCGCTGGCCCAGGCGCCGCTGGTCTACCAGGTGCAGGACGGCATCAGCCGAGCGGTCCATCCGGCCCCGTACGCGGAGGCGGTGTTCCGGCTGCCGCCGTGGCTGGCCGGGGATCCGTGCGGTCGGACCGTCCGCTGACCGGCTTCGGCGACCATCACGCCGTGCGGGGCGGGGGACGGGGCGGGCCCGTCCGTGCCCTGACGGCGCGGACGGGCCCGGTGTTCCGGAGCGGGCGGGTTACGCCACGCCGCTCTCCCACCACCAGGCGGTGGAGCCGTACGAGGGGTACTGGACGCGGCTGTCGCAGTGCTGCCACGAGTTCGTGTACGCCTCGAGGCCGGAGAAGCCGCAGGTCTCGGCGATCCGGTAGGTCTGCAGGGTGCTGTGTCCTGAGACGACGATGTCGGCGGCGACACCGTAGACGTGCATGCTGTTGGACGCGCCGCCCGACGCCGCGTTGTGCGAGATGCTGCGGAAGCCGGAGTTGATGGTGATCGGGCTGTTGCCGGACTTTGTGCGCACCGCCTCCAGCTTGTACATCAGCCGGCGGACGTTCTCCTTGACGGTCGCGGCGGCGACCTTGCCGTTGTTGAACTGGGCGCCGTCCTTGGAGTAGAACTCGCTCCAGTTGAAGTGGGCGGTCGATCCGTCGGCCTTCTCCAGGGCGTTGAGGGCGGCCTGGGTCGCCGGGCCGGCGACGCCGTCGGCGGCCAGCCCGTGGGCGGACTGGAAGCGCTGGACGGCGCCGGCCGTGGCCGGGCCGAAGGCACCGTCCCAGGCGATGTACGTCTTCGAGGCACTGGAGGCGGCGAAGCCTCCGACGCGGATCTGCAGTTCCACCACGTCGTTGCCGGAAGCGCCCTGCTGGAGGGTACGGGTCCAGCCGTAGGCGGAGGCCGTCCCCGCCGAGGCCAGGTTGGTGACGGAGGCCAGGCCGAGCGCGGCCGTCACGCCGGCCGCGCCGCGGAACAGGGTGCGGCGGTCGATGCCGCGCTGAGGGTGCTGCTGTGAGGGGGTCACGGAAGTCTCCTCTTGTCGGTGTGTGAGCGTGCTGCGGGAGAGGGGAGAAGCGAGAGTGGCCGGCGTCCTGGTGAAGGTCAGGCGACCAGGGCCTGCCAGGTGGCGGGTCCGACGATGCCGTCCACGGAGAGCTTGTGCGAGGACTGGAAGGTGCGCACCGCCGTGTCGGTGGCCGGGCCGAAGGACCCGTCCACGGTCAGCGCCGAACCGTGCGCGTTGAGCTGACTCTGCAGCGCCTTGACCGCGTCGCCGGACGCTCCCGACTGGACGGTGACGATCAGGGCCTGCCAGGTGGCGGGGCCGACGACGCCGTCCACGGCGAGGCCCTTCGAGGACTGGAAGTTGCGCACCGCGGTGTTGGTGCCCGCTCCGAAGGCCCCGTCCACGGCCAGCCCCGCACCGCGCGAGTTCAGCAGGTACTGGATGGTCTTCACCCGTTCACCGCTGGCACCCTGCTGCACGGTGGGCCAGTCGGTCGCCGGCGGCGGGTTGTAGCCCGCGTTCTTGGCGAAGTTCTGGAGGTCGGTGAGCGTGCCGTTGAAGGTGTCCTGGTCGCCGGGGAAGGTTCCGGAGTCGGCGTACTGCCAGATCGTCTGGGACGACCAGCCGGCGGGCAGCGTGCCCGGGCTGCTGGAATAGCGGGCGATCCACAGGGGGTTGGTGGCACCGAAGCTGCTGTTGTTGCCGGTGCAGGTGGTCCACCAGTCGGTGGTGGTGTAGATCGTCGGGTAGCGCCCGACCTTGGCGCGCACCTCGTTGCTGAAGTCCCGGATCCAGGTGACCATCGCGCTCTGGCTCAGCCCGTAGCAGGTGGCCCCGTAGGGGTTGTACTCGATGTCCAGGGCGGGCGGCAGCGTCTTGCCGTCGGCGCTCCAGCCGCCGCCGTGGCTCACGAAGAAGTCAGCCTGCGCGGCACCGCTCGAGTTGCCGGGCAGCGCGAAGTGGTAGGCGCCACGGATCAGCCCGACGTTGTACGCGCCGCTGTACTGCTGGGAGAAGGAGGGGCTGGTGTAGGTGGTGCCCTCGGTGGCCTTGACGTAGGCGAAGGCGGCGCCCTTGTTCTTGACGGACGTCCAGTCGACGTTGCCCTGGTAGCCGCTGACGTCGAGTCCGGCCGGGCCCGTGCTGACGGCGAGCGCGGCGGCGGCCGACAGCGATCCCGTGCCCAGGCGCTGGAGTCCGGATCCGGCGTGGTCCTGTTCCGGGTGCGTCATGCGCACCGGGGTCCCGGTGGCGGTGCCGGGGTCGCCGGCGGCCGTCGCCGAGGTGGTGCCGGGCAGGATCAGCAGGGTCAGGGCGGCCAGCAGCCCGGTCGCACGGGCGAGGGTCCGACGGGGGCCGGTACCGGTGGTGCCGGATCTGAACCGCGAGGGGGTGGCGGAAGGCATGGTGCTCCCAGAGGTGTGGAGGGACACTGCGATGCGCTGGTGCCGGGTGGCCGTGGTGGGGCCACCGACGGTCGGGGAGTGGTGCGTCGAAGCGGTGAGCGGCGGATGAGCGCCGGTCGCGGTGGGGGGCGGCGGATATGGCACGCCGTCAGATCCACGGCGCACAGCTTGGGTTGACGCGCGTAAACGTAAGGGATGTGTTGACATGCCCGCAACATCTTCGTGGTTGCGAAAAATTGAATCAGGTACGGCGGTTCCTGAGCGGCGTGCGCGGAAACCGGGCGGGACGCGCCGCGCGGACGCTCGTTGGCGGTGAATTGTTCACCTGCGGCTCGGCCGGACGTCACCGGGACGATCCAGTGCATTGGGTGATCGGCCACACGCTGACCGTCGACATTCCCGATACCGCAAGGAGCAGTTGTGATGCGCTCTGGATCTCCCTCCCGGCGGGCCTCGGCCCTCGGGGTGGCCCTCGCCGTCATCGGGGTCGGTGCCGCCGCACTG
This sequence comes from Streptomyces sp. NPDC052043, assembly GCF_044548235.1. Taxonomy (NCBI): domain Bacteria; kingdom Bacillati; phylum Actinomycetota; class Actinomycetes; order Kitasatosporales; family Streptomycetaceae; genus Streptomyces; species Streptomyces sp. NPDC052043. The sequence goes on from NZ_JBIUBT010000007.1 coordinate 276,441, forward strand.
GCGCCGGCCGCCGCCGCTGCCCCCGGTGCTCCGGGCACCCGGCCGTTCTTCTGCGGCCACGACAACCGCAGCACGCCGTTCTCGCCGTACCTCTGCGCCCAGGCCGGCGACCTGCTCGACGTCCGCATCGGCGACGTGCACCCCACTCAGCCGTCGCTCGGCTACGACGAGGTGTACTACAAGCTCGGCCGCTACACCCTCGGCAAGGACGCGATCAACAAGAAGTTCGACGACTGGTGCGAGGCCGACGGCCGGACGGCCGCCGCAACCGTGTCCCCCGGCGCGGGACTCGACGACCCGTCGTCGTTCACGTGCGAACTCCCGGTCGGGGCGGAGACGGCGGACAGTGTCGCCGCCATGAAGACCGTCGTCATCGGCCCCGGTGGCGAACCGTTCCTCACCGACGGGCACCACACGCTCACCTCCTTCTACGAGACCCCCGACGGCGGCGCCGACCTGCACGTCCGGCTGCGGGTGCAGGCCAACTTGAGCAACCTGCCCCGCCAGGCCTTCTGGGACGAGATGAAGGCGCACAAGTGGGTGTACCTGCGCGACCCCGAGGGCAGGCAGGTCGCCGTGAACAAGCTGCCGACCAGTGTCGGTCTGGCCAACTTCACCGACGACAAGTACCGCAGCCTGCTCTACTTCGGCCGTGACATCGGCTACGCGCAGAACGGTCTGCCGTTCCAGGAGTTCTACTGGGGCAGCTGGGTCCGCGACACCGAGCCGATCGACCTGGCCGACTGGAACCCGAACGACCTCGCCAATTACCTGACGACCGTCAAGTCCCTGACCGAGACGATGACGGCACTGCCCGAGGACACCGTCGTCGACAGCGGCTTCACCGCGGCCGAACTCGGCGCGCTGGACCGGTGGAACGACGGCAGCGCCGTCGACAAGGGCGAGTTCGGCAAGCTGAGCAAGCCGTACTCCGACGCCAAGCCCGGCAAGCTCGCCTACACGCTGGAGTACAAGCGGCTGCACGGCCTGGGCTGAGACCGTCCGCCGGCCCACCGGCGTCCTGGGTCACCCGACCTGGTGGCGCCGGTCGGGGGCGGTCTCGCGCAGGCCGCCCCCGACCGCGGACGTCACCGGCCCTTCGGCTCCAGGAAGACCGGGTTGGTCAGGGCCGCCATCGGTCCGAACAGCAGGGCGTCGCCCATGGTGTTGCCCTGGCCGGGGGAGCCGTCGGGCATCGGGTGGCGGATCTCGGCGCGCACATAGGCGGCGAGTGAGGCGGTGGTTCGCCACACCACGGTGCCGCCGCCGGAGGCCCCGACCGACTCCTGGTGCATCTGGCCCTCGTCGGTGATGAACCGGACGGTGCCGTGGGGCACGCCTTGGACGTCGAGGCGGACGTCCACCGGGGCGTCGGCGGGCACGGTGAGCCTCTCGCCGATCCCGGCCTGCCTGCCGCCGCCGGTGGCGGTGAACGACAGCTCGATGGAGGAGGACTCGGCGATCCAGCTGCGGCCCGCGCGGATGCCGTTCATCAGCGAGTCGGTGGCGAGGTCGTCCGCGTGGACGACGTTGTGCGGCAGGCCGATCACCTGCGGCTCGCTGTGCGCGTCGCTGTTGCCCATGGCCGGGAGCCAGCGCTTTCCGGTACGGACGGCCTCACCCAGCTTCTGGTCCCAGGTGCTGACCGCGTGCTCGTCGTCGTACGTCCACGGGCCGGTCCACACCTCGGTGGCGTCGGCGTTCTCGAAACCGAACTTCCACTGGCAGGCCACGTACGCGCAGTACATGTGCGCGGGCACCACGAGGCCGTCGTTGCGGTGGACCTGACGCGCGAACCGGTCGAACGCGTCGTCGCGCGAGCGGTAGCGCCAGTCGACCCACTCACCGGCCGGAAGGCCCAGCGCGAGCCAGTGGCCGTTGCGCGTGGTGACCTCCTCGCCCGGGATGATCAGCAGGTCGGGACCGGCGTACTCGCCCCAGACCGCGTGCGAGGAGGACGTGTTGTGGTCGGTGGAGACGATGAAGTCCAGTCCGGCGGCGCGCGCGCCGGCCGCGACCTCCGCCGGCAGGCGCCGGCCGTCGGAGTGGACCGTGTGCAGATGGCAGTCCCCGCGGTACCAGGCGTGGCCGCGGCCCTTCGCCCGCCGCGGAGGGTGGTGCGGAACGAAGGCGGGACCGCGCTTGCCGTACGTGATCGTCACCTCCACCCGGTAGTTCATGCCCTGGGGCGCCACCTGGTAGGGGCCGAGGACGATGTTCCAGGTGCCCGCGTTGACCGGACCGGGCAGGTAGCCCGGCGTGGCCTCGCTGTCGCCGATCTCGAACGAGGTGCGGAAACCGCCGGACCAGCCGCGGAAGCCGCGCCCGCCGAGCGCGGTCCCGCGCTCGTCGAAGATCCCGATGTCGCACGAGTTGCCCGGGACACCCGACGGTACGGACGGACTGTCGTAGGAGTAGGAGACGGCGATCTTCCGCACCCCTCTGGGGACTTCCACCGGCAGGTGGACGAAGTCCGCGACGCCGGTCTCCAGGAAGCCGGTGAGGGTGCGGGTCTCCTCGGTGCCGTCCGCCGGTGTGCCGCCGGCCGGACCCGCGGCCGCCTGGGCGAAGGTGACCGGGGTGAGGGTGAGGGCGACCGCGCCGGCGGCTCCGGCCAGCAGCAGTCGCCGGCGTCCGAGTCCCGCACCGGCGTCGCCGGCGTCCGCGGTGTCGGGTTCCAGGGGCTTCACGTGGTGCTCGCAGTGTCCGTCAAGGCACATGTTCCGTCCTCGGCAAGCTCGATGATGGATGCGCGGAGAGCCTCTGGAGCCTCATGGGGTTCCGTGAACGACGGATGAGCCGGGCATGGCCCGTTCGGCAAGAGCCCGTGGCCGGTGTGCGCAGACGGTGTGCTGCCGCGCCCTCACCCCCTCGCGCACGTCGCGTGACGCGCGTACCCGACCCGCCGAAACGCCAACGGGGGCCCCAACCATGGTGGTTGGGGCCCCCGCCGGGTGCTGCGGTTCGGCTCAGAGGTGATTGCCAGGGGTCACCGTGAACGACGCCGGACCGGCGGGCAGGTTCACCGTGTACTGGCGCAGGTAGGTGTCCAGGAACGGGGAACGAGCGCCGGCGGTGGCGGTGTCGCGGGCCGGGTCGTCCAGGGCCAGCCTGAGCTGCGCGCCCTTGACCGCGACCGTCTGGCCGGACGGCGTGGCACGCCAGGAACCGGTCTGGATCGAGCCGATCTCCACGGCCAGGACGTGACCCGCGGCCATGGTCCAGTCGGTCGCCTTCAGATCGACGGTCATCCGGCCCGAACGCAGCAGGGAGACCTGCTCGTCGAACATGACGGCGGTGCCGTTCGGGGCGACGTCGTACAGCTTGAGCATGACGTTGCCCTCACCCTTGGCGGTCAGGGAGAGCTGCGGGGTGCCGGTGACGCGCACGGCCTGTCCGACCGGCTTCGACCACACGAAGAAGCTCGAGGTGACCTTGCCGTCCTTCTGGAGCTTCGCCAGCCCCCTGGCCAGGCCCTTCGGGGCGGTCTGCTCGGTCGCCGGCGCGTTCTCCATGTCCCACCGGCCGGACGGCTTCCCGAGCGTCTGCGGCGTCGACTCGCCGGAGGCGGCCAGGGCCGCGCGGCCCGAGGCGCCGCCGTCGTCCAGGTAGGAGCCGTTGCCGAGCGGGAGGGTGACGGACCGCTTCGCGACCGGCCAGGTGTTCTGGGAGCGCCATGCGCCGGTGGAGTCCTCGACGACGTAGGCCGGGTACTTCACCTTCGGCTTCACGCCCTTGAGGTACTCGTCGTAGAAGGACAGGGTCTCGTCGTACCAGCCCTCGCGGCCCATGGCCAGGCGCCCGTCGCCGACTCGGTCGCCGCCGCGCACGTGGTCCCACTGGCCGAGCCAGCCGCGCTCGGGGCCCACATGGTTGTCCAGGTACTCCTGCATCTCCTCGGGCTTGGTGTTGTTCTCGATGAAGCCCTGGGTGACGAACAGGGGGGTCTTGGTGCCCTTGGCCATCTTCGCCAGGTCGCGGTCGGTCCAGTGCTTGTCCCACTGGTCCGCGATCTTGTACCCGGCCGAGTTCTGCGTGAGGCACTCCGGGTGGGCCTTCTCCCACTGGGCGTTGGCCAGGTAGTGCGGGTCGTCGTCCGGCAACTGGGGAAGCGTGGCGATGTCGTTGTAGGCGTTGGCGGTGCCGGTGACGTTCGGGCGGGGCACACCGTTGGAGTAGATGTACTGGTACATGTCCCACACCGGCTCCTGGGCCACGACGGCCTTGAGGGCCTTCTGGCTCAGGTTGTTGCCGATCAGGCCCGTGACGGCGTCGTACGACTTGCCGTACATGCCGACCGCACCCGTGCTCCACGGCTGCTTCGCCGCCCAGTCGACCGCCGCCTTGACGTCGGCCTGCTCACCGGGACCGGCCCAGTCGAGGCAGCCGGTGGAGCCGCCGAAGCCGCGCAGGTCCACCATGACGAAGGCGTAACCCCGGGCGAACAGATCGGTGCCCTCGACGAAGTCCTGGAAGCGGGAGGAGGGCCCGGTGTGCGTCCAGCCCTCGGGATCGGTCTGCCCGGAGTGCCCGAAGTAGGGGCCGATCGACAGGATGACGGGCACCTTCTTGCCCGGGGCCAGTCCCTCGGGCAGCAGGACGTCGGCGTGCAGCTCGGTGTCGGATCCGTCCGAGGACGGGAAGTAGTGCTGCGTCCAGAGCGAGCCCTTCGGGACGCGGTCGTTCTCCTCATGGCTGACGGAGTCGGTCGCGGTGGCGACCGCCCCCGTCCGGGTCTGCTCGGCGGCCGGCTGGGCCGCGGCGCCGGGCACCGCGGTGGCGGGGCCGGCGAGCGCTGCGGTCAGCGCGAAGGTGGTGACGAGTGCCGAAGCGGCCGTGGCGGCCGTGCGACGTCTGTTCACTTGCTCCTCCCGGAGTGTCAGGTACGGGGCGGTGCAGGTGGTGCGGTCGAGCACGGCCCCTGACCCACCGTCAGAGCGACGAAGTGCGGTCGCGCATACGGAAAGCCGGATCGCGGGCGCGGGGCGGAGCCGTCGGCGACGGAGCCTATGATCATCATTGAATCGAGTCAACGGGGCTGCGTGTTCTGTGTGTTGCGGATGTGGCTCCGGCCGGTTCGGTCCCCGTGGGCGCGCGAAGCCGCCCGTCGACGTCGCGGCGCGCCGCCACCCGCGCGTCAGGAAGCGGAGCGCCGACGGTGACAACGAGGGGTTCGCCAGCGCCCTGCGGGCCCACCTGGACGCACACCGCGGAGTGACCGGCGGCTGGCTGGACGGATCCCCGTCTACCTGGGCTGCTTCCTCGGCGGACTGGCCGCGGCATTGCGATGGCGGTCGGTCGGCATCAGCTGGGTCAGCCGTTTGCGCGGGCGATGCGGCCGTTCGCTCGCCCTGGCTCGATCTCGGCGGGGCCGTCCTGCCGGGGGCCGCCTACGGTATCGGGGTCGTCTCCGGCCTGTTGGAGATCCAGCGGATCACCGGCCCGACGACATGGCCGGCATCACCAGCGTCTACTACGCCCTGTGCTACCGGGCTCCATTCGCAGTGCACCGGCGTTCACGCCGATGGTGCGGCGAATCCTGCGGTGGCGGCGCGGAGCGTTGCCGGATCGTTCCGGCGGAGCCGGATTCGGCTGATCCGCCTCGAGCACCGGGGGCCGGTGTTAGTGTCCGGATCGTGTGGCTTCGGTATGCCTTCCGCCTCGACCCGACACCCGGTCAGCGCATCGCGCTGGCCCGGGCGTTCGGGTGCGCGCGGGTGGTGTACAACGATGCGGTCGCGACGCGGGAACGGGCCCGGGTTGCAGGTGAACCCTTTCCCACCGCGGCGGTGCTGTCGAGAACGCTGCTCACCGAGGCGAAGAAGACCCGTGAGCGGCACTGGCTGGGCGAGGTGTCCGCGGTGGTGCTGCAGCAGGCGCTGCGGGACGTCGAGGCCGCCTACCGCATCTTCTTCGCCTCCCTCAAGGGGCAGCGCAAGGGCTCGAAGGTGGGCGCGCCTCGTTTCAAGTCGCGTAAAGACACCAGGCAGTCGATCCGACTCACAGCGAACGCCCGCTGGTCGATCACCGCCGCGGGGCGGCTGAACCTGCCGAAGATCGGCGAGGTACGGGTGAAATGGTCGCGACCTCTTCCTGCCGTCCCATCCTCGGTGACCGTGATCAAGGATGCGGTGGGCCGGTACTTCGCCTCCTTCGTCATCGACACCGACCCGGCCGCCGACGCGGCGCGCATGCCCGCAAGTGACCAGGCCGTGGGTATCGATCTGGGGCTGACCCATTTCGCGGTCCTGTCCGACGGCACGAAGATCGACTCCCCACGGTTCCTGCGCCGGGCGGAGAAGAAGCTCAAAAGGGCCCAGCGGGAGCTGTCCCGCAAGCAGAAGGGCTCGAAGAACCGGGCCAAGGCCCGCGTGAAGGTGGCCCGCGCGCACGCGCGGGTGGCCGACGCGCGCCGCGAATTCCACCACCAACTCTCCACCCAGCTGATTCGCGAAAACCAAGCGGTCGCCGTGGAGGACCTGGCGGTCAAGGCGCTGGCGCGCACCCGGCTGGCCAAGAGCGTCCACGATGCGGGCTGGTCCCAGTTCGTGGACATGCTCGCCTACAAGGCCCAGCGGTACGGGCGCACCTTCGTCAAGGTCGGCCGGTTCGAGCCCACCAGCCAGGTGTGCTCCATTTGCGGTCACCGAGATGGTCCCAAACCCCTGCACGTGCGGGAATGGACCTGCGCGGCCTGCGGCACAGTCCACGACCGGGACCACAACGCCGCAGTGAACGTCAAACAGGCCGCCGGACTGGCGGTGACAGCCTGTGGAGCGCCGGTAAGACCGGAACATGTTCCGGCACAGCGCGACGAAGCAGGAAGCCACGGAATCCGCACTGGAACCCGCGCCGCATAGCGGCACAGGCACCGGAGCGGAAGGCCAGAATCCTCGGGCTTCAGGCCGAGGAGCAAGTCAATCGGGGTTCCTGCTGCGCCCTGACCAGCCTCGCGATGATCGCCACCTCCTCCGGGCGGCCCGCCGGCGCCCTCGCCGCGCCCCCATCGCGTCCCGCCTGCACAGGCGGCGCGCCCGCCCCCGACGCGGCGCGGCCCGGCGAGGCGGTCGGCAGCCGACCGCCTCGCCGGGCCGGGACAAGGAGATGCGGGACCGCAGCGCCGCCAGGTCGAGGGGACCAGCCGCGGCGAGCGAGCCAGGCGGCAGCTCAGCGTCATGGTCCGCCGGTCCTGGAACACCACCCAGCACTACCGCAGGGCCTACGCCAGGCTCATCGACGCCTCCGGCCGCAGGCTCATCAACTACGAGCACCGGCTGATCCCGGACGCCGTCCGGCGCGCCGACACCACCGACGCTGAACGCTTTCCGGCCGGTCACATCCGGCGCACCCGGCTGGCCCTGGCGCAGCATCCCGAGCTGTCTCCGGCCGACCCGGAGACCTGACGGTACGTCAGTTCTGGGCGTGAGTACCCTCGCGCGGCCGTCCGCAACCAATTCGCATGCAACTGTGCAGTACTCGTGTGCGTTTCGCTAGGCTTCCCGCCATACCGGCAGATCAGGGGTAACGGAGTGTCGGAACGGCAGCGCACCGAGAGGACCACCATCGTGGACGGACGCGATCGGCTGGGGAAACCCCTGTACGAGCGCGAGAACGAGGTGACCGCCGCCGAGAAAGCGGTGGAGGGGATCTGCGCGGGCGAGGGGAAGGACGAAGGCAGGCGGGGCGGGCTGCTGTTCTACAGCGCTGCCGCCGGTCTGGGCAAGACGACCGTGCTGACCGAGGTCCGGCGCATGGCCGCCGCACGTGGTTGCACCGTGCTGTCCGCCCGGGGCAGCGAGCAGGAGCACACCGTTCCCTTCCACGTCGTACGCCAGTTGCTCCAGCCCGTCCTCGCCTCCTGCACTGAGGCCGAGCGGCGCGAGATCTTCGGCGGGTGGTACGAGATTGCCGGACCGGCCGTCGGCCTGTTCGCCCAGCAGACCGGCACCGCGGGACCGGACCCGCAGGGCGTGCGGGACGGCCTGGACTGGGTCGTCACCCAGGTGGCCGTGCGCCGCGCACCCGTCGTGATCGTCCTCGACGACGCCCACTGGGGCGATCTGGAGTCGCTCGCCTGGCTCGCCGCCTTCGCGGTCCGGGCGCGGGAACTCCCCGTGCTGGTCGTCGTCGGCTACCGCCCGGACGAAGTGCCCGCCGAGGCGCAGACGTTCCGCGAACTGGTCGACGGACGCGGCGCACGCCCGATCCCGCTGCATGCCCTCAGCCCGGAGGCGGTCGCCGAACTGGTGCGGGGCTCGCTCGGGGCGGGGGCCGACGACGTCTTCTGCCGCGAGTGCTGGGTGGTCACCGGCGGCAACCCCTACGAAGCCGTCGAGCTCATGGCCAGGGTTCAGGACCGCGGCCTCGCCCCGGACGCGGAGTCGGCCTCCCTGCTGGGTGAACTCGCCGCCAGCGCACGGGGTACCGGCCTGGTCAAGCGCCTGGAGAGGCTCGGCCACGCCGCGGTCCGGCTCGCCTGGGCCGCCGCGGTGCTCGGCACCGAGATCTCCGCGGAACTGGTCGCGACCGTGGCCGGACTGCCCCCGGCCGAGGCCCAGGCCGCCGTGGACCGGCTGCGCGTCGCCCGCATTCTCTCCGGCACCCGCACCCTCGAGTTCGTCCACCCGCTCATCGCCACCGCCGTGTACCAGGCCATCCCGCCGGCCACCCGCACCGCGTTGCACGGTCAGGCCGCCTGGGCGGTCGCCGACGCGGGCCTGGGCATCACCGCCGCTGCCCGTCACCTGCTCGAGACCCACCCCGAGGGCGACCCGAACACCGTCCGCCAACTGCGCGCCGCCGCACGCGAGAACCTCCGTCTGGGCGCGCCCGACGCCGCCCGGCGCTGTCTGGAACGCGCGCTGCGCGAACCCCCCGCGCCCGAGGACCGGGCGGGCGTGCTCTACGAACTCGGCTGCTCCGCCCTGCTCACCGCTCCCGCCACCACGGGCAACCACCTCACCGCTGCCCTGGATCAGCCCTTCCTGGACCCCGAGATCAGGGAGAACGCCACCTTTCGGCTGGCCCAGGTGTTCGCCCACAACGACGAACTCGCCAAGGCGGCCGCCGTCGCGGGCGCCGAGGTCGACCGGGCCCAGTCCCCCAGGGCACGACTGCGCATGCAGGTGGCGCACTACCTGTGGCTGGTCTTCGACGCGCACGAGGAGCAGGCCTCCGACCGCTCCCAGCGGCTCGCACGGCTCGCCGAGCACCTGCCCGGACAGACCGTCGAGGAGCGGGCCCTGTTGTGCATCCGCACCTGGGACGCGATGCTGCGCGGAGAGCCGGCCGCGGACACGCTGGACGTCGCCCAACGCGCCATGGGCCTGAGCTACACCGACCCGGACTGGGGCTTCGAACTGCCGAGCGTGGCCGCGCTCAGCTACATGTACGCCGACGAATGCGACCGTGCCGAGGAACTGTTCAGCTCGGCCATCGCCGAGTGCGAGCAGGTCGGCTGGAGCGGCGCCCACCTCTCCTTCGGCTTCACCCTGCTCGGCCTGGTGTGGTTCCGGCGCGGGATGCTCGTCAAGGCGGAGGAGTGCGCACGCGAGGGCGTGCGCCTGGCCGAGCGGGTGGGCGACCGGGTGCCCGCGCGGTGGTATGCCGTGGGGCTGCTGGTGGACGTCCTGCTGTCCCGGGGCCGCGTGGAGGAGGCGCTGCACGTCGCCAGGACGTACCACTTCGCGCCCCCATACCTGAACGCGGTGGTCTTCCCGGACTCCCAGACGGTCTACGGGCGGCTGCTGCTCGCCCGTGGCCTGCGCAAGGAGGCCGAAGCCCAACTCACGGCCGCCGGGGCACGGTTGGAGGCCAAGGGCATCGTCAACCCGACCTGGTGCCCCTGGGCGGGCCACCTCGCCCTCGCCGTTGCCGAGGAGGATCCGGCGCGCGCCCGCGCCCTCACGGCGAAGATGCTGCGGCGGGCGGAGCGCTACGGCACGCCCACCGCCGTCGGCGAGGCGCTGGGCTTCGGCGCGGCGGTGGCCGAGGAAGGGCAGGTGCTGCCCCTGCGGGAGCGCGCGGTGGAGATACTGCGCCGCTCGCCCAGCCGGCACGCCTACGCCGAGGCCCTGATCGACCTCGGTGTGGAGGTCGCGCGCGGCGGCGGCACGGACCGGGCGGCCGGACTTCTGGCCGAGGGGGTCGAGCTGGCGGAGGAGTGCGGTGCCGACCGGCTCGCCGAGCGGGGCCGCGCCGAGCAGGCCGGGCTGGGACTGCGGGTCAACGGGACACGTCCGCTGGCGCGGCGCGGAGCGTGCACCACGGAGCAGAGCTGAACCGGAGGGGCCAAGAGGGGAGTTCTCAGCGCAGCCGGCCCAGACCGGCGTCGCGGGCCCGGACGATGGCCTGGCTGCGCTGGGTCAGGTGCAGCTTGGCCAGGATCGTCGAGACGTTGTTCGCCACGGTCTTGCCGGACAGGTGCAGACGCCGGCCGATGTCCGCGTTGGACAGCCCGGCCGCGAGCTGGTCGAGGATGTCCCGTTCGCGGGCGGTGAGTTCGGGGAACGGGCCGTCCTGCGGCGGCGACACGAACCAGGTCCGCAGCCGGCCGGCCAGTGCCGCGCCGAAGACCGGCTGTCCGGCCGCGGCGGCGTGGATGGCGGCGACGATGTCCGCTCCGTCGGCCCCCTTGACGAGGTAGCCGAGCGCGCCGGCCTGGACGGCGGCGAAGACCGTCGCGTCGTCCTCGAACATCGTCAGGACCAGCACGGCCGCGTCCGGCACCCGGGTCCGGATCTGCCGGGTGGCCTCGATGCCGTGCAGCCCGGGCAGTTGCAGGTCCATCACGATGACGTCGGGCAGCAACTCGACGGCTCGGCGGACGGCTTCGTGGCCGTCCCCGGCCTCGCCGGCCACCTCGATGTCGCCGACGGTGTCGAGGACCGCTCGCATTCCCTGGCGTACGAGAGGGTGGTCGTCGGCGAGCAGGACTCGGATCATGGCGTCTCCGGGAGCGGGAACCAGGCGGTGACGGCTCCGCCGTCGGGACTGGGGCCGATCTGACAGCGTCCGCCCAGTTCCCCGGCGCGTTCGCGCATCGCGGTCACGCCGACGCCGGGCAGCCACGGGCCGGGGGACGTACCGTCGTCGCCCACCCGCAAGACCAACTCCCGGACGGAGGCGTCCAGGCGTACGTGGCACTGCCGACCGTCGCTGTGGCGCACCGCGTTCGTGATCGCCTCGACGGCGGTGCGGTAGGCGGCGACCTCGACCGCGGCCGGCAGGTCGGGCAGATCGCCCGCCTCGACGGTGACCCGCAGCGGCGAGCCCGCTGTGAGCCGGTCGGCCTGCGAGCGCAGGGCTCCGGCGAGCCCGAGGTCGTCCAGGCTGGGCGGGCGCAACCCGTGCACGACCTTGCGCAGGTCCGCCAGCGCCTGAGCGGCGGCCTCGCGGGCGTCGGCGATGTGGTTGTCGGCCGCGGGCGGGTCGGTCTCCAGCCGCGCGCGGGCCGCGTCCAGGGTGAGGCCGATGGCGGTGAGCACCGGACCGAGGCCGTCGTGCAGTTCACGGCGCAGCCGCCGCCGCTCCTCCTCCCGTGCGGCGACCAGGCGCTGCTGCGACCGCAGCAACTCGGCGGTGAGGGTCCGGGTGTGCAGCGCCAGACCGAGCTGACCGGCGATGTCGGACAGCAGGCCGCGGTCGCGGTCGTCGAAGTCCTCCTCGCCGCGCCGGGCCGACGCGACCAGGTAGCCCTCGATCTGGCCTTCGTACAGCAGAGGCCGCCGTTCCAGCGGTTCCACCGGCGTGCCGTGGGACGCGACGGGGGTTCCGTCGGCGCGCTCGACGGCCACGTACGGCAGCCGCAGCGCGGACGCCACCGCGTGGCCGAACGAGTCGAGCGCGTCGCCGCCCGGGACAGCGTTGAGCCGCTGCCCGAGGTCCCGCAGCGTGCGGTACGGATCCTGACGGCCGCCGTAGAAGAGGCGGTCGACCAGGTGCTGCGTGCGGTCGCGCAGCGGCACGAAGGACAGTGCCACGCCCGCCGCGGCGACCGGGGCCGCGACCTGCCGGGAGACCACGCGGGTGGCCAGCCCCGTCAGCACGGCGAAGCCGATGATCAGGGCGGCGGTGATCGCGCCGTAGACCAGGGAGCGGCGCAGGATCGTGTCGATGGACCACAGCCGGTAGCGCAGCACGGGTACGGCCAGGGTCAGGACGAACACGACCGCGTCCAGACTGTTCGTCAGCGACGGCAGTCGCTCCGTGACGGCGAGCGGGAACAGTGCCAGCGCCACGATCACGCCGACCGCCCGCCACTTCAACTGCTGACGGGCGACGCCGTCGGCCCGGGCGAACCGGACCACGACACCGATGCCCGCGATCAGGCCGAGCAGCACCACCACAGGCGCGAGGAGGGTCGCCGCGTCGGCGATCCGGCCGACCGCGCTCCCACCGGTGAGCGGGTGGGAGAGGCCGGTCACGCCGCCCCCGACGTCCCGCAGGGTCGTGCCGCCGAGCAGCCCGCCCACCATGACCAGCGCGGTGCAGGTGATGATCACCTTCTCCAGGACCGCGCTCCACCGGCCGGCCGGACGCCCGGACGGGAACCGGAGGTTGATCAGCCCCTGCGCGGCGACCGGCGCGAACGCCAGGGTTCCGGCGGTCAGCCCCCAGCGTGCCGGGACGCCGCGGTCGCCGTCCAGGACAGCCGCGTACGCCGGCGGCAGGGCCAGCACCTGCACGACGACCAGCACCGCCGCCCCGGCGAGCAGCCACCCGAACGGCAGGTCCGGACGGCGGTCGATGAGCAGGGCCCCCGCCACGCCGTACGCGATCAGCGTGACCAGTGGCTCCACCCAGGCCGGGGACCCGTCGGAGTCCGGCATCGGATGCCCCGCGGTCACCCACCACAGCAGGAAGCCCACCCCGACGAGGACGGCCGCCAGCGTCGCGGCGGCCCATCGGCTGCCGTCCCGGGTCCGGTGTCCGCGCGGAGTGTCGATACCGCGAGTATCCCGACCCGCGTCCGGCGCCGACAACGGCCGCGTTTCCCGAGTTTCCGGGAAACCTTCCCGATCCGCCCGGGAACCGGGGCGTCCCCCGCCGGACACGACCGCGCGGACTCGGGAAGGCGAGCCCTGGGCCGGGGATCCCGGCGCGCCCGACGCTGGTCCGGCCATCGCCGTGTCCAGGAGGCCGTCATGAGGACGATTCGCTGCTCCGCCGCCGTCGCGACCCTCGCCATGTCGCTGCTCAACCTTCCGATCGCCCTCGACGACGGAGGCAACGGCGTACCCACCCCGGCCGCCTGGCTGATCAGCCTGCTCGGCGTCGTCGGCGTCATCGCCGCGATCGCCCTGCTCCGCTCCGCCGCCTGGGCCACGCCCGCCGTGCTCACCGTCGGCGCGCTCAACCTGATCGGCGCCGTCGTCGCCCTCGTCCGGAGCTGGGACGGCGCCGTCATCGGTCTCGTCCTCAGCGCCGCCGGCACCGGCCTGGCCCTCGCGTACGCCGTGGGCCGGACGGCGAAGACGCCACAGACGAGCTGACCACCTTCACCTCTCCCACGGGAACGGAGGTTCCACCATGCAGTCCGACACCGACACCGACACCGACACCGACCCCGAGCCGACCCGCGCGGCCTCGCCGCAGCAGCCCAAGCCGCTGAAGGACGTGCGAGGGTTCTGGCGCGTCCTGCTCGCCGTCGTCACCCCGCTGCCGATGACCGGAATGGGGCTCAGCTACATCCTCAGCCCCGTCGACGGGGGCTCGTCGTTCGAGGACACCGTGACCGCCTACACCGGCCACCTCGACCAGGCCCGCGTCACCCAGTACCTCGGTCTGCCGTTCCTGGTCCTGCTGATACCGGCGACGTTCGCCGTGATCTGGGTGTCCCGCCGGGGCGCACCCCGGCTCACCACCGCCGGCGGGCTCCTCGCGCTCCTCGGTCAACTGGCCGGATTCCCCCTGAACCAGGGCGGCGACCTGCTCGCGTACACGACGGCGAAGAACGGCCTTGACGTGACGACCGTGGCCGCGCTTCAGAAGGCCCTGGAGGAGGACCCGTTGGCCCTGACGGGCGGCCTGCTGTTCATCATCGGCATCGTCCTGGGGCTGCTGCTGCTCGGTCTCGCCCTGTGGCGCAGCGGGGCCGCGCCGGCCTGGGCGGGCATCGCCCTGGCACTGGGCGGCTTCACCCACCCCTTCATGCCGGGGCACGTCGCATCCGGCGTCGGCCTGCTCGTCGCCGCGGTCGGCTTTGCCGGGGCCGGCTGGGCGCTCCTGCGCATGAGCGACGACGACTTCGACCGAGCGCCCGGCCGCCCCGCCTGACAGGTCCGTGTCCGGCGGGTCACCCGCTACCGGGGCGCCGGAACCACGTGTCCGAGCGCGGGCGGCGCGGCCGGGATCCGCTCCAGGACGCCGCCCGCGAACACGTCGTACAGCGGCAGCGTCTCCAGGTGCACGTAGCCGATGTGGCAGTCGCACACAGCCAGCGGGCACGGACGGGGGCGCAGGGCCCGCCGGTAGGAGCTGTCGTACAGATGGCCCAGCTCCGACCGGACGAAGTGGCAGCGGCGCACTGTGCCCTCGCCGTCCACCGAGACGACCGACTCTCCCGTACGGCAGGGCAGACCCGCGCTGCGGTGCGGGTGGCGGCTGTACGGGAAGAGTGGGTCCAGGGCCGTCCACCGGTCGGCCTCGGCGTCGGTGTAGGTGTGCCCCTCGGCGGCGTTGACCCACAGGTACACGTGGGAGGGGAGGTCGGTGCGCAGCCGGCGCGCGTCCTCCAGGTGCTCGGGGAGGCCGACGACTCCGACGCTGTGGCGGACACCGCGCGCGGCCAGGTCGTGGCACTTGGCCAGGAAGCGGTCGTACGGCGTCTGCCCGGGGTGGAAGGTGCACCACAGGGCGAGGGTGTCCAGGTCGGCCGCGTCCAGCCAGTCGGTGCGGCAGCTGAGGTTGGTCTGGATCGCCACCCGGCGGATGTGCGGCAGCCGGCTCAGCTCCGCGAGCGTACGCCGGTACCAGGAGCGCACCAGGCCCTCGCCCCACGGGGTGAAGAGCAGCGAGAGACGGTCGTCGCGCTGCGCCGCAGCCCAGGCGGCGAAGCGTTCCAACGCGGCTCGGTCTGCGGAGAGTTGGGCACGGCTGTCCCGGCGCTTGGCGAACGGGCAGTACGGGCAGTCGTAGTCGCACGACGCCAGCGGGCCGCGGTAGAGGATCGTCAGGTCCATACGGGATGCGGCCTCCGTCACTTCGGCCGGTAGGCGGTCATGCGGTCGCGCACGGCGACGGAGAACAACTCGGGGCCCAGCGCGTCGGAGTGGGCCAGGCCCTCCGGGGAGAGCCGCAGCAGCTCCGGGCCCGTGGAGTCGTCCAGCCAGCCGCGCGCGCGGAACCGGTCCAGCTCGGCGGCGAAGTCGTCGTCGGGCGCCGTGCCGAAACGGGTCCGGTACTCCGCCACGGGCAGGCCCTCGGCCTGAAGCAGCGACTGGAGCAGATGGCGGCGCCGGGACTCGTCCGCGTCCATCTCCCAGCCGAAGTCCGCGTGCCTGAAGCCCTCGGCCGGGCGTGCCGTGTAGTCGTCGATGATCGCGCGGATGCGGTGCATGTCCACGGCGTAGTCGAAGGAGTAGTGCAGCGTGGAGGTGTACGAGCGGGAACCGCAGCCGAGGCCGACCATGCCGTCGGTCTGGCACGCGTAGTCCTCGCCGCCGGTGGCGGGGGCGCCCGCACGGCGGAACATGCGCATCGACACCTGCTCGTAGCCTCGCGCGAGCAGGTGGTCGCGGCCGTGGCGGTACAGCCGCAGCCGCTGCTCGTCCCAGTCGGCGTCGCCGCCGGGGGCCGACCCGCGGTGCCGGCCGAGACCGGTGAGCGGGCGCACGTAGAGGGGATAGAGATACAGCTCCTCCGGCCGCCAGGCGAGGGCGGCGTCCAGGGAACGGGTCCAGGACGCCTCGGTCTGGCCGTCGATGCCGTAGATCAGGTCGATGTTGAGGACGGGGATGGCCGTGTCACGGATCCGGGCGAGGGCCGCCTCGACGTCCGCCCGGCGCTGGGGGCGTACGGCCGTCCGCGCCTCGGAGTCGACGAAGCTCTGCACGCCCAGGCTCAGCCGCGTGGTGCCGCGGGCGGCCAGCACGGCCAGCCGGTCGGCGGTCGCCGTGGCGGGCGAGGCCTCCACCGACAGCGGGATCGCGGAGAGGTCGGCGCCCAGACCGCGCTCGGCCAGATCGCACAGCCGCTCCAGCTCCGCCGCCTCCAGGAACGTCGGAGTGCCGCCCCCGAAGGCCGCGTTCGCGAACCGCGCCTCGTCGCCCAGCGCCTCGCGCACGGTGTCCGCCTGACGCTCCATCGCGTCCAGGTAGGCGGTGGTCAGACCGTCCGGCGCCCCGATCCGGGTGAAGAGGTTGCAGAAGCCGCAGCGGACTTCGCAGAACGGTATGTGGAAGTAGAGCGAGAGGGCGTCCTTCGGTTCGTTCGCCCACAGCGCGCGCAGGGACGCCCGCTCCCGGGGGAGTGGGCGGTACGCGGTCTTGTGCGGGTACGCGTAGACGTACTGCTGGTACGGGCGGACGGTGCGGGGCGCGGCCGCCGCCCCGGTGCTGGTGCTGCCCATGGTCATCGGGCCCCGTCGACGAAGAAGTGGGCGTAGGGCACGGTCCAGACGACGTCGTGGCCGATGCGGTGGCCGTGGTAGCCGTCCTCGCCGTACGCCGTGCCGTGGTCGGAGCAGACGATGGCGAAACAGGGGCGGCGGCTGCTGACGGCGGCCAGGAGCCGTCCCATGTGCCGGTCCACGTACTCCAGTGCCGCGGCGTGGCTGGCCCGCGTGTCGCCGGCCTCGCGGGTGGCGCCGGGCAGGTGGAACCAGTTGGGCTGGTGCAGGGCCGACGCGTTCACGAAGAGGAACAGGCGCTGATCCTGGGGGAGTTCGGCCACGACCTTCTCCGCGCGAGCCACCTGGGCCTCGAAGGACGTGGGGGAGGTGACGCCGAACTCCGGTTCCCAGTGGCTCTCCTGGAACATCCCCGGCAGGACCGAGCCCAGTGGCCCCTGTTGGTTGAAGAAGCCCACACCTCCGATGCACACGGTGCGGTAGCCGACGGCGGCCAGACCCGAGACCAGGTCGGGGGTGTCGTGGACGAAGGTGCCGTTCGCGGTGGTCTCACTGCCCGCGAACCGGGCGGCGAAGAGCCGGGGATGCGGACCGGGCGCGGCCGGTGTCGGCAGGAAACCCGCGAACATCGCCTGGTGGGAGGCGTAGGTGAAGCTGCCGGGGGCGTGCCGGCGCTCCCAGGCGCCGCCGGGCAGGTGCCGGGCCAGGTGCGGGATGCGTCCGGCCGCCGCCAGCTCCTGCGCCACGTCGTAGCGGAGGGTGTCGAGCGTGACGAACAGGAGGTCGTGGCTGCCCACGATGTCGTTCATGTCAAGCGGCGCTGTCATGGTGGTGCTCCTTGCGTTCTGCTCGCCGTGCGGCGGCAGGGGCGACGGCAGGTCCGGCGACTGCGGGGGTCGTCGCGGGGGTCGGTGCGGGAGCCTGCGTGAGGGCCGGTGCGGTGGCGACCTGTGCGAGGGCCGGTGCGGCGGCGACCTGTGCGGCGTAGGTGTCCAGGCCCTCGGCGCCGCTGCCCGGCAGGCCGGTGAGGCGGGGCAGCAGGTCCCCGAAGGCGTTCACCTCGCCGACCGTGAAGCGGCGCCAGCCCGTCGCCGGGAGGATGTCCACGCCGACGCACAGGGTGCCCGGGAAGCACGAGGCCGCCTGTTCGGCCACGTCCAGCACGTCGGTGAAGTCGCCCCCCGCGGCCCGGATCGCCGCGCGTGCCGAGTCCAGGTCACCACGGGCGCCACCGAGGTGCAGATTCGTCATGGGGTGCCGGCTGGTCCGTACCACGGCATGCGTGGCGCGTCCTGCCACCACGACCACCCGCAGGTCGGCGGCCCGGCCGCCCTGCGAGGCCTTCGGCAGCCACCGCTCGACGTGGACCCCGTCCGGGACCAGGGCGTCGACGAGGGCCGCGACGCCGGCCTCCGAGGTGTAGTGGCGCACCCGGAGGGAGTTGTGGAGGCGCCCGTCGGCAGTGGTCTCCACGGAGGTCGTCGCCCTGACCCGGCCCGGTCCCGCCAGCGTCAGCGCCACGACACCGGAGGCCGACGACCCGTGCGCCGGCTTCACGAACGCCCGTGAGATCCGGGCCGCCGTCAGCTGCTCCCGAAGCCCGTCCCGCCCCGACCAGCCGCCGAACGGACCCGTCAGAGCCGGAGGGACCGGGACGCCCGCGGCGGCGAGCCGCGCGTGGCAGCGCCGCTTGTCGAACATGACCGCGACGTCCTCCGGGTCGGCGGTCGTCACCGCGCCCGCACGCCGCGCCGCGGCGGTCACCTCCCGCACCGCGGCGGTGAAACGGCGGTGCCACAGGGCCGTTCCCTCGACCCGGGTCGGGTCGTCGGTGTCCCGCAGCAACCGGTCGACCTCGGCGTTCTCGCCGGGGGAGTCGAGCCGCACCAACTCGCCCGGCGTGAAGGCGTACCGCCCGCGCAGCACGTCCCGCCACGCGAGCACACGGGGTGCCGGGTGACCGGCCGCCCGCACGGCGTCCGCGAACATCGTCGTCCGCCGGTTCTCGGGATTGCCGACGACGGCGAACCGAAGGCCGACGGCGGACGCCGGACAGGACGGCCTCATTCCGCGACCGCGGTGAAGCGGTGGACGACGCCGTCGTCCTCCCACACCTGGCCGCGCTCCGACAGGTCGACCTCGACGCCGGACGGCTCCAGCGCCGTACGGATCCGCTCGGCCACGGGCTCGCTGAGGAAGTTGTGGTGGAGGTCGAGCCGGGTCAGGTGGGTGAGCGGTCGACCGCCGAGCAGGGCCGTCGCGCCCTCGTCGGTGAGTACGCCGAGCGACAGGTCGAGCGAGGTCAACTCGGCGACGACGGGGGCCCCGGCGACGGCGGTGGCGATCTCGTCCTGGATCTCGCTGTTGCGCAGCCCGAGATGGCGCAGCGCAGGGAAGCGTCCGCCGGCCAGGATCGGGGCGAGGTCGGCGACCTGCGTGTCGCCGCCGTACTCCTCCACCCCGAGCCACAGGTCGAGGTGCTCCAGGGCGGGGAACTCGCCCGCGGCGACACCGCGCACGACCTCGCCGGGCAGACCGCCGGCCTCGAAGCGGAGCCTGCGCAGACGCTCGTGCCGGACCGCCGGGAAGCGCAGCCCGGTGCCGCCGCGGACCCCGAACTCCTCCAGCAGCGGATACGCCTCGAGGACCGGCGTGACATCGCACTGCTCGATCCAGGAGATCTCCGCCTCCTCCATCTCCAGGTCCCCGATGAACACGGCCCGAAGCGCGGTCAGCCGGTCACGGGCGGCCACGAGGCGCCGCACGATGCCGCTGGAGTCGTTGTCGTACGGCTCACCCCACTGACCCACGATGAGGGCACGCACACCGGCGGGGTCGACGGAATCGAGGAAGCGGTCCCACAGGGCACCGAAGTCCTCAGGGGAGTCCCCGTACGGTTCGACGGCCAGCCGCCAGGCCGCGGCCCCCGCCTCCGGCAACTCGCGCTTCCCCGCGAACTGGGCGAAGTCGAAGGCCGGGAGGCCATGCAGCTCCTTCAGATGCTCGACGTGGGACATGTCGCTGGCCTCCTGGTGCTCGCACGCGTTGCGCCGTTCGCGAAGAGTTGTACCAAGCGGCTCTGACATCGAGGTGACGGGCCGGGTGCGTCGGGGGGCGCGACGCACGATGTCGGCCCTGTCCAGGGCCTAACGGCCCCTGCCACCAGGGACGTTGGGGAAAATGCCCCTAATGTCATACTGACCTGCGGTTTCATCGGACGGAGCGTCCGTTGTTCCCGTCGTATCCGGCTACCGTTCCGCACACGTTTCTTCAGGAGCCCACCCATGTCTCGACTCATCCGCCAGCTCCCGGGCAGCGCACCTGACCGCCCGGCCCGGTGCGCACCGGCCCCGGCCGTCGCACCGGGCACGGCTGGAAGGGACGCCGCGCGGTGGACCGCCGTCGGGCGTGAGACGCGGAAGGGTCGCTGATCATGAGCGCGGAAGACGGGACGTACCACGCACTCCTGGCCCGGCACGACGCCATGCGACTGCGCCGGCAGATGCTCTCCACCGGCGGCTTCCCGGGCACGGACAGCGGCAGCGGCATAAGCGGCCCGGTCGGGCCGTCGTGCGACGGGCAGCCGTATGGCGGCCAGCCGCACGAGGGGCAGCCGTACGAGGGGGCGGCCGATCAGCAGATCATCATGCGGCACCTGGACCTGGTGACGCCGTTCGAAGAGCTGATCGCCCACCTCTACGACGCGCTGTTCACCCGGCACCCCTCCCTGCGGTCGCTGTTCCCCGCCGAGATGGCGTTCCAGCAGGCCCACCTGGCGAGGGCGTTCTGGTACCTGCTCGAACACCTCGACCGGCCCGAGCAGATCACCGCGACGTTCACCCAGCTGGGCCGCGACCACCGCAAGCTCGGTGTGCGCCCGGCGCAGTACGCGGCGTTCGAAACCGCGCTCGGCGAGGCGCTGCGCATCCGTGCCGGCGAGCACTGGTCCGCGGAACTCGAGCAGGCGTGGGTCCGGATGGTGCGCTTCGGGATCACCGCCATGGTGCGGGGCGCCGACGCGGCGCTGCACGAGCCGCCGTGCTGGGAGGCCACGGTGACGGCCCATCGGCTGTGCGGCCCGGACCTCGCGGTGCTCCGGGTACGACCGCACGAGACGTTCCGGTACCGGGCCGGGCAGTACACCGCGTTGGAGTCCGCGCGGCTGCCGCACACCTGGCGCTCGTACTACCCGGCCGGCGACCCCGGCCGGGACGGGGAGCTGGAGTTCCACGTCCGGTGCACCGGCACCGGCGGCGTGAGTGAGGCACTGGTGTGCCACACCGCGGTCGGGGACCGGGTACGGCTCGGTCCTCCCAAGGGGAACCTGGGGCTCGGCGAGGAGCCGACGGGTGAACTCCGGCTGGTGGCCTGGGACACCGGCTGGGCCGCGATGAAGGCGCTGCTCGAGGAGCTGGAAGGCCGCCTGCGGCCGGCGTCCGAGCACCGGACGGGCCGGGTGCGGCTCTTCCTGGGCGCCGACGCGCTGTCCGACCTGTACGACACCGAGTACCTGACCGGGTTCGAACGCCGCCGCCCGTGGCTGACCGTGGTCCCGGTGACGGGCGGGGTACCGGGGGAGGGCGCGTACGACCGCCTGGCCCGCGCGGTGACCCGGAGCCGCCCCTCGCCGGCCGGCCGCGCGCTGCTCGCCGGGCCGCCGGCGATGGTCCGGACGGTGACGGCCGCGCTCACCCGCGCCGGGCTGCCCGCCGAACACGTCCGCCACGACCCGCTGCCGGCCGGCCCGCGGGACCTGCCCGCATCCGTCGGCGCCTTCGGCTCGGCCGGCGCCCGGATGTTCCGGAGCCAGTCGATCCTGGCGTGACCGACCGCCGCGACGGCCGCCGCCTGTTTCCGGAGCCGACCGGGAGCTGACGGAGGCCCCGTTTACGCGAAAGCCCTGCCAACCGCAAGGAACGGCAGGGCTTTCGTGTCGCCTGCACGGCTGGCACCATGGCCCGCCAGGGGGGCGTGAATGTCATGTTCGAGTCAGAGTCGGCCCGGGGGACTCGCGTGACCGCGGCACGATCCGCTACGCCGACGCCCGAACCAGGCTGCGACCTGCCCTCCGGACCACTTGTCCCCTGCTTCCAGGCGGTGCAGATGAAGAAGAGACTGTGCGGTGCCGGTGCTGCCCTCGGCGCCCTCGTCGTGATGGGCGTCGTCCCGGCACAGGCGAACCCGGCACAGGCGAACCCGGCACAGGCCACACCGGCGCAGGCGTCGCCGGACACACAGCCGGGTCGGCAGGCCCGGACCCTGCCACTGGGACCGTCCGACCTGACCGAGACCCGCACGACGACAACCCTCCAGCCGGGCGTCACCCTCACCCGCATCGTGCGTGGTGCCACCGACTCGGCACTTCGCTGGACGGTCGAGGTGTCCATTCCCGGCGGTGAGACGTCACCGGACCCCGACGCGCCGCCGACCGCCCTGAAGGACAGAGCGAGCGCTGACGAGCTGGCCGCCGATCTGCAGCGCGACGGCTTCCAGGCCCGGGTCGAGCAGGTGACGACGTCGAGTACGGCCGACTACGCCGGAGGCACGCTCGGGTGGCGGGTCCGCATCGGTTCGTTCGACGCGCAGTCCGACGCGACCTCCGAACAGACCCGGTTGAAGGCGGCGGGGTACGCGGGATCAGCGGTGTACACCGGCTGGGACGGCGACCGCACGGCCCGGGGCCCGTGGCGGGTCGACGTGCTCACCATCGACCCGCACCGGTTCCACGGGGGCCTCAAGGCGTCGTACGGCCCCGACCTGGAGAACCGCGAGACGACCAGCGAGCTGTCGAACGCGGCCGACGCCACCGCGGCGGTCAACGCCGGGTTCTTCGTCCTCGACCCCCTCGCGGGCGCGCCAGGAGACCCGGCAGGCGTCGGTGTCTATGACGGCCGCCTGCTGAGCGAACCCGTCAACGGGCGTCCCGGTCTCGTCACGCACGCCGACGGCAGCCGGACCGAGATCACCCGCTTCACCTGGCAGGGGCGGGTCACCGGCCGGGGCACCTCGCTGAGCCTGAACGGCATCAACCGCGTGCCGGGACTGATCAGGAACTGCGGCGGCGACGCACACGACATCCCGACCTCACTCCCGCTGCACGACGTGACCTGCACCAACGCCGACGAACTCGTCGCCTTCACCAGTGACTTCGGGCAACGCACCCCGCAGGGCGAGGGACTCGAAGCAGTCCTGGACGCCCATGACCGAGTCGTGGAGCTGCGCACGCCACGTGGCGGACCGCTCCCGGCCGGCGGCAGCTCCGTGCAGGCCACCGGCCGGCGCGTCGCCGAGCTGACCGCCCTCGCACGGACCGGTGACCACCTGAACATCAAGGCCACCCTGCTGGACGGACGGGGACACCCGGTGACGCCCTCACCCAGGACCGACATCGTGAACGGCGGCCCCGAACTGGTCCGCGACGGCCGGCTCCACGTCACACCGGCCACCGACGGCATGGTGCACCCGGACGACCCGAGCTTCTACTACGGCTGGGTGCACAAGCGAAACCCGCGCACGCTGGCCGGAGTGGACGCCGCCGGACGCACGGTGCTCATCACCGCCGACGGACGCAGCACCGGCGCGCTCGGGCTCAGCATCACCGAGAGCGCCGACATCGCCAAGGCACTCGGACTGCGCGACGCGATCAACCTGGACGGCGGCGGCTCCACCACGATGGTGGTCGACGGCAAGGTCCTCAACCAGCCGTCCGACGCCGCCGGCGAACGCCCCGTCGGAGACGCCTTGCTGATCCTGCCCCAACGGAGTTGACCCCGCCCGGTCGAAGAAAGCTCGAGCCGCGACCAACCACAGGGAGCCGCGATGACCCTTCGAACCCGAGTCCTGCTCGTCCTCTCCGCACTGCTTCTCACCCTCGCGCCGACCACGCCGACCGCCTTGGCCCGCGCCGCCTCGCCCGCGGCGACGGGGGCGGCCGACGCCGCCCTTGCCCCTTCCCCGAAGCCACGAGGCGCCGAGGTCGTCGCGGTCACCCAGGTCGCGGACCGCCAGGTCGACCTGTCCGTGCGCTCACCGGCCCTGGGCGGCCGGACGGTCAAGGTCCGGCTCCTCACCCCCGACGGCTGGAACCCGAGCGATCGACGCCAACATTGGCCGACCCTCTGGCTGCTGCACGGCTGTTGCGGGGACTACACCTCCTGGACCGCCCTCACGGACGTCGCCCGCATCGACAGCCTGCGCAACGTGCTCGTGGTGATGCCGGAGGCCGGCTGGAACGGCTGGTACAGCGACTGGTGGAACCACGGCCGGGGCGGCGACCCCGCGTGGGAGACCTTCCACACCGTGGAGCTGCGGCAGCTCCTGGAGCGTGACTGGGCCGCCGGCAGCAACCGCGTCGTCGCCGGCCTGTCGATGGGAGGCCAGGGTGCCCTGCTGTACGCCGCCCGGCACCCCGGAATGTTCAAGGCGACCGCGGCGTACTCCGGCTCGGCGCACCCGCTGCTGAACGAGGAGTCGGTGAACCGCATCCTGGGCTACTTCGCCGGCCAGGGCGACGACCCCCTGCGGGTCTGGGGCGACCCGGTCGCCCAGCGCGGCATCTGGGCGGCGCACGATCCGTTCCACCTGGCCAAGCGGCTCAGGCCGATTCCCGTGTACCTGTCGTGCGGTGACGGCTCCACGGGCCCCCTGGACTCCCCGGGCAGCACGAGCGAGCTCGAGTCCGACTTCAACCGCCAGAACCACGCCCTGGCCGCCGAACTGGCACGCGTGGGCGCCAAGCACGTGACCACCCATTTCTACGGACCGGGAACCCACGGCTGGGCCTACTGGGAGCGCGAGCTGCACGCCTCACTGCCGATGCTGCTGGGCGCCCTGCGCGTCGACGGCTGACCCTGCACGCCTGGTGGCGATGAACGCGGACCGCTCAGGGAGAACCTCCTGAGCAAGCCGTGAGACGAAAGCGGTCAGCGTGGCGCGGCGGCCACCGGCGCACCGGGCCGGCTGGGTCCTGGTGGGGGCCCAGGACCCGGCCGGCGCCGTGGACCGTCGCTGTCATGCGGTGGTGAGCAGGGACTCCAAGGCCGTCGCCGTGGCCGGATGCCGGCTCGTCAGCGCGGCGCCCGAAGGCGCGGAGCCGTACGCCGCCGCCCACACCCCGTCGCAGCCCAGCAGCTCCGCCACCGCGTCGCACGTCGCCGGGTACGCGGTCAGCAACCCGACACCCGACGGCAGCGGGACGTCGGCCGGCGTCCACCCCTGCGTGCAGCCGAGCAGCTCCGCCACCGCGTCGCAGGTCGCCGGATGCGCCGGCACCAGCGCGGCGCCCTGGCGGCCGTGCTCCGCGGACTGCGTCCGGCGTCCGGCGGGCGTGGCCGGGGGCGTGCGCCACGGCGGTATCCACGTGTCCAAGGCCGCCAGCCGGCCCGGGAAGATCCGCCCGGCCTCGCGGATCAGCAGCGGGGCGAGCTCCGCGGCACCGGACCGCAGGGTGGTGATGAGCAGCGGCAGCCAGGGCAGCAGCACCGCGTCGGGCAACCGCCCGAACGCGTTCGACACCGCCTCCACGACCACGTCCGCCAACCCCGGCACCGGCTCCAGCGCGTGGACGAAGCCGCTGAGGTAACGGGGATAGGCGGGCACCACCAGCGGATTGTCCAGCAGCGCCTCGCACCGGGCCCGCAGCTCCGCCCGGGACAACGTGCCGAGCTGCACCTGCGCCGCCCACAGCAGGGCCGTCTTCGACGGCTCCTCGGGATGCGACTGGGCGACCGCCAGCTCCAACTGGGCCCGGTCGCAGCCCAGCGACAGCGCGAGGCTCTCCATGCTGAACAGGAAGCCGAGCATCGCCGCGACCTGCCCGACCGTCGCGTCCTCGTCCCGGAACGCCATCGGCAGCAGCGTGCAGTAGTGGGCGTAACCGGTCTTGACGAACGACTCGATCCACGACGGCAGCACCGGTTCACTCGTGCGGTAGTACGCCAGCAGCCCCCGCACCCGGCGCAGCACCTCCGGAGCGCCGTCGACACTGCGTTCGGTGGCGAGCACCTTCAGCGCGTGCGTGCCGAGTTCGTCGGCGAGGCGGCGGCTGCGCAGGTACAGGGTCGTGTCCTCCACCGCGGCCAGTACGGTCGCGGTCGTGGCCTGCGGGGCGTAGGCGTCGCGCCGCAGCCGCTGCTCCAGGACCTGCTCGATGCTGACGCCCTCGTAACCGAGTTCGATGAGGGCCCGCTGGTGGGTGCCGAGCGCCAGGTCCCAGGACTCCTGGATCGAACGCTCACCGAGCCGCCGTTCGCCCATGATCGGCCGGGCCGCGCCGTGCGGCATCAGGCGCCGCAGCATCCACAGGACGCCGGAGCAGGCCTCGAGTTCCGGCCGGGAGGCCATGTCCAGCAGGGCGCGTTGCACGCCGCGCTGCTGGAGCTTCAGCCCGAGCGGCGCCAGCCGGTCGTGCACGTCGCGGGCGAGTGGCGGCAGCGCGTCGTAGCCGACCTGGCCGATCCGGTCGCCGCCCATCATGATCTCGACGAGGCGCCGCACGTCCCGCCGCCCCGGCACGGCGTCCTTCTCGATGCAGGTGACCGCGGCGTCCTGGAAGTCGTACGGCGTGGGCTTGGCCCGGTCCCGCATCCCGGCGAGCAGGACCGACGTCTCGAACACCGCGATGGCGTCGGCGGTGGAGGCGAGATAGCCGTTGCGCCGGGCCGCGCGCACGATGTCCACCGACCAGCCGAGCAGTTCGGCCTCGTCCAGGCCGTCGAGCACGGGCGGTCTGCGCAGGAAGCCGGACAGCCGGTCCGCGGCGGCGGACTCCGGTGCCGGAACGGTGACTTCCCCTCCCCGGACCTTCGCCGCCGAGGCCTTCTTCGCGGGGGTCTTCTTCGCCGCGGACTTCTTCGCACCCGCCTGGCCCGCCAGCCGGTACGGCCGCACCCGGGTGCGCTTGAGGCTCTTCGCCCACTCCGTCGAGGCGATCGACACCGAGCCGGCGGCAAGGCCGAACTGCGCCTCGATCGCCGCGTGGCTGGACGGGATCAGCCCGTACTGCCAGGTGGTGGCGGTGCGCGGGGAGATCGTGAACGTGTCGGTGCCGCCGTGCACGCCGAACTCCTCGACACGGCTGACCGCGTGGAACGCCCCGCACACGTACAGGCAGTCCGCCGGATCGGTCCCGGTGGCCTCCAGGTGCTCGCGCATCCGGGTCCACATGTACCGTTCGCGGTCCTCGTCCACCCGGACGCGGTCGCCGTCGCCCGGAGCGAGGCGCCGGAACAGGCTGCCGACGAGGAGCATCACCTGGCGATAGGTGTCGTGGTCGGCGGTGCTGTCGCCGAGCGGCACCTCGACGTACTGGTGCCACCACTCCGACCAGTGCCGCACCTTGCCGTGGCGCAGCAGGTGCTCCTCCAGTTCGGCGAAGCGCGGCCTCAGGTCGCCGAGTTCGACGCCGACGGCCTCGCCGTGCAGCGCGGCCTCGGCCTCGGCCGGAGGGTCGGTGTCCCGCGCCGCGCCCTCCCGCGTCTGCTCGCCGCGGGTGTCCCACTGGAAGACGTGGTCGGCGGACCGGTCCACGAGGACCAGCTCCACACCCGGGGTGTCCAGGGCGTAGGCGACGGCCTGGTACTCGGCGGACGCCTCGGTGATCGGCGCGACGACCGACAGCGGAGCCCAGTCCTGGGGGAAGCCGTCGACGTCACCGGCGAACGCCTGCACCGCCACCGGCAGGCGGCAGTTGCGCAGTTCGGTCAGCAGCGGTGCCATGTCCTCGCACAGCTCCAGGTAGACCACCTTGGGCTGCTTCTCGCGCAGCCGCCGGGCCATGGCGGTCGCCGAGGCGGGGGAGTGATGGCAGACGGGGAAGATCTCCAGCGGCTCCCGCAGCGCCCGGTCGACGTCGTCGACCATGCCGAGCAGGATGCCCTCCAGGGCGTCGGGCCCGCCCGCGAACGTGGCGGCCGCCTCCCTCAGTTGCCCGCGCAGCGGGGCGAACGTGCCGCTCTCGTGGGGCCCGCTCATGACAGCGTGGCGATCGCGTCGCGGCCGCCCTCCAGGAACTCGGGCCAGGAGCCGCCCTCCTCCTTGCTGCGCGGCTCGACGACACCGTGCAGGTACTTGTTGAGGATGGCCAGGTCCTCGGGCTCGCGGCGGGTGAGGGAGCCGACGAGCGAGGAGGCGAGCGTGCGGGCCGTGAGGGCGCGCTCACCGAAGAAGTTGCTGTGCAGGACGGCGTCCTCCAGCACGCCGATCTGTTCGGCCGTCGACAGTGCCGACTCCAGCTTCTCGTCGTCGCTGCCGGCCGCGGCGGCGGACTCGCGCAGGTCGGCGAAGCTCTGCAGGAGCACGTCGAGCAGGGTCGGCGGCACGTCGAGGTCGATCGAGTGCCGGCGCAGCAGTTCCTCGGTGCGGAAGCGGACGATCTCCGCCTCGCTCTTCTTGTTCGTCACGACCGGGATGCGGACGAAGTTGAAGCGGCGCTTGAGCGCGGAGGACAGGTCGTTGACGCCCCGGTCACGGCTGTTGGCCGTGGCGATGATCGAGAAACCGGGCTTGGCGAAGACGATGTTGTCGCTGCCGCCGCTCTCCAGTTCGGGGACGGAGATGTACTTCTCGGAAAGGATCGAGATCAACGCGTCCTGGACGTCACTCGTGGACCGGGTCAGCTCCTCGAAGCGGCCGATGGCACCGGCCTCCATCGCGGTCATGATCGGCGAGGGGATCATCGACTCCCGTGACTGGCCCTTGGCGATGACCATGGACACGTTCCACGAGTACTTGATGTGGTCCTCGGTGGTGCCCGCCGTGCCCTGGACGACCAGCGTGGAGTTGCGGGATATCGCGGCGGACAGCAGCTCCGCCAGCCAGCTCTTGCCGGTGCCGGGGTCGCCGATGAGCAGCAGACCGCGGTCGGACGCGAGGGTGACGATGGAACGCTCGACGAAGCTGCGGTCGCCGAACCACTTCTGCGCGATCTCCCGGTCCAGGCCGTCGGCGCGCTCGGAGCCCAGGATGAACAGGCGGACCATCTTCGGGGACAGGCGCCAGGAGAACGGCTTGGGACTGTCGTCGATCGACTCCAGCCAGTCGAGTTCCTCTGCGTACTTGATCTCGGCGGGGGCACGGAGCAGGTCGGACATGAGGCAAGGGCCTTTCCATGGGGTGATCACCACGACGCGGACGTACGGTCGGTGATCAGGTGAGAAACGTCTTGAGTTCGTGTACGAGCTTCTTGATGTGGCCGGAGATCACCGGCGTGCCGAGGTCCTTGAACCGCTCCCGGAACCACGGGTTGACGCTGCCGCGCCCGGAGCTGGTCACCGAGCCGACCGGGATGAACTTCGCTCCCGAGCGGTGAACGGCGGCCATGCTGTCGAACAGCTCCTGGTGGCGCCACTCGTAGAAGTCGGAGATCCACACCACGACGGTGTTGCGCGGCTCGGCGATCTTCGGCTGGGCGAGCTGCATGGCGACGGTGCCGTCGGTGCCGCCGCCCAGCTTGGTGCGCAGCAGCGTCTCGAACGGGTCGTGCGCCCAGGGGGTGAGGTCCAGGGCCTGGGTGTCGTAGGCGATCAGGTGGACGTCCACCTTCGGCAGCCCGGCGAAGATGGAGGCCAGGATGGTGCAGTTGACCATCGAGTCGACCATGGAACCCGACTGGTCCACGACCACGATCAGCCGCTGAGGCGTCGTTGTGCGGCTGGTGTGCCGGTAGTAGAGGCGGTCGACGTAGAGCCGTTCCTCCTCCGGGCTCCAGTTGGTGAGGTTCTTCCAGATGGTGCGGTCGAGGTCGAGGTTGCGGAACACACGCTTGGGCGGCACGGACCGGTCGAGCTCGCCGACGGTGGCCTTCTCCACCTGGGTGCGCAGCACCTCGGTGACCTCGTCGACGTAACGGCGGATCAGCGCCTTGGCGTTGGCCAGGGCCACGCCGGAGAGGTTGTTCTTGTCGCGCAGCAACTGCTCGATCAGGGACATGCTCGGCGTCAGCCGCGAGGCCAGCTGCGGGTCGGCCAACACCTCGCGCAGGTGCATGCGCTTGACGAGATCGCCTTCGATGGAGCCGAGTTCCGGACCGATCGCGGGGATCAGCCGGCTGAGGTCGGGCGCGGGGCCGCCGATGCCGGTGCCGGTCGGGCTGACGCCCCCTCCGGCTCCCCTGCGGTGGGTGCCGCCGCGCCCGCCGCGCAGTTCGCCGGGCCGGCAGCCCAGGGCCCGCTCCAGCCAGCCCGCGTCGGACTGCCAGCGGGCCAACTGCTCGGCGGTGACGGTGCCGGGGCGGGCGTCGAAGACGTTCAGCAGCACCTTGGACGCGAGCGCCGCCCGCCGCACCTCGGCGGCCCGGTCGCGCTCGCCGTCCTCGTCGGGCGCCGGTGCCATCAGCCCGTCGAACTCGGCGGCCAGCTCCGGATGCCGCTGCACGACGGAGTCGACCGACGCACCGGGATCGAGCAGCGCGGACGGCAGGCCGATGTCCTCGACCACGGCGAGACTCGCCGACTCCAGGGAGGCCTGCTCCTCCGGGTCGAAGAGACGGGCCAGCAGCCGCCAGTAGAGGACCTGCCGCCGGTTGTCGTACGGATCGGGCTCGGGGGCGTCCGCGTGCCCGCTGGCGTAGTGGGTCAGCCGGTGGGTCATTTCCGCAGCAGCCTTCCGGCACGTTCGCGCAGCACGGTGACGGCGTCGGTGGCGGCCTTCTCGGCCCGGACCCCGGCCTTGTCGGCCGTACCCCCGGCCCAGGCCCCGGCGTGCACGGCGACGGACTTCTTCCGTACGGTCCGCTCGACGGCGAGCGGCTGGAGGAGGAACGCCCCGGCGTCCCAGCGCAGCAGCCCGACACACGCGCCGGACGCGGCGACGACCTCGGGCGAGAGCGGGCCCGCGGCCGGGACGCGGTCGGTGTCGACGGCCAGGCGGTACCCCGCGACCTGGAAGACGACCCCGTCGTCGCCCTCCTCCACGCCGTACCCCTCCAGCAGGACGGGCACCGCGATCCGGGCCGGGTGCCGGTCCAGCGGCGCCACGGCGAAGGCGGCGGCGGTGGGCAGGGCCACCCGGGCGGTGGTGAGGACCTCGGCCGCCTCGCCCATGCGCGCCCGGGCGTCGTCCCACATCAGGTCGCCCTCGGCGGTGACGGGCATCGCGTCCAGGTCCATGGCGCGGCCCTCGCTGACGGCCCCCAGCAGGGACATGTGCGGCCGCAGCAGCTGCCACAGACCGGCGCCGACGACCGTGTCGGGCTTGGGCGCCGAGGCCGAGGCGCGCACCAGCCGGGGCGTGCCACCGTCCGCGGGCTCGAACACCGCGTGCACCTGCACCTGTACGGCGGTGGCGTGCTCCTGCACGTCGACACCGAGCGGCAGCAGCCGGCCGGTCGCCTCGGCCACGGAGGCAGCGCGCCCCGCACCCGGCAGCGTCAGCAGCAGGGCACGCGACCACAGGTCGGCCCAGCGGCGCACGGGGACGCGCTCCAGGGTCGCCCCCGGGCAGGAGGCGGCGAGTTCGGCGGCGAAGCCGTCGAGCAGCGTGGCCAGGCGGCGCAGCGCCGGGTCGGGCAGCAGCGCGGAGACGACCGGCGCGGCCCCGTCGACGAGTTCGTGGTCGATGTTCTGCCAGCCGGCCCGCGCCAGGTCGCACAGCCAACCACGCGCGGCGGCGTACAGATTCGCCGCGTGTTCGTCGTCGCCGGCCGCCGCGGTGACGGCTTCCTCGACCCGCGGCCGGCCGACGGCCTCCTCGACGCGGGCGGTCAGCGCGTCGTGCACGGAACCGAGCAGGGCGGTGCGGGCCGCGGCGAGCGCGACGAAGTGGTCCTCGCCGGCGGCTCCGGCGACCGCCTTGTCGGCGGCCTCGGCCACCCGCGCGGCCAGCGGCGTCCCGGCGACGCCGTCGGCGAGCCCGGTCAGCCCGGCGGCCTGGCCGGGCTGCGGACGCAGCAGACCGGCGACGAGGGCCTCGTCGAACCCGTCCACGGCCGCGAGCGCCTCGTCGAGGCCGTCGACGGCGTCGGAGAGCAGATCGACATGCATCAGGCCACCGCCCTCGTCGTCGGGAACCACTGCATTTCGGGCAACGGTGCGGTACTCGGCGCGAGTTCGAGATAGGCCAGGTGCCGAAGGAACCGGCTGAACACCCGGGCCGCGGCGGAACTCCCGGCCGCCACGGGGCGGGTGACCGTCATGGCGTCGGTGACGGCGTGCGCGTCCGGCTCCGCCGCGTCCACCTCGACCTTCAGGTAGCGGGCCACGCGCGCGGCGCCGTACTGCAGCACGGCCTCCCCGACGAGCGCGCGGATGTGGTTGCAGAACATCCCGCGGGCCCCGCCGCAGGGGCGGTTGTTGTTGGTGCTGCACGCGAACGCGTACGTCCCCGCCTCGACCGAGGACACGTACACGCGCCCGATGTCCGACCCGCTGGAGACCACCCCCTGCAACCGCCCGTCGGCCAACTCGACGAACGGCACCTTCGCGAGCTTCCGCGGCCGCGCGGACGGCACCACCCGCGCCGTGCTCGACTTCTCCCAGACCGACAACGCACCATCTCCCATGCATGCGAAAGGGGGCGCTCACGCCACCTCGGCGGAACGAGATCGAACCTAGCCGGGGCCACTGACAACGCCCCGGAAGACGGTCGGGGAAGAGAGCGGGGGCGTCGGTGTGCGGCGCGGCGAAGGCGACGCGCCGGCTCGACCCACCACCGCGGCCTCACTCGTTGCGCAACGCCTGGGCCACCGTCAGCCGTGCCGCGCCCCGTGCCGGGACGAACGCGCCCAGGACCGCGATGGCGACGCCCGACAGGGCCAGGAGAGCCAGGGTGCCGGCCCGCCAGACGTCCGTCATGAAGGCGGGCAGGACGATGTCCACGGCGTCCGCCATCCGCGGCACCACCAGGTGGTAGCCGGCGATGCCCAGCGGGACACCGAGCAGGGAGCCGACCGCGCCGAGCAGCGCCATCGACGTCACCACCATCACCGTCACCTGACGCGGTGTCATGCCGATCGACTTCAGCATGCCCAGGTCGCGGCGCCGGTCCCGGGTGTTGAGGACGACCGTGTTGAGGACGCCGAGGGAGGCCACCACGGCGAGCATCGCGGTGAGCAGCGCCGCGGAGCCGACGATGGTCTGGGTGATGGTGTTCGGGCCTTGCGGCACCGGGTCGATCCCGTTGTCGACGGTTCTGGCCGCGCGCGCGTAGGCGGCCGGGTCCGCGCCGCCGCGCAACGTGATGAGGTACGCGATGGGCTTCTCGCCCGGGGACAGCGCCGTCAGCGTCGGCCAGTCGGCGAAGATCAGCTGACCGTTGACGTCCATGGACTCGCCGACGACGACCACCTTCTCCCGGCGGTCGCCCTTCCCCAGGACGAGCCGGTCACCGACCCGCAGGCCGTGCCGGTGCAGAAAGGCCGAGGGGGCCACGATCTCGCCGGTCCGGCGCGTCCACCGGCCTTCGACGAGCACGGTGTCCGACTGCGGCCGGTCACCGCGGCGCCCCTCGATCATCACCGACCGCACCGAGCCGGCGATACGGGCCTCCGCGACCCCCCTCGCGGTGATGCCGCTCGCACCGGGCAGCGCGCGCAGCAGCGACTGGAGCGCGAGGTCCTCGTGCTCCGCCTCGATCACCTTGCCGTGGCTGACCCTGCTCGCGTACACCGAGACCTGGTAGGCGTCCCGGCCCGCGTCCCCGAACCTGGTCATCGTCGTTCCCAGGCCGGTCGCGAACGTCACGGTGGCCACCCCGAGGACCACGGCGGCGAGCGTGAGGCCGCTGCGACCCGGCCGGGCGAACGGCAGGCCCACCCCCAGGCTCACCGACCGCGGCAGCCCGCTGCCCGCCAGCCGGCGCTGAATGCCCAACGCCCGCCCGGCGCGCGGGGCGCTGCCCGCGCTGATCGCCCGCGCCGCGGACAGCCGGTGCGCACGCGCCGCCGGACCGAGCGCGGCAAGCACGCAGACGGCGGGCATGCCGAGCAGCGCGAGCACGTTCACCCAGGGCGCGATGCCGACGCTGTGGTGGAACATCCCCGCGTCCGGCCCCATGAACACGAACTGAAGGAGGGGACGCGCCAGCAGATTCCCGACGACGGTGCCGACCACGCAGCCCGCGACCGCGGGGACGGAGACCATCGTGAGGTAGACGGCGACGACCTGCCCCGGCGTGAACCCCAGGGCCTTGAGGATGCCGATGTGCCGGAAGCCGGAGATCACCGCGCCGCTCACCACGTTGCCGACGATGAGCACCGCCACCACGATGCCCAGAACACCGAACGCCATCAGGTACGGGGCGTAGGCCCGTGCCGAACTTCCCACCTGGCTCTTGAGCGTGAGATACGACTGGGATGCGGTGAGCGCCTCCTTGGGCAGCCCCGGGGTCACCGCGGACAGGTCCGCGCGGAGCCGGCTCTCCGAGGACGCGTCCGTGAAGCGGAACAGCATCTGCGTGGCCGTCGGGTGCAAGGCCGGCATCTGGCCGGGCGCGACCCAGGCGTCCGCGGTGCGGCTCATCTCGAAGCCGAACCCGACGATGGTGAGCGTCGGGCCCGAGGGCACCTTGATCCGCTCGCCGAGGTCGTGCGCCGTCCCGTCCGACTGCCGGTTCACGACGATCTCACCGGGCCGGGTGGCCCAGCGGCCCGCCCACAGGTCCACCCGGTCCACCGGGCCCCCGGGACCGGGACGGCCCACGACCGTGACCGCGCCGGGAAGACCGTGGGCGTGGGCGCCGTCCCTCGGCAGGTCCAGCACGGCCTGCGCGAAGGGCCCGGCAGCGGCCTCGACCTCGGGCCGCCGCGCCGCCCGCGCCAACTGCGCGTCCGAGACCCTGGCCGGATCGAACGCGGCGACGACATGCGGGCCGCGCTGCTCGGCGAACGCCTTGTCGAACGGCGCGGACGCCGCGTCGACCAGGCCGAGCGCGACCACGATCGCCCCGGTCGAGGTCAGCGTGACCAGCCAGATGACGATCGTCTGGAGCCTGCGCCGCCGTACGGCCGCGCGCGCGGCCCGCCACACCGCCCTCATGCGGACGGCTCCAGGGTGTGCTCGCCGGCCACCCGGCCGTCGGCGAGCAGGACCAGCCGGCTGGCGCAGCGTCGCGCGAGGTGCTCGTCGTGCGTGACCAGGACCAGCGTCTGCCCGATCTGGTTGAGGTCGAGCAGCAGGTCCATCACCTGCTCGCCGGAGCGGCTGTCCAGGGCGCCGGTCGGCTCGTCGGCCAGCAGCAGGGCGGGGCGGTTCATCAACGCCCGGGCCACGGCGACGCGTTGCCGCTCGCCGCCGCTGAGCACGGCGGGATAGGCGTTGCGGCGGTCGGCGATGCCGAGTTCCTCGAAGAGCTCCAGGGCGCGGCGGCGGGCCTGCCGGGCCGGGGTGCCGGTCAACTGCGCGGCCAGGGCGACGTTGTCCAGCGCGGACAGGTCGTCGATGAGGTTGAAGAACTGGAAGACCATGCCGATCCGCCGCCGCCGGTACAGGGCGAGACCCTTCTCGCTCAGTGCCCCGACGTTCTCCCCGTGCACGAGGACCGTGCCGCCCGTCGGACGGTCCAGGCCCGAAATCATGTTGAGCAGCGTGGATTTGCCGCACCCCGAGGGTCCCATCACCGCGACCGCCTCCCCGGCCCGGATCCGAAGCGACACCCCGTCCAGGGCCGTCGTCCCGCCGTACTCCTTGCGCACACCGTCGAGTCGGACGACGGCCTCTCCGCTGCTGTCCTCAGTGACCATGCACGGGACGCTAGGCGAAGACGAGTGCGGGGACATCGCCCTGCGGAGGGCACTCGGACCCGCACCTCATCCTCCGGATGCAGCGCCGTGGATCCACAGGCTGATGCGGATCGGACGCCGTTCTGCGAAGGTGACCTTCGTGTGGGAGTGGGAGACGGACGCCCTGGTCGCAGTGCTGGGGGTGACGTGCGCGGCCGCCGGATGGCTGGCGGTGGCGCTCGTGCGTACGAGGCGCCGCTGGCGGACCGCCGTGGGAGAACGCGGCTGGCTGCTGGAGCGGGAGCGGGCGAGCGCCGCCCGCAGTGCGGTGGCGGCCGAACGCGACCGTATTGCCCGGGAGTTGCACGACATCGTCAGCCACAACGTCAGCCTTATGGTGGTTCAGGCCGGGGCCGCGAGGGAGGTGCTGGGCACCATGCCGGACGAGGCCGCGGCGGCGCTGAGGGCCGTGGAGGACGCGGGGCGCGGCGCGATGACCGACCTGCGGCACCTGCTGGGCCTGCTGGCGCCGTCGCAGAGCGGCGAGGACACGGACTACGACGACCTGGTCGAGGGCGCGGGAGGCGATCGCAGAGCCGCGGGGCCGGCGCCGCAGCCCGGCCTCGACCGGCTCGGCCCGCTCGTCGACCGGATCTCGTTCGCCGGACTCCCCGTGGAGGTACGGATCTCCGGCGAGCCGCGCCCGCTGCCCGAAGGCATCGACGTGACGGCCTACCGCATCATCCAGGAGGCCCTGACCAACGCGCTCAAACACGGCGACGGCGGCAAGGCCGAGGTGACCGTGCGGTACGCGGACCACACCCTGCGCGTCGAAGTGCTGAACACCGGCCCCAGCGTGCTGACCGGCACCGCACCCACACGGAGCACAGGTCGCGGGGACGGTACGGGCCGTGGACTCCTGGGCCTGCAGGAGCGGGTCGCGGTGTACGGAGGGGACCTGGACGCCCGCCGCCGGCTCGGCGGCGGCTACCGGGTGCGGGCACGCATACCCCTGGACCGCCCATGACGACGACCACGCCAGGTCCCGCGCCCCGCGTCCTCGTCGCCGACGACCAGACCCTCATCAGAACGGGCTTCCGGCTGATCCTGACCGCTCGCGGCATCGACGTCGTGGGCGAGGCGGCAGACGGCGAGGAAGCGCTGGCCGCGGCGAGCGAACTCAGGCCGGACGTCGTCCTGATGGACATCCGCATGCCGAACATGGACGGCCTCGAAGCCACCCGCCGCATCCTGGAACGGCTCCCCGACTGCCGGGTGCTCATCCTGACCACCTTCGACCTGGACCGCTACGTCTACACCGCGCTGTCCGTCGGGGCCAGCGGCTTCCTGCTGAAGGACGTCACCCCGGAACACCTGGCGGCGGCCGTACGCCTCGTCGACACCGGCGACGCCCTGCTGGCCCCGTCCATCACCCGCCGCCTGGTCGAACGCTTCGCCTCGGAGCCCACCCGTACCCCCGCCGTGCACGCCGACCTGGCCACGCTGACCCCCCGCGAGCTGGAAGTCCTGACCCTTCTGGCCCGTGGCCTCTCCAACGCCGAACTGGCCACCGAACTGACCCTGAGCGAGGCCACGGTGAAGTCGCACGTGGCCCGCATCTTCGCCAAACTGGCTCTCCGCGACCGCGCCCAGGCGGTCGTGCTCGCGTACGAGACGGGGCTAGTCCGGCCCGGCGGCGGCGGGGGGAGCAGACTCGCGGAGCCGTGACCGGGCCCATGGCCCGGCCTTCTTCCTTGGCCTGGTCACCTACTTGACGCACCTTTTGGTCCAGTCCACTCTGGGCGTGCGCATCACGGCTGCCGTTCCCCACCGAGGCAGCACCCCCCATTTGCCGCCGGCCCGGGAGGCGCCGCCATGGTCAGAGCACTCTCACCCTCAAGCCCGGCCTCGCGGCAGGCGAACCGTGGCACCAGGACGGTGGTGGGCGCGGCCGTGGCCGCCGCTCTCCTCAGCGCCGGCCTGCTTGTCCTGCCCGGCACCGCGTTCGCGGACGCCGTCCTGCCCACCCCTGCGCCCTCCGGCGGGGAGCAGACGGTACGCGTGTCGGACGGCAAGGGCCTCAAAGCGGCGCTGGCGGCCGCCCTGCCCGGGCAGACCATCGAGCTGGCGGACGGCGCCTACTCGGGCAACTTCAAGATCACCGCAGGAGGAACGGCGAGCGCGCCGATCACCCTCACCGGTTCCCGGAACGCGGTCCTGTCCACGCCCTCGGGCGGCGGCAACGGCATCCAGCTCACGAGTGCTCCGTACTGGACGATCAGCGGCATCACCCTCACCGGTGGCCAGAAGGGCATCATGGTCGACTCCTCCGACCATGTCGTCGTCGACGCGGTGGAGGTCCACCGCACGACCATGGAGGGCATCCACTTCCGGACGTCCAGCAGCTACGGGGTCGTGAGGAACTCCTTCGTCCACGACACGGGCACGTCCCGCAACGGCATGGGGGAGGGGGTGTACGTCGGGACCGCGAACACCCTCACGGACGCCAGCGATCACGTCCAGATCATCGACAACCGGATCGGTCCCAACGTCGGCGGCGAGAACATCGACATCAAGGAAGGCACCACCGGAGGCCTGATCTCCGGGAACACCTTCGACGGCAGCGGTCTCACCGGGGCCAACTACGACGACTCCTGGGTCGATGTGAAGGGCAACGGGTACACGATCGAGAACAACCGGGGCATCCGCACGACCAACGACGGCTATCAGACGCACAGTCAGTTCCCGGGGTGGGGATGCGGCACGGTGTTCCGCAACAACGCCTCGGACCTGACCGGTTCCCCCGGCCCCGACCGCTATGCCATCAACATCACCAACTACGACCCGGCCGCCTGCCCCGCGACGGTCACTTCGGACAACAGCGTCACGGGCGGCAGGGGCCTGGTCAACCCCGGCGTTCCGGTCACCTGACGGACGGGGTTCACCTCTTCGCGTCGGCGGTTCCGCGGGCATTCACCGGTAGTCGTCGGGGTGGCCCTGCATCCAGGTGTTGACCTCCTCCCGGGAGTCCAGCAGAAGCTTCTGGTGCCGTTTGAGGTTCTCGAAGGAGAAGTCGCCTTCGAGGGCGTCCTGCATCGCGCGGATCCGGGCGAGCGGACCGGCGAAGTGACCGGTGCCCTTCGGGCTGGCCTCCATCGAGTTGTAGAGGTCGTCGAGGTTGGTCAGTACCCGGTTGAGGAAGTACTCGCAGTTCCCCGGGGTGGTGCAGCCGTCGCTGTACGTGGCCTGGAGGACGGCGAAGGCGTCCCGGACCTGCGCTACCGGTGCTCCCGGCGCGGCTTCTGTGGTCGGGTAGCCCGCCGTCGCGGAAGGGCTCGCCACTGGCGCGGCGGGAGTCACCGGAGCGCTGCTCGCGGCACCGACCGGCCTGGCCGAGGACGAGGCCTTGCCCGAGGCCGACGCCGTGGCGTCGCCGTCTCCGGACGAGCACGACGTCAGCAGGACGGCGGCCAGCAGTATCGGCGCCGCGCGCCGTGCGGCTGTGGCTGAATGCATGGGTATCCCCCCGTTGGTCGAGACGCAGTGATCACTGCCTAACAGCCCGACCGAAGCCCTGTCCACCTTTCCGCCGGCTGGTACGGATGGCCGCCGGACAGTCCTCTTCCTGAACACGGCGCGGGCCGGTCCAGGGGACCGGCCCGCGCTGTTTCACGGAGATGGCGTCACGAGCTCTTCTTCAGCGTGAAGTTGCCGGTGGTCGTCTCCCCCTTCTTGATCTTCACGGTGGTGGTCACCGGCTGGTAGCCGTCCTTGGACACGATGACGGTGGCCGGCTTGCCGCGGCTGTCGAACCACAGGCCGAAGGTGCCGTCCTTGGCGGTCCGCAGCGTGTAGCTCGCCGCAGCGGTGTCGATCTGGACGGTTGCCCCGGCCAGGGGCGCGCTGCCGCCCTTGCCGTCGGCCTCCAG
This sequence comes from Streptomyces sp. NPDC052043, assembly GCF_044548235.1. Lineage (NCBI taxonomy): Bacteria > Bacillati > Actinomycetota > Actinomycetes > Kitasatosporales > Streptomycetaceae > Streptomyces > Streptomyces sp. NPDC052043. The sequence continues at coordinate 315,592 of NZ_JBIUBT010000007.1, forward strand.
CACGGTGCCGGCGTACTTGCCCCAGTCCTTCGGCGGGCTGACGTGCATCTTCACGTCGACCGGGGTGCCGGCGTACGGGGTGTCGGTCTGGACGGTCAGAGCCGCGGTGTACGCACCGGGCTGGGTGACCTCCTCGACGGTGGCGTCCAGACCGACCGTGATCGTGGCGCTCGCCCCGGGCTGAAGCGTCACCTTCTGCTCGGAGAGGGACAGCCAGCTGACGTCCGAGGAGCCGCCGGTCTGGTCGTAGCCGGGCAGCACCTCCACGGTGGCCACCGGCGGCGTGAAGCTGCCGCCGGGGCTGCCGCCGACCTTGTAGAAGCCGGCCGCGCCACCGGTGCGGTAGACGGAGTTGTTGGCGTTGGGCAGGGCGGTCCAGGCGCCGGTGCCCGGGTCGAAGGCGAAGCCCTGGTTGGTGATGGCGGTGCTGTCGTTGGTGACACCGGCCGAGACCAGCAGCAGACCGTTGGCCGCTGTGGACGCCGAGCCCCACAGGTCGATGGGCAGGTCGGCCAGGGCCGACCAGGTGTCGGACGCCGGGTCGTAGACGTAGGTGTGCTTCACCGAGCCCGCGTCGGTGGTGCCGCCGGCACAGTAGAGCTTGCCGCCGATACCGCCGCAGGCCTCCCAGGCGATCGACTCAGGGTAGGAAGCGACCTGCGACCAGCTGTCGGACGCGGCGTCGTAGACGGTGACGTCCTTGGTGCCGCAGACGCTGGCGGTGCAGCCGCCGACGACGTACAGCTTGCCGTCGAGTACCGCGCTGCCCGAGCCCGCGTACGGCTTGGGCGAGGACGCCTTGGTGCTCCAGGAGTCGGAGGCCGGGTCGTAGACCTCCAGCTTGGCGTCGGGGTTGCCGCTGGCACCCCAGCCGCCGACCGCGTACAGCTTGCCGCCGATGAAGCCGCGAGCCGGGGACTCACGGGTGTCGGTGGCGGAGGCCAGCTTGGACCAGGAGCCGGTGTCGGGGTCGTAGGCGTACAGCGCGTTGGTGTCCACGCTGCCGGTGTAGCCGAAGGCCGAGTAGACCTTGCCGCCGTCGGCCGCGACCGCGTTGTCCTGCACGGTGGTGGGCAGGTTGGCCACCGGCTGCCAGGCATCGCCGCCCGCGTTGCCCACCACGGTGGGCTCCGCCTTGTTCTTTCCGTCGGCCTTGGCCGCGGAGAGCGGGGAGTAGTGGCCCTTCACCAGGTTGAGCGGTGCACCACCGGTGGACTGGCTCGTGAAGCCGCCGGACTGCTTGCCCAGGGTGAGGGTGGCAGGCGCCCCGCCGGTGTTCTTCACCGTCAGGTCCTGGGAGGCCGTCGTGCCCCACTCGACCGTCTTGTCGACCGAGCTGGGAGTGAAGACCAGCTTGCCGGCCTTCAGACCGAAGTCCGCCCGAGTGGTGCTGTCCGGTGCTACGTCCACCGTCTTGGCCAGGTCGGTGTAGTGCGACTTGGAGGCGGTGAGGGTGTGGCTTCCGGTCTTGGCGGTGAACATCCAGTAGAAGCCGCCGCCGAGCGCCGGGTCGTCCGGGGTGGCGGACGTGGTGGCCTTGTCCTGCGAGGCATCGGCGTTGACGACGGTCGCGCCGTTGATGCCCTCGCCGGTGTTGGAGTCGGTCACGGCGCCGGCGACCAGAGCGCCGGTGACGGGCTCGTAGGCACGCTTGCCGACGAACACGTTGTCGAGCGCCCACCAGTAGCCCCAGGTGGCCGTGAAGTGGAACCGCAGCTGCACACCGGACTTGCCGGCGTAGGCGGTCAGCGGGACCTCGACGTGGGCGGGGCCGGTCAGCGTGGTGGTGCGGTTCCAGACGTTGGTCCAGGTGGCGCCGCCGTCGGTGGTGACGTCGATGTCGCCGCTCTGGCCGGAGTAGCTCTTGTAGTCGGTGTCGAAGGAGAGCTGCGGGTTGGTGTTGCCGGTCAGGTCGAAGACCGGGCTGATCAGCGAGCTGTCCTGCTTCTTGCCGCTGCCGTAGTGGTCGCTGTCGACCATGGCGAAGCCGCCGGAGCCACCGGTGGTGTTGCCCCGCTTGCCCGGGTCGCCGAAGTCCCAGCCGCCGGTGGTGCCGTCGGCGTTGACGACGCTCCAGCCCTCGGGGGCCGCGGTGGTGGAGTCGAAGGGCTCCGTCGGACCGGTCAGCTTGAGCGCGTAGCCGGGGGCCGTGGCCGCCTCGACGTCCACCGGGACGGCGACGTTCAGGCTCTGTGCCGCGTCACCCACGGTCACCTGCTTGGTGACGGCCTGGTAGCCGGGGTACGCGGCGGTGAAGTGCAGGGTGAAGTCCTCGCCCTGCGGCAGGTCGACGCTGTACGCGCCGGTGTACGGGTCGGTGAAGACCGGAGCGCCGGGCATGCCGTCGACGGCGATCCTCGCGTAGAGCGGCCAGCCGTGGCCGGAGCCGTCGGTCACCTTGCCGCTGAGGGTCTGCCGGGCCACCGCGGCCAGCGTGAAGTCGGCCTTGACGGTGCCGTCCTCGACGACGGTGACCTTGGACGTCTTGGTTCCGTACCCGTAGGCGGACGCCGTCACGTCGTAGGCGCCTGGCGGCACGGTCAGACTGTAGTGGCCCTGGGCGTCGGTGGTGGTCCGGTAGTCACCGGCCACGACCGAGGCGCCGGCGAGCGCCTTGCCGGCGGTGTCGGTGACGCTGCCGGAGACCTCGCCGTGCGGGCCGCTGCGGAAGGCGGCGGGGCCGTTGGGCGTTCCCAGGCCGGTCGGTCCGTCGTAGCCGGGTCCGGCGGTGCACAGGTAGGCCGGGCTGCAGCTGCCGTTGGAACCCTCGGTCACGTCGTTGAGCGCGGACGGGCTCTGGTACGGGTACGCGTTCGGGTAGCTGCCCGGGGCGGGGGTACCGGCCACGGCGTACACGCCGGCGATGATCGGCGCGGAGGCGCTGGTGCCGCCGTACACGGACCAGCCGGAGCCGCCGTAGGTCTGGTACACCGAGACGCCGGTGACCGGGTCGGCGACCGCGGAGACGTCTGCGACAGTGCGCATGGCGCAGCCGGTGTCGGTCTGGAAGGACGGCTTGGGCTCGTACAGCGAGCAGCCCGAGCCCGGGCCGCCGTAGCTGTTGTGCCACACCGACTCGGACCAGCCGCGGGCGCTGGTGTCCTGCTTCAGGGCGGTGCCGCCGACGGCGGTCACGTACTGCGACGCGGCCGGGTAGGAGACGCCGTAGTCGTCGTCGCCGGAGGAGGCGACCATCGCCACGCCCGGATGGTTGTAGTGGGGGTCGTACTCCGTGGTCTCGGACGGGTCCTCACCGCTGCCCGGCGCAGAGGTGTAGCCGGTGCCGTAGGAGTTGGACACGTACTTGGCGCCCTGCACGACGGCCTGGTCGACGGCCGCGGCCATGTCGTCGAAGTAGGCGCTGTCGGCCTCGACCAGCAGGATGTGGGCGTTGGGGGCGGCCGCGGACACCATGTCGAGGTCGAGCGATATCTCGCCCGACCAATCGGGGTCGGGGGACGGGTAGTTCGTACCGCCGTGCTGGTCGATCTTCTTGAAGCAGCCGTTGTCGGTGGTGCAGGGGGGCAGGCCGTACTGCTGGCGGTAGACGGCCAGGTCGGCCTCGGCGGCCGGGTCGTCGTAGGCGTCGACGATGGCGATCGTCTGACCCGCTCCGCCGTTGGCCGGCAGGTTGTAGGCGCTCTGCAGGTCAGCAGCGCCGAAGCCGCTCGGCGTACTGGCCATCGGTTGGATGCCCTTGATGCCCTTGACGTCGGTGCGGCGCAGCGCCATGCAGCTGAATTCGCCCTTCTTGGGCGTGCTGCAGACCTGTTCCACCCCGGGATGTGCCGCGGTGGCGGCCTTCGGAGCGGCTGCCGCGGTGCCGCCCGCGGCCTGGGCGGCGGGCAGGGCCACCGTCATGGCGGCGACGGCGGCCGCGGTCAAAGCAGCCAGGCGCGCGGAGATCCTCCGCGCGCCCGGTCTGGAGTGCCTCGAAGTGCGCAATGTGTGACTCCCATGCTGTTGAGCCGGGGTCGACCTGTGCGCTGGTTCAAGGTCGACAGCGGATGGAATTCATCCGCTGTGAGACAACTAAGTGTCGACGCCATGTTCTCGACAAGAAAGCTTCAATGGCGGGGACATGACATGGCATGGATCCGCCAAGAGTGACAAAAGTGGATTTTCCAACGGAACATCATGGTTGGTGTGACGGACCCCCACAGTCGGGGTCGCGGCCAGGACGAGGAAAGAGCGGCTTCGCCCTCCCCGCGGCCCGACCCGACCCGGTTCTGAGCGGCCGGGTCGGGCTGCCGGGTCGGGCGCCGGCGGTGGTGCTGTGTCAACGGCGTGGCATTCGCACGGTGATCGGGGAGCTCTCGCGGCTCGCGCGGTCCACCGACGTGACCGTGTACGTCGTGCCTTCCGGGGCCGCCGGACCGGTCCACTGGCTGTCGCGGGCGCCCGGGAGCACCGCCACCAGATCGTCGTCGTCGGCGGTGTGCTGCCGCACTGCGTACAGCGCGGGGACGTGGTTGCCGCGGGAGCGCACCTCGATCCGGATCCCGCCGTCGGCCGTCCGGGCCGCCGACGCGAGCGGGGGCATGGGTGCGGGTCCGTGGGCGAGCCTCGGCAGGAGCGGTGGCAGCGCGGGCCGCATCCAGTGGTCGGCGCTCAGCCGGGCGACCGCGCCGATGCGGTCGGCGGTCACGTCCGCGGCGCTGAACAGGATCTCGCCGTTGATCTCCGGCAGTCCCCTGTCCATCGTGAGGTGCCGGGAGAGTTCGGCCGGGTCCTGCCAGGCGTCCGGTTGGGCGGGGTCGCCGGCCTTGTACAGGGCCTGGCCGATCCACAGCTGCACGTCGGTGCCGCGGACCGCCTGTGCCCACCACGGGGCGAGGACGGCGTAGTCGGCCACCGGGAGACCGATGTTCCAGTACAGCTCCGGGGCGATGTAGTCCAGCCAGCCCTTGCGCACCCAGCCGAGGGTGTCGGCGTTGAGCGCGTCGTAGGACTGGGTGCCGTTGGTGGCCGAGCCCCGCGGGTCGCTCGAGGCGTTGCGCCAGATACCGAAGGGGCTGACGCCGAACGCCGCCTCGGGCCGGACCGTGCGTACCCGGTCGCACACCTCCTGCACCAGCAGGTCCACGTTGTGCCGGCGCCAGGCGGCCCGGTCGGTGAAGTCCGCGCCGTACGTGGCGAAGGCGTCGTCGTCGGGGAAGTCCGCGTCGCCCACCGGGTAGGGGTAGAAGTAGTCGTCGAAGTGGACGCCGTCGACCTCGTAGCGTTCCACCGCGTCCATGATGGCGTTCTCGACGAAGGCGCGTGCGGCCGGTATGCCGGGGTTGTAGTACAGCTGGCCGCCGTAGGAGACGATCCACTCCGGGTGCAGCCGCGCCGGGTGGCTGGGCACGAGCTTGGTGACGTCGGACTGCAGCGAGACGCGGTACGGATTGAACCACGCGTGCAGGGCCAGCCCGCGGTCGTGCGCGGCCTGGACCATGAAGCCCAGCGGGTCGTAGCCGGGATCCTGGCCCTGAGTGCCGGTCAGGTACTGCGACCACGGCTCGTGGCGTGACGGCCAGAAGGCGTCGGCCGCCGGACGGACCTGCGCGAACACCGCGTTGAGTCCGATCGATCGGGCGTGGTCGAGCAGTGCGATGAACTCCGCCTGCTGTGCGGCGGGGCTCAGTCCGGTCCGTGAGGGCCAGTCGATGTTGGAGACGCTGGCGATCCACTCGCCACGCAGCTCGCGGTCGCGGTACGCGGTCGGGGTGCCCTCGGCGGCGGCCGCCGCGGCGGTGGGGATGGACGACCCCGTGGCGGCCAGGCCGGCCATCAGCCCTGCGGCCCGCAGCAGCACGCGGCGCGTGGGGCGAGGTACGGCAGGGCCATGGTGCGCGGTGTCGGTCACGCGGACTCCTGAAGAGAGACGGGAGCGGCTTGATCGGCTCACCGTTCCCACCGCGTCCCGCCCAGTCAACGAGCGGGGTGAAATAGTTACCGAACCGCTAGCAAGTGTCCAAGTCGCCTCTGGGGATGCGGAATTCGCTCCGTTCCGCGTGGCCGGGACTGTTCATGTCGCGGCATTCTGCGCGCAGCCCGCTAGCGGTACGCAACCGCCCCTCCTCCCGGGTCACTTCGGGAGGAGGGGCGGCCGGCCTTGGCCGTCGTCGGAGCGGGACGACAGCTGACGACACCTGGCGACAGCTACAGCGCGGCACCCCGGGAGTTCTCCCGGTGCCGGCTCCCTCCCTCCACGGTCGTCGTGGCGGGGCGTGTCGCGCGGGCGTACCCCGCCGCCGCCGTGAGGAACACGCCCATGACGGCGACGGGGGCTGCGGCGGTCACCCAGTGGGGGTCGGCGTCGGGGCCCGAGGCGGACTGCCAGGTCCAGGCCGCGACGGCCACCGCCGCGGCCAGGCCGCAGCCGAGGACGGTGGCGACGACGTTCCGGGAGTGGGACGGGCCGGTCGGGGCGGGGACATGACCCAGGCGTGTCCAGTGGCCGGCCATCTCGCGGGCCTCGCGCCTGCGCTGCGCGGCGGCGTGCAGGCGCAGGGCGCAGGCGACGGTGGCGCCGGCGACGGCCGCGGCGACCGGTGTCCACCATGCCTCGGCGACGAGCAGCAGCACGGCGAGGGCGCCCGCGCCGGCCCAGCCGGTCACGCAGGCCGCGGCGGCGATGCGCCGGAACTCGGGCCGGTCCGCGCCGGCCCGCAGGTCGGCGAGGGCCGGCACGTACCAGACGGAGCCCGCGGTGGTGAGCGCCGCGGCTCCCAGGGCGGCGACGGCGTGGGACACGGCCTACCTCGCCGCCTCTTCCACCGCGGCCCGCCCCGCGGTCCCGCCGACCCCGGCGACCCCCGTGACCCCGGAGATCTCCGGGTGGTGCAGGTCGAACGCCGGGGACTCGGTCCGGATCCGGGGCAGGGAGACGAAGTTGTGCCGCGGCGGCGGGCACGAGGTCGCCCACTCCAGGGAGCGGCCGTAGCCCCACGGGTCGTCGACGCCGACCGGCTTGCCGTACTTGGCGGTCTTCCAGACGTTGTAGAAGAACGGCAGCAGCGACAGACCGAGCACGAACGACCCGATCGTCGACAGGGAGTTGAGGAAGGTGAAACCGTCGGCCGCGAGGTAGTCGGCGTACCGGCGCGGCATGCCCTCCACACCCAGCCAGTGCTGGACCAGGAAGGTGAGGTGGAAGCCCACCGTGAGCGTCCAGAACGTGATCTTCCCGAGCCGTTCGTCGAGCATCTTGCCGGTGAACTTCGGCCACCAGAAGTGGAAGCCGGCGAACATCGCGTACACCACAGTGCCGAAGATCGTGTAGTGGAAGTGCGCCACCACGAAGTACGAGTCGGACAGATGGAAGTCCAGCGGCGGGGAGGCCAGGATCACTCCGGTCAGACCGCCGAAGAGGAACGTCACGAGGAAGCCCACCGTCCACAGCATCGGTGTCTCGAAGCTCAGGGAGCCGTTCCACATGGTGCCGATCCAGTTGAAGAACTTCACACCGGTCGGGACCGCGATCAGGAAGGTCATGAAGGAGAAGAACGGCAGCAGGACGCCGCCGGTGACGTACATGTGGTGCGCCCACACGGTCAGCGACAGGCCCGCGATGGAGATGGTGGCGCCGATCAGGCCCATGTAGCCGAACATCGGCTTGCGGGCGAAGACCGGGATGACCTCACTGACGATGCCGAAGAACGGCAGCGCCAGGATGTACACCTCCGGATGGCCGAAGAACCAGAACAGGTGCTGCCACAGCAGCGCACCGCCGTTGGCCGAGTCGAAGACGTGGCTGCCGAACTTGCGGTCCATCTCCAGGGCGAACAGCGCCGCCGCGAGCACCGGGAAGACCATCAGCACGAGGAGCGCGGTCAGCAGCACGTTCCAGGTGAAGATCGGCATGCGGAACATGGTCATGCCGGGCGCACGCATGCAGATGATCGTGGTGATGAAGTTGACCGAGCCGAGGATGCTGCCGAAGCCGGACAGCGCCACACCCATGATCCACATGTCGGACCCGATGCCCGGCGAGTGGACGGCGTCCGACAGCGGCGCGTACAGGAACCAGCCGAAGTCGGCCGCGCCCTGCGGGGTGAGGAAACCGGCCGCGGCGATGAGGGAGCCGAGCAGGAACAGCCAGTAGGCGAGCATGTTCAGCCGCGGGAAGGCGACGTCCGGGGCGCCGATCTGCAACGGCATGATCCAGTTCGCGAAGCCGGTGAAGAGCGGCATCGCGAACATCAGCAGCATGATCGAGCCATGCATCGTGAACGCCTGGTTGAACTGCTCGTTCGACATGATCTGCAGCCCGGGCCGGGCGAGTTCGGCCCGCATCGCCAGCGCCATCACGCCACCGAGGATGAAGAACGCGAAGGCGGTGACGAGATACAGCGTCCCGATCTTCTTGTGGTCGGTGGTGGTCAGCCACTCCACCCACGAGGGTCGAACGGGGCCGTGTCCTGGGACCTGGGCCGCCTGCCCTCCTGTCACCGGGCCGCCGGCCGCGCCCTTGTCCGCCACCGCGGTACCGGGAACCGGCGTGGCCTCGACCACGTCTTCCCGGTCTTCCGGCCGCGCTGCCGCCTGTTGTATGCGCACCTCGTCCACCGGACGGTGCCCTCCGCATCTGCTTGGTTCATCGACACAACGACGAGCCCGGAGGTGCTCCGGTTGAGGAACGGACCCGACCCTCCCGGCCGCCGCCTCATGATCCCCAAAGGGGCATGGGGTGCGGATAGGGCCGAACAGTCCCTCCGCGCCCCTCCGGGCAGGGCCTAACAGCCCTGCACCCGGGATCCCCGTTCTCACCGGCCGCCAGGAATTCCGGTGTCCGGAGAGGCGGCGACTGAGAGGCCATGAGCCGGCTCCGCTGTTCAGGAAATGAACGGCGGAGGGTTCGAGAGCGCTCTGCTGACGGGGAATGCCTCACGCGAGTGAACGAAGCGTCAGGAGGTGCGGGAGAGTCGGGCCAGGCGGGAGGTGTCATCACGTCAAGTCCCGCTGCCCGCTGGCGAGATGTCCCCCGCTTAGCCGAGCCGTCCGTGCGGGCCCCCGAGACCCAACCGTTGTACTGCTCTTTCCGCGCTCCTTCCTTGCCCTCCTGCCGCAGGTCAGGCGGCAGACCCAGGCCGTCTCGGGTCGGCCGCCCCGTCCCCATCGCCGCCGGCCGCCGATTCATCCCTGCCGGATCCCTTGACGACGCCTCGCCCGGAGGTTTAACTCACGTCCTAAATTAAGCCCTGAGGCGCCTTCGGAAGTCGAACCGAGCGAACCGGACCCGAGCGATCGAGCACGAGAACGAGCACGAGCACGGGGACACGGGAACGAGAGCGGTGTCGGCGTCCGGAGGACTCCTCGCGGTTCTCGACTCCCGGAAAGGGACACCAGGAGCCATGCGCAGCATCCGAGCCGCGGCCGTAGGCGCCGTCACCATGTCTCTCGCCCTTGCCGCCTCGGCCTGCGGAGGCGGTTCGTCGACGGGCGGCGGGTCCGACGACTCGCCGAAGACACTCACGTACTGGGCCTCCAACCAGGGCGCCAGCATCTCGATCGACAAGAAGGTCCTCCAGCCCGAACTCGACAAGTTCGAGAAGCAGTACGGGATCAAGGTGAAGCTGGAGGTCGTGCCCTGGTCGGACCTGCTGACCCGGATCCTCACCGCGACCACCTCAGGACAGGGCCCCGACGTCCTCAACATCGGCAACACCTGGAGCGCCTCCCTCCAGGCCACCGGGGCGCTGCTGCCCTGGGACGCCAAGAACTTCGACAAGATCGGCGGCAAGGACCGCTTCGTCGACTCCGCGCTCGGCTCGACCGGCGCCCAGGGCCAGGACCCGGCCGCCGTACCGCTGTACTCGATGGCGTACGCGCTCTACTACAACAAGCAGATCTTCGCCGACGCCGGCATCGCCAAGCCCCCGGCCACCTGGGACGAACTGGTCGCCGACGGCAAGAAGATCCAGGCCAAGGGCAAGCAGGTCATCGGCGCCGAGGGCGCCAACGTCTCGGAGAACATCCACCACGCCTTCGTCTTCGCCCAGCAGCACGGCGCCGACTTCTTCACCGCCGACGGCAAGCCCGACTTCACGAGCGACGGCGCGGTCGCGGCGGTCAAGCAGTACGTCGACCTGATGGCCAAGGACAAGGTCATCCCGCAGGGCGACGCCGAGTACGCGCAGAACCAGTCGGTCAGCGACTTCGCCAAGGGCCGCACGGCGATGCTGCTGTGGCAGTCCGCCTCCGCCAACCTCAAGTCCCAGGGCATGAGCGAGGACACCTACGGCATCGCGCCCGTCCCGGTGCAGTCCGGCACCCCCGGCACCGGCACCCAGGTCAACTCGATGGTGGCCGGCATCAACATCGCCGTCTTCAAGAACAGCCACAACCTCGACGGCGCCACGAAGTTCGTGAAGTTCATGACCAGTGACGAGGAGCAGAAGGTCCTCAACACCGCCTACAGCTCCATCCCGCCGGTCAAGACCGCCCAGGCGGACGCCGCCTTCAACTCCCCGGCCAACGCGGTCCTGAAGGACACCCTGGCCACGAGCGCCGCCGCGCTGCCGCAGGTCGCCGACGAGTCCCAGTTCGAGACGGCCGTCGGCACGGCCGTCAAGGACCTGTTCGCCGACGCCGCCGCCGGACGCGCGGTCACCACCGCCTCGGTGAAGGCCAAGCTGCTCAAGGCCCAGCAGCAGATGCCGGCGAAGTGAGCACGGACACCCCCATGACGACCACCGCTCCCGCGCACACCGGCGGGACGACGGCACCCGCGACATCACCCGGGGCGGCGCGCGGGCCGCGCCGCCCCGGGTGGCTCGGACGCGTCTCGCTGCCGTACCTGCTGCTCCTGCCCGCCCTGCTGCTCGAACTCCTGGTCCACCTGGTGCCGATGGTGATCGGCATCGTGATGAGCTTCAAGGAGCTCACCCAGTTCTACATCCGCGACTGGACCACGGCCCCCTGGTCCGGCTTCGACAACTACCGCATGTCGGTGGACTTCAACGCACCCGTCGGCGAGGCGCTGCTGCACTCCTTCCTCGTCACCGTCGCCTTCACCCTGCTGTCGGTCGGCCTGTGCTGGCTCATCGGCACCGCGGCCGCGGTCTGCATGCAGGACACCTTCCGCGGGCGCGGCCTGCTGCGCGCCCTGTTCCTGGTGCCGTACGCGCTGCCGGTCTACACGGCTGTCATCACCTGGGTGTTCATGTTCCAGCACGACAACGGCCTGGTGAACCACGTCCTGCACGACCAGCTGCACCTCACCGACAAGCCCTCGTTCTGGCTCATCGGCGACAACAGCTTCGTCGCCCTGCTGACGGTGTCGGTGTGGAAGGGCTGGCCGTTCGCCTTCCTCATCGTCATGGCCGGACTCCAGAACATCCCGGGCGAGCTGTACGAGGCCGCCGCGCTGGACGGCGCCGGGCTGTGGCAGCAGATCCGCCGCATCACCCTGCCGTCCCTGCGGCCCGTCAACCAGGTGCTGGTGCTGGTGCTGTTCCTGTGGACGTTCAACGACTTCAACACGCCCTACGTGCTGTTCGGCAAGGGCGCCCCGGAGGCCGCGGACCTCATCTCGGTCCACATCTACCAAGCCTCCTTCGTCACCTGGAACTTCGGCACCGGTTCCGCGATGTCCGTCCTGCTGCTGCTCTTCCTGCTGGTCGTCACCGGCGTCTACCTCGTGCTCACCTCACGCGGACGGAGGGCCGCCGATGCCTGACACCCCCAGGTCCGTGACGGCCGGTTCCCACCGGTCCCCGATGGCGCCGCCGCGCTCCTTCCTGTGGACCCGCCGGATCTTCCTCACCCTGCTGACCGGGTTCGTCCTGGTGCCCGTCTACGTGATGGTCTCCAGCTCGCTGAAGCCGCTCGCGGACGTCACGGGCAAGTTCCGCTGGTTGCCCAGCGGTCTGACCTTCCGCCCCTACATCGACATCTGGTCGACGGTCCCGCTCGCCCAGTACTTCGTGAACTCGCTGATCGTGGCGGGCGCGGCGACCGTCTGCTCGGTGGTGATCGCGGTGTTCGCGGCGTACGCGGTCAGCCGGTACAGCTTCCGCGGCAAGCGCGTCTTCACGGTCACCGTGCTCTCGACGCAGATGTTCCCGGGCATCCTCTTCCTCCTCCCGCTGTTCCTGCTCTACGTCAACATCGGCAACGCCACCGGCATCGCCCTGTTCGGCTCGCGCGGCGGCCTCATCCTGACGTACCTGACCTTCTCGCTGCCGTTCTCGATCTGGATGCTGATCGGGTACTTCGACTCGGTGCCGCGCGACCTGGACGAGGCGGCGCTGGTGGACGGCTGCGGACCGCTCGGCGCGCTGTTCCGGGTCGTCGTGCCGGCCGCGATCCCCGGCATCGTCGCCGTCGCCGTCTACGCCTTCATGACCGCCTGGGGCGAGGTGCTCTTCGCGTCCGTCATGACCAACGAGACCACCCGCACGCTCGCCGTGGGCCTTCAGCAGTACTCCACGCTGAACGACGTGTACTGGAACCAGATCATGGCCGCCTCGCTCGTCGTCAGCGTGCCCGTGGTCGCCGGCTTCCTGCTGCTCCAGCGCTACCTCGTCGCGGGGCTCACCGCCGGAGCGGTGAAGTGACCCCCGACACGCCCCCAACACGCCCTTCCGAAAGGACTTACGTGTCCGACGCCATCGACCTCGCCGCACTCCCGCACGACTTCCGGTGGGGCACGGCCACATCGGCGTACCAGATCGAGGGAGCCGTCGCCGAGGACGGCCGCTCGCCGTCCATCTGGGACACCTTCTCCCACACCCCCGGGAAGATCGACAACGACGACCACGGCGACGTCGCCTGCGACCACTACCACCGCTGGCGCGAGGACATCGCCCTGATGAGCCGCCTGGGCCTGAACGCCTACCGGCTGTCGATCGCCTGGCCGCGGGTGATGCCGGACGGCGACGGCCCCGTGAACCCCAAGGGCCTCGACTTCTACGACGAGCTGATCGACGGACTGCTCCAGGCGGGCATCACGCCCTCCGTCACCCTCTACCACTGGGACCTGCCGCAGACCCTCCAGGACCGCGGCGGCTGGCCCGAGCGCGCCACCGCCGAGCACTTCGCCGCCTACGCCTCCGTCGTCGCCGAACGCCTCGGCGACCGGGTGACCCACTGGACGACTCTCAACGAACCCTCCTGCTCCGCCTGGATCGGCCACCTCGAGGGCAAGATGGCCCCCGGCCTGACCGACCTGACCGCCGCGGTCCGCGCCTCCTACCACCTGCTCCTCGGCCACGGCCGGGCCGCCCAGGCGATCCGCGCCGCGACGACCGGCGCCGAGGTCGGCATCGTCAACAACCTCTCCACGGTCTTCCCCGCCGGCGACCGCCCCGAGGACGCGGCCGCAGCCCGCCGCCACGACGGCCACGTCAACCGCTGGTGGCTGGACCCCGTCCACGGCCGCGGCTTCCCCGCCGACATGCGCGAGGTCTACGGCGTCGACCTCCCCGAGCAGCCGGGCGACCTCGACACCATCGCCGCCCCGCTGGACTGGCTCGGCCTCAACTACTACTTCCCGGCGACGGTGGCCGACGACCCCGCGGGCCCGGTGCCCCACGCCCGCTCCGTACGCCGCCCGGACGTGCCCCGCACCGGCATGGACTGGGAGATCGACGCGTCCGGCATCGAGACGCTGCTGCTGCGCCTCACCCACGAGTACGGCGCGCAGAAGCTCTACGTCACCGAGAACGGCTCCGCCTTCCCCGACACGGTGGGCCCCGACGGCACGGTCGACGACCCCGGGCGCCAGGACTACCTGGTGGGGCACCTGGCGGCCTGCGCCTCCGCCGCTCGCAAGGGCGCCCCGCTGGCCGGCTACTTCGCCTGGTCGCTCCTGGACAACTTCGAGTGGGCGTACGGCTACGACAAGCGCTTCGGCCTCGTCCACGTCGACTACGCCACCCAGGCCCGCACCATCAAGGCCAGCGGCCACCGCTACGCGAAGATCGTGCGGGCGCACGGGGAGCTGGAGCGTTAGGCCGTCTGAGGCACCCATGACCCCGTGAGGGGCACAGGTCCGTCCCGAAGCCCCCGGAGCGGACCCCGCGCCCACACCTCAGGGTCATGGGTTCCCGTCCCCGGCCCCGCTCACCAACCGGCACCCGGGTGCCATCAGGTGATGATGCCGAGCGGCGCGGGTCGGGCGCACGGGTACAACCACGGGCTCTCACGGCCCTCCCGCAGACGGGCGAGCGCGGCCAGCGCGTCCGCCGCGTTCTTGCACCGTGGGTGCTGGACGGCGAACGCCTCTACGCGGCCGTGCTGGGCCACGAGCCAGTCGGCCACCGCCTGGACGTCGCCGTCGTACCACGAGAACCGGAAGTCCCCCCAGAGGAGGTCGGTGGCCCAGTCGACCACCAGTCGGACGAGGCCGGCGTCTGCCTCAGGGCCGAAGAGCCCTGAGACGTACCCGAGCCACGGCTCCAGGCCGCCCGTCGCGCCGGCTGTCCCCTCGATGAGTTCGGCGACATCCCAAGGGGGTCGGCCGTCGGTCACGGCGATGGCCACCAGAGCCCTGAGGGCCTGCTCGACCGCAGCACGCTCGGGCACCGGCCAGCCGACGAACCGGGCTCCGTAGCGGCCGAGACGGCCAAGTTCCAGGGCGGGGTCGACGCTGGCGACTCCGCCAAGCACACAAGGCGAAGAAACCGAACCTACCACCCGTGAACCAACTCACCCCGAATGGACGTCGGTCAGGCCCATCCCACGTCCGTTGTGACGCCGCGCCCGTCCCACATTGCTTGGAGTGGGTCCTGCGTCGCACTCCTCGGGGTCATGGGGGCCGGTCTCAGGAAGCGGCCCGGATTACATTCCCCGAGCGTTACGCTGCTTGGGCCGGCTCCAGGAGCGCCTCGACGGGGTCTGTTGCGGGGGCCGCGTCGGAGTTCTTGGGGCGGGACTCCTCCGGCGCGTCGGCCTTGGCGGCTGCCGTGCGTGAGCTTTGCCGCAGCCACAGCACATCCCGGCCGAACGACCACGCCAGCAGGCCCAGAGCCAGCAGCACCACACCGGCGTTGACCCATGGGGGCAGCAGGTCCGCGCCGGCGAGCAGCAGGCAGATGCCCTGGAGCGCGGCGACCGTCTTGCGGGCCGTGCTCGGGGGCAGGGGGGCGTTCAGCCAGGGCAGCACGCGGGCGGCGGCGACGAACGCGTACCGCATACCGCCGATCAGCAGCACCCACGGGCCGAGCCGGGTCGAGACGTACACGCTCAGGACCAGGATCAGGAACGCGTCCACCTCCATGTCGAAGCGGGCGCCGAGCGCCGTGGAGGTGCCGGTGCGGCGGGCCACCCTGCCGTCGACGCCGTCCAGGATCAGTGCCACCGCCGTGAGCGCGACCAGCAGCGACACCGGCGGCGCGCTCGCGAAGGAGTCCGCGACCAGCGCCGTCACCCCACCGACGAGAACGGCCCGGCCCAGGGTCACCCGGTTGGCCGGGCCGAAGGAACGCGGCCGCGAACGGCGCAGCGCCCGGGAGAGCACCGCCCAGGTGGCGACGGCGAAGACCAGGCCGGTCACCCAGCCCGCGGGACCCATGCCGATCGCCGGGCCGAGCAGGGCGAGCAACAGGATCTGCGCGCCCGCTCCCACCACGGTCTCCTGCTGGACCAGCCGTGCGTCGTACGTGTTGTTCAGGGCCACCGAACACCCTCCGGACGAGTGACAGAGTCGATCAACGCCGCGTACGTTGTGCGCGGCCTGTGCACTTCTCGGTACGTGAACAACTTCTCGATCGTTCAGGAGGATTCTCGATGAACCGCTCCGCGCGCGCCTTCTGGCTGACCTCGCCGGGCCACGGCGAGATACGCCGGACGGACCTTCCGGAGCCCGGGCCGGGCGAGGTCGTCGTCCGCGCGCTGTACTCCGGGATCAGCCGCGGCACGGAGACGCTCGTGTTCCGCGGCCAGGTGCCCGAGAGCCAGTACGAGGCCATGCGGGCGCCGTTCCAGGAGGGCGACTTCCCGGGCCCGGTGAAGTACGGCTACCTCAGTGTGGGCGTCGTGGAGGAGGGCCCACGGGAGCTGGCCGGGCGGACGGTCTTCTGCCTCCACCCGCACCAGAGCCGCTACGTCGTACCGGCGAGCGCGGTGACCCGTGTGCCGGAGAACGTGCCGGCCGGGCGGGCGGTGCTCGCGGGCACCGTCGAGACCGCCGTGAACGCGCTGTGGGACGCCGCGCCCCTGGTCGGCGACCGCATCGCCGTGGTCGGCGGCGGCATGGTCGGCTGCTCGGTGGCCGCCCTGCTGGCCCGGTTCCCCGGCGTGCGGGTGCAACTGGTCGACGCGGACCCCGCCCGCGCCGAGATCGCCGAGGCGCTCGGCACCGGCTTCGCGCTGCCCCAGGACGCGCTCGGCGCGTGCGACCTCGTCGTGCACGCCAGCGCCACCGAGCAGGGCCTCGCCCGCGCGCTCGACCTGCTCACCCCCGAGGGCACCGTGCTCGAACTGAGCTGGTACGGCGACCGGCGCGTCGCCCTCCCGCTCGGCGAGGCGTTCCACTCCCGCCGGCTGGTCGTCCGCAGCAGCCAGGTCGGCACCGTCTCCCCGGCCCGCCGCTCCAGCCGCACGTACGCCGACCGGCTGGCCCTCGCGCTCGACCTGCTCGCCGACCCGGCCCTTGACGCCCTCGTCACCGGGGAGAGCGCGTTCGAGGAGCTGCCGGAGGTGATGCCGAGGCTCGCCTCCGGGGAGATCCCGGCGCTGTGCCACCGGGTCAGGTACGCCGACTGAGCACGGCCGATCATCCGATCCGGGACGACAGGAGCGCCTGGCCCTGAGAAAGGCATGAGCGCCTGACCTTGAGAAAAGTGTGAGCGGGCACTGAACACGGGGAAGCGAAGAGCCGTACTACACGGCATCCCCCGGCAGGCACAGGCCGGGGGACCAGACGCGCCGCACCTGGAGGGTCGTCCGTTGTTCAGCATCACCGTCCGCGATCACATCATGATCGCCCACAGTTTCCACGGCGAGGTCTTCGGGCCCGCGCAGCGTCTGCACGGAGCCACGTTCCTCGTGGACGCCACCTTCCGGCGCGAACAGCTGGACGACGACAACATCGTCGTCGACATCGGACTGGCCACGCGGGAACTGGGCGCCGTGGTGGGCGAGCTGAACTACCGCAACCTCGACGACGAGCCCGACTTCGCCGGCGTCAACACCTCCACCGAGTTCCTGGCCAAGGTCATCGCCGACCGGCTCGCCGAACGGATCCACAAGGGCGCCCTGGGCGAAGGCGCCAAAGGCCTGGCCGGCCTCACCGTCACCCTCCACGAGTCGCACGTCGCCTGGGCGAGTTACGAGCGCGCGCTGTGACCGACACGACCGTCCACCGCCCCGCGCCCCTTGCCTACCTGCCCGCGCAGCGCGCCGGCTCGGAGAACGTCGGGATCATCCCCATGTCCCTGCGCACCGTGCACTTCGTCCTGCCGGGCGGCGTCGACGACCCGGCCACCCCGAGCGGCGGCAACGCCTACGACCGCCGGGTGAGCCTGGACCTGCCCGGCTTCGGCTGGCAGGTCAGGCCCCACGCCGTCAACGGCTCCTGGCCCCGGCCCGACGCCCGGGCCCGTGCGGAACTGGCCCGCGTTCTGCGGGAGTTGCCCGACGGCGCCGTCGTCCTGCTCGACGGACTGGTCGCCTGCGGCGTGCCCGAGGCCGTCGTGCCCGAGGCCGACCGGCTGCGCCTGGCCGTCCTCGTCCACCTGCCGCTCGGCGACGAGACGGGACTCGACCCGGCCGTGGCCGCGGAACTGGACGCCAGGGAACGCCAGGTGCTGCGCGCGGTCTCCGCCGTCGTCGCCACCAGCGACTGGGCGGTGCGCCGCCTCGTCTCCCACCACGGCCTCGCCCCCGACCGCGTCCACGCCGCCGCCCCGGGCGCCGACATCGGGCCCGTCGCCCCCGGCACCGACGGCGTCTCGCGGCTGCTCTGCGTCGCCTCCGTCACCCCGCGCAAGGGGCAGCACCGGCTGGTGGAGGCGCTGGCCGCGGTCACCGACCTGCCGTGGAGCTGCACCTGTGTCGGCGCGCTCACCCAGGACCCCGCCTACGTGGACCGGTTGCGCGGCCTGATCGCGGAGCACGGCCTACGGGACCGTTTCCACCTGGTCGGACCGCGGTCCGGGGCCGAACTCGACGCCAGCTACGCCGCCGCCGACCTGATGGTCCTCGCCTCCTACGCGGAGACGTACGGCATGGCGGTCACCGAGGCCCTCGCCCGGGGCATCCCGGTGCTCGCGACCGACGTCGGCGGGGTGGGCGAGGCGGTCGGCCGCGCCCCCGACGGCGGGGTGCCCGGCATCCTCGTACCGCCGGAGGATCCCGCGGCCCTCGCCGCCGAACTGCGCGGCTGGTTCGGCGAGGCCGACGTCCGGCGCCGGCTGAAGTCCGCCGCCCGAGGCCGGCGCGCCGCCCTGGACGGCTGGGCCACCACCGCCCGCAGCCTGGCCGGCGTGCTCGGCCGGCTGCCGAAGGAACCCCGGAGGGCGGCATGACCGGTGCGCTGGAGGCTGAACGGGGGCGGGGCGGGACGGGGTGGTCGGCCCCGGAGGCGGCGCGGCTCGCAGGAGAGGATCCTTCGATCATGGCGGAATCCGATGCGTTCTCCACACGGGCGGCTCAGGACGCCGCGTCCCCGGCGGTGATCCCGGGGGCCGGGCCCGCGCAGTGGCCGGGGGAGCGGCCGGGGGAGCAGCCCGGGGAGCGGCCCACGATGAGGCTTCGGGAGGGCCCGGCACAGGAGGAGCCGCCCCGGTACGCGCCCGAGTGGTTGGAGCTCCGGGAGGCGGCGGACGCCGCCGCGCGGGCGACGGAGTCGCTCGACCCGCTGCGGATCCGGTTGGTGAACCGGCCCGGCCGGCAGGGCGGGCTCGTCGTGCACGACCTGGGGTGCGGCACCGGCTCGATGGGCCGCTGGCTCGCCCCCCGGCTGGACGGCGCCCAGCACTGGGTCCTGCACGACCGCGACCCCTATCTGCTGCACTTCGCGGCCGTGGCCTCGCCGCGCGCCGCCGCCGACGGCAGCCGGGTCACCGTGGAGACGCGGCGCGGTGACGTGGCCCGGCTCACCCCGGACGCCCTGTCCGGCGCGTCCCTGGTCACGGCCTCGGCGCTGCTGGACGTCCTGACCCGCGAGGAGATCGACGCCCTCGCCGCCGCCTGCGCCGGAGCGGGCTGCCCGGCCCTGCTGACCCTCTCGGTGGCCGGCCGGGTCGAACTCACCCCGGCCGATCCGCTGGACGCCGAGATCACCGAGGCGTTCAACGCCCACCAGCGGCGCTCCGGACTGCTCGGTCCCGACGCGGTCGACGCGGCCCGCGAGGCCTTCGCCGCGCACGGCGCCACCGTACGGGTGCACCCGAGCCCTTGGCGGCTCGGCCCCGACCAGCGCGAACTGACCGCCCAGTGGCTGCGCGGCTGGGTCGGCGCGGCCGTCGAGCAGCGTCCCGAGCTGGGGCCGCCCGCCGACCGCTACCTCGCCGACCGCCTGGAGGCGTGCGCGGCGGGGGAGTTGCGGGTCGTCGTGCACCACACGGACCTGCTGGCGCTGTCCCGGCCGACGGATCGCGCCGCATGAGCGCGCAGACGGTGGACGCACCTCTCGTACGCGACCCGGAGGCGGGGACGTACGAGGGGGCCGGCGCCCCTGATCCGTCCGGTGCGCTCGACGTGTCCGGGGCGGCAGGAGCCCCCGACCCATCCCGTGTGCTCGACGCATCCGGTGCCGCCGTCCGCGGCCGTACCCCGCTCGGGGCGCTCTCCCGCCTCAACACCCGTGCTTTGCGGACCCACTTCGGCACCGTCACCGGGGTCGCCATCCTCGCCGTCCTGCTGTGGCGGCTGGGCACCGGTGTCTTCCTGGACGGGCTGCGGCGGATCGACACGCCGACCCTGCTCGCGGCGCTCGGCATCGGGCTGGTCACCACCGTGCTCAGCGCCTGGCGCTGGCAGTTGGTGGCCCGCGGCCTGGGCATCCGGCTGCCGCTCGGCCCAGCGGTGTCGGACTACTACCGTGCGCTGTTCCTGAACGCGGCACTGCCCGGCGGTGTCCTGGGCGACGTGCACCGGGCGGTACGGCACGGGCGGAGCACCGGTGACCTGGGGCGCGGCGTGCGGGCCGTGGTCCTCGAACGGGTCGCCGGGCAGATCGCGCTCGCCGTCACCGGCGCGGCGGTCCTGCTGACCCTGCCGTCCCCCGTGCGCGACCAGACCCGGCACCTCGCGGCGCCGGTCGCCCTCGCCGCCGTCGGCGCGTTCGCCATCGTCCTCGCCCTGCGCCCGAACCGCGCGCCCTCGCGCCGGGGGCGGGCCCTGCGCCGCGCTCTCGCCGAGGCCCGCGAGGGGCTGCTGTCCCGCCGCAACGGGCCGGGCGTCGCGCTGTCCTCGGCCGTCGTCCTGGCCGGGCACATCGTGATGTTCGTGGTCGCCGCGCACGTCGCCGTCCCCGCCGGCACCACCGTGCCCCTGATCGTCCTGCTGCCCCTGGCGGTCCTCGCGCTGGTCGCCATGGGACTGCCGCTGAACGTGGGCGGGTTCGGACCGCGCGAGGGCGTCGCCGCCTGGGCGTTCGGCGCCGCCGGACTCGGCGCGAGCGCCGGAGTGGCCGTGGCCGTGGTGTACGGGGTGCTGAGCTTCGTGGCCGGCCTGCCGGGCGCGTTCGTCCTCGTCGCCCGCTGGTACACCGCGATACGCACCGGGTCCCGCCCCGCCGAACCGGCCGCGGAACCCGGCCGCGCGTCCGGCGGGACCTACACGCGTCCGCTCTCCGGCAGCTCCGAGAGCTCCGAGCCCTCGGACGTGAGCAGCGAGAAATACGGCCCGAAGGAATCCGCCAGGCTGTTCAGCAGTTTCTCGCCCTTTTCCGCGGAACCGAGGGAAGGACGGCCGATGACGCCCGATTCGGTATAGGCGGACATTCCGGCGGTGAGCAGATGCCGCCGGTCGTCCGCGACGAAATCGGCGGACTCGTAACCGGCCCGGACCATTTCCGGATGGGCGTGCAGAAGAAGGGAGGTCTCGATTTCCCCCGCGTGCATGTCGGTGAGCGGCGAGGTGCGCACCCCGGCCGCCGCCAGGGCCGTCTGCCAGTCCTCCGCGGCGGGGAACAGCGCGAGGCGCTCACCGCGCGCGGAGGACTCCTGGACGACGTTGCCCAACACGTAGTTGCCGCCGTGGCCGTTGACGACCACCAGGGCCTCGACGCCGGAGCGGCGCAGCGAGTCCGCGATGTCCCGTACCACCGCATGGAGGGTCACGGAAGAGATGCTGACGGTTCCCGGCCAGGCGGCGTGCTCGTGCGAGCAGGAGATCGTCACCGGTGGAAGGAGGTGCACCGGGTACGCGTCGGCGATCCGGCGCGCGATGGCGCAGGCGACCAGCGTGTCGGTCGCCAACGGGAGGAAGGGACCGTGCTGTTCGAAACTGCCCACCGGCAGGACCGCCACCTGCCGTGAGAGGTCCGCCCCCCGCGTCCGTACGTCTTGCGTGGTGTCCGCCGGCAGCAGACCATGTGCCGTCGGCCGCGTTCCCGAACCGCTCATTGTTTTCCGGCCTTTCGTCTCTGCTTAGGAATCAGATCATGACAGAAGACCTCGGCGTTCTCGGCAAGAAGTCTTCCCGGCGCACGGGCGTGGAGCGCGTCGTGAATGCCCCACTGCCCACCGTGTACGGGAAATTCCAGGCGGTCGGCTATCTCGACCACGACCGCGGCGACGAACAGGTCGCGCTGGTGCACGGCGACATCGGCACCGACCGGGTCCTGGTCCGGCTGCACTCGGAGTGCCTGACCGGGGACGCCTTCGGCTCCCAGCACTGCGAGTGCGGCGACCAGCTCGCCGCCGCGCTGCGCGCCGTCGTCGCCGAAGGCAGCGGCGTCGTCGTCTACTTGAGAGGTCACGAAGGACGGGGCATCGGGCTGCTCGCCAAACTGCGGGCGATGGCACTCCAGGCGGAGGGGCTGGACACCGTCGAGGCGAACCTCGCGCTCGGCCTGCCGGTCGACGCCCGCGACTACGGCGTCGCCGCCGGGATGCTGACCGACCTGGGCGTGCGCTCGGTGCGTCTGCTGTCCAACAACCCGCGCAAGCGCGAGGCGTTGGTTCGGCACGGCATCCAAGTAGCCGAGCAGGTACCGCTGCTGATCCCGCCGTGCGAGAGCAACATCACCTATCTGCGCACCAAGCGGGAGCGGCTCGACCACCACCTGCCCCACCTGGACGCGGTGGCGCACCTGTCCTGAACGGAGCGGGAAGCCCGGCGGGCGACCGCCGGGATCCCCCGCCTCGCCCCCTTGCCCCGGGAGGCCCGCGGGCGGGGGAACGATCACGGGGAATGCGAGGCTCGGCCCGACGGGTTGACCGGAGTATGACTCAGGACACGCCGTACGACGCCGTACAGGAAGCCCTGCTCGCGCTGCTCTCCGAAAGCCGCGGCGGGGTGCTCGCGACCCTCAAGCGGGACGGCCGGCCCCAGCTGTCGAACGTCTCGCACGCCTACGACCCCGATGAGCGGGTCATCCGCGTCTCGATCACCGACGACCGCGCCAAGACCCGCAATCTGCGCCGGGACCCGCGGGCCTCCTACCACGTCACCAGCCCGGACCGGTGGGCCTACACGGTGGCCGAGGGCACCGCGGACCTGTCACCGGTCGCCGCGGACCCGTACGACGGGACCGTCGAGGAACTGGTCCGCCTCTACCGCGACGTCCTCGGCGAGCACCCCGACTGGGACGACTACCGCGCCGCCATGGTCCGCGACCGCCGCCTGGTGCTCCGCCTGCGGGTGGAACGGGCCTACGGCATCCCCAGGGGTGCCGCCGGCGGGTGAGATGCGCCCCGCGCGGGGCGGCTGCCGCGCCCGTGCGGCGGTCTCCGAGGCGCCTGGGCGTCCGGTGGCACGGGGCCTGTACGCGCCCGACTCACGGGCGCGTACGGCACTCCCCGGACGTGCCTGTGCGCCCAGCGGCGCGGCTTCCTGAACACACCCGGTGCACGCTACGGCCCCGCGCCCCGGACGCACCCGTGGCGCGCGTCCGGGGCGTCAGTCCTTCTTCGCCTCGTCCGCCGGCGCCGCCTCCACCGCGTGGCCGCCGAACTGGTTGCGCAGCGCCGCGACCATCTTCATCTGCGGGGAGTCGTCCTGGCGGGAGGCGAACCGCGCGAACAGGGCGGAGGTGATCGCCGGCATCGGCACCGCGTTGTCGATGGCGGCCTCCACCGTCCAGCGGCCCTCGCCGGAGTCCTCCGCGTAGCCGCGCAGCTTCTCCAGGTGCTCGTCGTCGTCCAGGGCGTCCACGGCGAGGTCCAGCAGCCAGGAGCGGATGACGGTGCCCTGCGTCCAGGAACGGAACACCTCGCGCACGTCGGTGACCGAGCCGACCTTCTCCAGCAGCTCCCAGCCCTCGGCGTAGGCCTGCATCATCGCGTACTCGATGCCGTTGTGGACCATCTTCGCGAAGTGGCCCGCGCCCACGCTGCCCGCGTGGACGAAGCCGTACGGGCCCTCCGGCTTGAGCGCGTCGAACACCGGCTTCAGACGCTCGACGTGCTCCTCGTCGCCGCCCACCATCAACGCGTAGCCGTTCTTCAGGCCCCACACGCCCCCGGAGACGCCCGCGTCGACGAAGCCGATGTCGCGCGCCTGCAACTGCCGGGCGTGCTTCTCGTCGTCCGTCCACCGCGAGTTGCCGCCGTCGACGACGATGTCGCCGGGTTTGAGCAGGGTCGCCAGCTGGTCGATGACACCCTGGGTGGCGGCGCCGGCCGGCACCATCACCCAGACCGTGCGTGGCGCCTCGAGCCGGTCCACGAGATCGACCAGGCCGTCCACGTCGGAGAGGTCCGGATCGCGGTCGTAGCCCACCACGGTGAGGCCGGCGTTGCGGAGGCGTTCCCGCATGTTGCCGCCCATCTTGCCGAGGCCGACGAGACCCAACTGCATCGCTGCCATGTCAGTTCACTTCCTGCCGGATGTCGGACATTCAGACGGTCTCCTTGGCGCTCTCGCCGCGCAGGGCGACCGCGTACATCTCGTCGGCGTCGAGGCGGCGCAGCTCCTCGGCGATGAGTTCGGACAGGGGGCGGACCTTCAGCGCGAGGGTGCGCGGCGGCTGGCCCGGCAGGGTCAGCGTGGCCAGCGGGCCCTCGGGCCGGTCGATGACGACCTCCCCGTTGTCGGTGCCCAGCCGCACGGCCGTGACGACCGGGCCGCCGGAGACCACGCGGTCCGCCCGCACGCCCAGCCGGGCCTCCAGCCAGCGGGCCAGCAGCTCCGCGCTCGGGTTGTCCGCCTCGGCCTCCACGGCCGCCGACACCACCCGCACCCGGGCCTGGTCCAGGGCCGCGGCCAGCATCGAGCGCCAGGGGGTGAGCCGGGTCCAGGCGAGGTCGGTGTCGCCGGGGGAGTAGTTGCGCACGCGCGTCTGAAGGATCTCCAGCGGGCGCTCGAAGGCGTACAGATCGGTGATCCTGCGCTGCGCCAGCCGGCCCAGCGGGTCCTTCGCGGGGTTCTCGGGCGCGTCCACCGGCCACCAGACGACGACCGGCGCGTCCGGCAGCAGCAGCGGCAGCACCACCGAGTCGGCGTGGTCGGACACCTCGCCGTAGGTGCGCAGGACGACCGTCTCGCCCGTACCGGCCTCGGAGCCGACCCGTACCTCCGCGTCCAGCCGGGAGTGCGTGCGGTCGCGCAGGGTGCGGGCGTGCCGCTTGATGACGAGCAGGGTGCGCGAGGGGTGCTCGCGCGAGGCCTCCTCGGCCGCCTTGAGCGCGTCGTAGGCGTTCTCCTCGTCCGTGACGATGACCATCGTCAGGACCATGCCCACGGCGGGTGTGCCGATGGCGCGGCGGCCCCGCACCAGCGCCTTGTTGATGTCCCCCGCGGTGGTGTCGGTCAGGTCGATCTTCATGGCCTGCGCCAGCTCCGTCCGTCTCGTGCGAGTATCTCGTCGGCCTCCGGCGGGCCCCACGTGCCCGCCGGGTACTGCGCCGGCCTGCCGTGGTCGTCCCAGTACGCCTCCACCGGATCGAGGATCTTCCAGGACTCCTCCACTTCCTGGGGGCGGGGGAACAGGTTGGCGTCGCCGAGCAGTACGTCCAGGATGAGGCGTTCGTACGCCTCCGGGCTGGACTCCGTGAAGGACTCACCGTAGGCGAAGTCCATCGTCACGTCCCGGATCTCCATGGAGGTGCCCGGCACCTTGGAGCCGAACCGGACCGTCATGCCCTCGTCCGGCTGGACGCGGATCACGATCGCGTTCTCGCCCAGTTCCTCGGTGGCCGAGGTGTCGAAGGGGGAGTGCGGGGCCCGCTGGAAGACCACCGCGATCTCGGTGACCCGGCGGCCCAGGCGCTTGCCGGTGCGCAGGTAGAACGGGACACCGGCCCAGCGGCGGTTGTCGATCTCGAGTCGCAGCGCCGCGTAGGTGTCGGTCCTCGAGTGCGGGTCGATGCCCTCCTCCTGGAGGTAGCCGACGACCTGGCTGCCGCCCTGCCAGCCCGACGCGTACTGGGCGCGTACGGTGTGGGTGCCCAGGTCCTCGGGCAGCCGCACCGACTTCAGCACCTTCAGCTTCTCGGTGAGCAGCGCCTCGGCGTCGAAGGCGATGGGTTCCTCCATCGCGGTGAGCGCCATCAGCTGCAGCAGGTGGTTCTGGACGACGTCGCGGGCGGCGCCGATGCCGTCGTAGTAGCCGGCCCGGCCGCCGATGCCGATGTCCTCGGCCATCGTGATCTGCACATGATCGACGTAGGAGCGGTTCCAGACCGGCTCGTACATCTGGTTGGCGAAGCGCAGGGCCAGGATGTTCTGGACGGTCTCCTTGCCCAGGTAGTGGTCGATGCGGAAGACCTGCTCCGGGGCGAAGACCTCGTGCACGATCCGGTTCAGCTCCCGGGCGCTGGCCAGGTCGTGCCCGAACGGCTTTTCGATGACCGCGCGCCGCCAGGCGCCCTGCGGGCCCTCCGCCAGGCCGTGCTTCTTCAGCTGCTGTACGACCTTGGGGAAGAACCTGGGCGGTACGGAGAGGTAGAAGGCGAAGTTGCCTGCCGTGCCGCGGGAGGAGTCCAGGTCCGCCACCGCCTCGCGCAGGCGCTTGAACGCCGTGTCGTCGTCGAAGTCGCCGGGGACGAAGCGCATGCCCTCGGCGAGCTGCTGCCAGACCTCCTCGCGGAACGGCGTGCGCGCGTACTCCTCGACCGCGTCGTGCACCACCTGCGCGAAGTCCTGGTCCTCCCACTCCCGCCGGGCGAAGCCGACCAGGGAGAAGCCCGGGGGCAGCAGCCCGCGGTTGGCCAGGTCGTAGACGGCGGGCATCAGCTTCTTGCGGGACAGGTCCCCGGTGACGCCGAAGATCACGAGCCCGGACGGCCCCGCGATCCGTGGCAGCCGCCGGTCCCGTGGGTCACGCAGCGGATTCACCCAATCGGCGGCCGCCGCCACCGGCACCCGGACCTCGGCACCCGCGTCCGGCGCCTGGTGCCCCTTGGCACGGGAGGTCCCGTTCCCGGTCCCGGTCCTGCGGCCGGGCCGCGCGGACGGCGCCTCAGGCGCCCGCGCGCGGGGGGTCGCCCGGCCGTGCGTGACCGCAGGGGCCTGGCTGTCCGTGGGGTCGGAGCTGGGGTTGGGACCGGAGCCTGAGCTGGGGCTGGGGCTGGGGCTGGGGCTGGGGCTGGGGCTGGGGCTGGGGCTGGGGCCGGCGGGGCCTTGGCCGGAGCCGGGACCGGAGCTGGGGGCCGTGGGCTTCGTGGCTGCGGTCGGCGCCCGGCCGCCGGCGGCCGCGGCGGCCGGTGGTCCGCTGTCGGCCGCCCGGGAGGCCTGTGCCGCCGCCTCGGTGGGCTTCTTGCTCATTCCACGTCAACTCCCTTGCCGTCGAAGGACCTGGCCACCGCGTCCGGTGGGTCGCCGCGCGGCGTGCCCTTGGCACGGTGACCACCGTGCCGGGCGCGACCGGCTCGTCCGCCTCCAGGGTGTCCTCGTAATACAGGGTGTCCTCGTACGGCGCATCCCTCACCTCGATCCGCGGATCCGCCCGATTAGCCTGTGGGCCTGGTGACGGTGATCCAAGACGGGAGACGTGCGTGATCATCTGGGTGAACGGCGCCTTCGGGAGTGGGAAGACCACCCTGGTCGACGAGTTGCACCGGCGCTGGCCTGCTGCTTTGGTCTATGACCCGGAGCAGATCGGTTACGTGTTGCGGGGCATCGTCGAGGTGCCGACCGGGAACTTTCAGGACCTGCGCCTGTGGCGCCGGCAGGTGGCCGGCATGGCCGTGGGCCTGCTGGAGGAGTACGCACGTCCGATCCTGGTTCCGATGACGCTGGCCAACCCGCGGTACGTCGCCGAGATCTTCGGCGCGTTGGAAGAAGCGGGAGCGACCGTCCACCACTTCTTCCTCAAGGTTCCGTCCGAGGTCCTGGCGCGACGGATCGACGCCCGGAGTGTCACGCCGCACGATCCTGAACGTGACGAGGCCGTCCGGCAGTGGTGCAAGGCCCAGATCGAGCAGTGCGTGGCCGCGGCGGACGCCTTGCCGGCGGACACGATCTTCCTGGACGGCGAGCGCCCCTGTCAGGAACTGGCCGACGAGGTCCTGACGCGCGTCGGGGTGGGAGTGGCCCCGTAGGCAGCGGACACGACACGGCGCCGGGGCCCCACGCACACGCGTGGAGCCCCGGCGCCATGCCGTGTGTGCCGGTCAGTGGCCGAAGTCGAACCAGTTGACGTTCACGAAGTCCGCCGGCTGGCCGCTGCTGAAGGTGAGGTACACGTCGTGGGTGCCGGTCACCGGGCCGATGTTCGCCGGGACCGTCGTCCATGACTGCCAGCCTCCCGTGCTGGACAGCGCGAAGCTGCCGACGGGGGCGTTGTCGCGGCTGTCCAGGCGCACCTCGACCAGCCCGCCGACCCCCTCCGCGGCACCGCCGGCGACCCGCGCGTAGAACTGCGTGGCCGGGGTGGAGCCGAAGTCGACGCCCCGGTAGAGGGCCCAGTCGCCGTTCGCGAGGGAGCCGATGTTCTGGCCGCCGCCGATGTCGGTGGTCGCCTCGGTGACGACGCCGCTCTGGCTGTCGTAGGACTCGGCCTCGATGGGGCTGTAGGCGTCCCGGTTGCCGGACGCGGGCGGTGTGGTACCGCTCCCACCGTCGGAGGACTGGAGCACCTGCACGTAGTCCACGGTCATCGGGTGGCCGGGCTCGGTGCCGGCGTCCGGGCCGCCGCCGAACGCGTCGGGGAAGCCGCCGCCCATCGCCACGTTCAGGATGACGAAGTACCCGTGGTTGGTGGCGTTGGCCCAGGTCGTCGCGTCCACCTGGTCGGCCTTCACCGTGTGGAAGTTGACGTCGTCGACGGAGAAGCGGATCTCCTCGGGGCTGGTCGACTTGTCCCACTCCATCGCGTAGGTGTGGAAGCCGGCCTGGCAGGTGGTGCCCGCGCACGACGTCGAACCGCCGATGCCCGTCGTCTCGTTGCACGGCCCGTCCGGGTTGGAGCCGCAGTGCATGGTCGCCCAGTTGGTGTTGAGGCCCTGGACGTTCTCCATGATGTCCAGCTCGCCCACCCCGGGCCAGTTCCAGTAGTCGCCGCGGAAGGGCGCGCCCAGCGTCCAGAAGGCGGGCCAGTACCCCTTGGCCGCGGCGCCGGTGACGTCGGGCATCCGGACGCGGGCCTGCACACGCAGCTTGCCGCCGGCCGGGGGCTGGAAGTCGGTGCGCCTGGTCTCGATGCGGCCCGAGGTCCAGTTGCCGGCGGCGTCCCGGAGCGGGGTGATGAGCAGGTTGCCGTTGCCGTCCAGGGCGACGTTGCTGGTGCTGGACGTCATCGTCTCGATTTCGCCGGTACCCCAGTTGGCGGCGCCACCCGGGTAGGAAGTACCGGTGTCGTACTGCCAGTTGGAGGTGTCGACACCGCTACCGGCCGGACCGTCGAAGTCGTCGAGGAAGACCTGCGTCCAGCCCGACGGGGGTGTGGGGGCGGAGGCGCTCGCGGGCAGGGTCCCGGCGGTGGCGACGGCCGCCGCCAGACCGAGCGTGCCGAGGACGGCGACGAGTGCGCGCCGCACGGAACGTCTGCGGCGCGCACCGGCGGGCGCGACGGGGGGTTCACTCATGGGGGGTGCCTCTCGGGTACGGAGTGGGGGTGCTCGGATGCCGTGCTCGAACACGTACGGGGAGGTCTTGAGAGCGCTCTCATCGATGGTTGCGCGGCCAATGTGCCCAAGGGCTCCGCCACCGTCAAGAGTTAAAGCAAAGAAAGTCCTTGGCCGGAACGGGAGTTCAAGGCTTCACAGCGACAGAAGGGATGTCCGACGTGTCCCCGGCCCCCGCCTCGCCGCCCCCCGGGGCCGATGGACGTAGGGTGCTGGCGTGAGGCTGACGATTCTGGGCGGTGGCGGATTCCGCGTGCCGCTGGTGTACGCGGCGCTGCTCGCCGACCGTGCCGAGGGCCGGGTCACCGAGGTCGTCCTGCACGACCTGGACGCCGGACGGCTGTCCGCGGTCACCAGAGTGCTGGCCGAACAGGCCGCCGGGGCGCCGGACGCGCCGGTGGTGCGGGCCACCACGGACCTGGACGAGGCGCTGCGCGGCGCGGACTTCGTGTTCTCCGCGATCCGCGTCGGCGGCCTGGAGGGACGCGCGGACGACGAACGGGTGGCGCTCGCCGAGGGCGTGCTCGGGCAGGAGACGGTGGGGGCGGGCGGCATCGCCTACGGACTGCGCACGGTACCCGTCGCCGTCGAGATCGCCCGGCGGGTGGCCCGGCTGGCACCCGACGCCTGGGTCATCAACTTCACCAACCCGGCAGGACTGGTCACCGAGGCCATGTCCCGCCATCTCGGCGACCGGGTGATCGGCATCTGCGACTCGCCGGTCGGCCTCGGCCGGCGCGTCGCCCGCGTGCTCGGCGCGGACCCGGGGCGGGCGTGGATCGACTACGTCGGCCTCAACCACCTCGGCTGGGTACGCGGACTGCGCGTGGCCGGCCGCGACGAACTCCCGCGCCTGCTCGCCGACCCGGAACTGCTCGGCTCCTTCGAGGAGGGCAGGCTCTTCGGCGCCGACTGGATCCGGTCGCTGGGCGCGATCCCCAACGAGTACCTGCACTACTACTACTTCAACCGTGAGGCCGTGCAGGCCTACCGGTCGGCCGGGAAGACCCGAGGCGCCTTCCTGCGCGACCAGCAGGCCGGGTTCTACGAGGAGTTGCGGGACCCGAAGGCCGCCGCCCTGCCCGCCTGGAACCGCACCCGCGCGGAGCGCGAGGCCACCTACATGGCGGAGAACCGCGAGGCGGCGGGGGCGGGGGAGCGGGAGGCCGACGACCTCTCCGGCGGCTACGAGAAGGTCGCCCTCGCCCTGATGCGGGCCGTCGCCCGCGACGAGCGCACGACGCTGATCCTCAACGTCCGCAACCGGGGCACCCTTTCGGTGCTGGACGCCGACGCCGTCGTCGAGGTGCCCTGCCTGGTCGACGCGAACGGCGCTCACCCGGTCTCGGTCGACCCGCTGCCCGGGCACGCGACCGGGCTGGTCTGCGCGGTCAAGGCGGTCGAGCGCGAGGTGCTGGCCGCGGCCGGGTCGGGCCGGCGTGCGACGGCCGTGAAGGCCTTCGCGCTGCACCCGTTGGTCGACTCGGTGAACGTCGCCCGCCGCCTCGTCGACGGCTACCTCGCCGTCCACCCCGGCCTGGCGTACCTCAGGTAGCCGGCCGGGCCGGTCGGTCGCTCCCCCGTAACGCGACCGACCGCCCCGGTCCCCCGTCTCCCCCGCGGTCCCCACCCTTGAGAGTCGCTGGTCCGGGCCCTGATACACCCCGGGCGGAAAATTTCCGGAAGAAGTTCCGGACGAGTTCCCGCACGGGGTGTCAGGTGATCAGCCGGTGAAGCCCGCCGTGATGGAGGTGAACTGCCAGTCGCTCTGGCTGATGCCGGAGCAGTTCTCCGCCACGCCGCCGCCCGGACACGGCCGGTCGCGGTTGACCGACCAGAAGGCGAGCCGGGCGATGTGGTGGCCGTTGGCCCAGTCACGTACTTGGGTCCAGACAGCCGGAGTTGTGTTCTCCTGCTGGTCGGACAGGCCGTTCATGCCGGAGATGCCGATGTGGGAGTAGGCGGTGGCATCGTCCCAGCCGAAGGTCGACTTCAGCTTGGCCTTCAGGCCCTCGGCCGCGTTCACGGTGTTGCCGTACATGTCCGCACCGCCGCCGAAGTCGAACGGCATGACGGTGAAGACGTCGATGTCCGCGTTCAGCGACTTGGCCTGCTCGATGAGGCGGTTGCCGTAGTAGGTCGGGCCGGTCGTCGAGGTGCCGAAGGTCACGATCGTCCTCAGACCGGGGTTGTTGGCCTTGACCGTCTTCAGTGCGGTGAGGATCTTCGCCTGCACGGCCTCGTTCTCGAACTCGTCCGAGTTCTCGACGTCCATGTCGACCGCCTTCAGGCCGTAGGCGTCGATCACCTTCTGGATCGCCCCGGCGAGCGCGCTCGCGGAGGAGCAGTTGGCCCCGAGCTTGCTGCCGCTCCAGCCGCCGAACGAGGGGACGACGTCACCGCCCGCCGAGCGGATCTGGTTGATGGTGGTCTGGTCGACACCGCCGGTCAGTGGCCGCTGGCCGTCCCAGGACGGGGTGCAGTCGCCCGAGTCGAGCACGAACGCCATCGTGAACCACTTGATGCCGGTCGCGCTCATCACCGAGGTCGCGCTCGGCGGGTTGCCCCAGCCCTCGTACAGGTACGGAGCCGCCTGCTTGAAGCCGCCGCCACCGCTGCCGCTGCCGGCGTCCGTGGTGACGGTGACGGCGTTGGAGGCGCCCGAGACGTTCCCGGCGGCGTCGCGCGCCTTGACCGTGAAGGTGTAGGAGGTGCTCGGCGACAGGCCGCTCACCGTGGCGCTCGTACCGGAGACGCTCAGCACCCGGCCGGCGCCGCTGTAGACGTCGTACGCCGTCACGCCGACGTTGTCCGTCGCGGCGTTCCACCGCAGCGACACGCTGGAGGACGTCTTGCCGGTGGAGGTCAGGCCCGTCGGCGCGGTCGGCGCCTGGGTGTCGCCACCACCGCCACCGCCACCGGGGCCGTCCAGACTGATGTCGTCGGCGTAGTAGGTCCCCTGCGCGTACCAGCCGTGGACGTACACGCTCGCGCTGGTCTGGGTGGCGCCGGTGGTGAAGGAGACCGCCAACCGGCTGTACGCCGACGGGGACGAGGTCCAGGTCGAGGCGCCGCCGTCGACGCCGAGGTAGACGTAGGAGCCGCGCACCCAGCCGCTCAGCTGGTACGTCGTGTTCGGCTGGACCGGTACGGTCTGGCTGCACTGGGCGTTGTCGTTCGACGTCACCGCGCCGGCGAGGGCCTTGGAGCCGCCGTGCACGGGGGAGGAGACCACCGAACCGAGGTTGCCGGTGCAGGTCCAGGGGGAGAGGCCGCCCGACTCGAAGTCGGGGTTGGCCAGGACGTTGGCCGCGTGGGCCGTGCCGGGGAGGGCGATGGCTCCGGCGAGTGCAAGGGCCGCGGAGCCGAGCAGGGCGAGGAGCCGACGTCCGGGACGTCTCCGTGTGGATCTCAGTGTGTCGCGCACGCTATCTCCCTGAAAGTTGGGGGCGTTCGGGAGGCACAGAGGCACAGAGGTGCAGAGAGGTGCAGAGAAGCGCAGGGCGGACTGTGCGGGAGGTGCGCCCACCAAGTTGGTATGGACCAATCCAGGTGTCAAGACATGACGCTGTGATTGGTCCATACCCATTCGGTGCGGGTCGGTCGCTAGTGTCGCGACGGGGCAAACGTTGCCTGTCGCGGCACTAGGCCGGGGCCCCGGTGCGGAAAGCGGCCTGTGCGGGCACCTCGGTCCGCTGCCCGGTCCGCGCCCCGGCCGTCGCCTCCGGCCGCAGCGGACGCGGCCCCGACACCACCGTGTAGTCCTGCCCGAGGAACGGCGGCGTCACTTCCCCCGGATCCTCGCCCAGCGCCAACCGGACGGCAATCCAGGGGGCGTTGACCCCGCACTGGGCGAGCTGGTGCAGGCCGCCCGCCGGGCGCGGGTTCACGTCCAGCAGCACCGGGCGGTCGCCGTACATGCGGAACTGGATGTTGGACAGATAGTGCAGCCCGAAGCCCTCCGCGATCCGCCGGGCGGGCTCCAGCCACTGCTCGTGCAGCGTGAAACCGCGGCGGCGGCCGTTCTTGGTGCGGCCCACGGCCAGCCGGATCCGGTTGTCCGGCCCGGTCAGGCAGTCGACCGACACCTCGGGCTGCTCCAGCCGGGGCATCACCAGCCAGTCCACCGGACCGTCCGCCTGCTCCAGGGCGCGCAGGACCAGGTCCAGCGGGACGTGCGGGCCGGGGAAGCCGTTCAGCTGCCTCAGCGAGAAGGGCGCGCGAGTGATGACCCGGAAGCCGACGCCGCCCGCACCCGCCG
The DNA here is from genome assembly GCF_044548235.1 of Streptomyces sp. NPDC052043. NCBI lineage: Bacteria > Bacillati > Actinomycetota > Actinomycetes > Kitasatosporales > Streptomycetaceae > Streptomyces > Streptomyces sp. NPDC052043. Next base: position 348,964 of record NZ_JBIUBT010000007.1, read on the forward strand.
CGGGCTTGAAGCACGCCAAGTGCCCTGACTCCTCCAACTCCGCTACCGCGGTGAGGAGTTCAACGGGCGTGCGGACCCGCCACCACGGCGGCACCGGCACGCCGATCGACCGGGCCGCCTCGTACGCCGTCCCCTTGTCCGCGAAGACGGCCACCGCCTCCGGCGTCGGCGCGAGCAGCGCGGTGCCCACGGCCGCGAAGGCGGCGCGGTGCGCCACGATCGCGGCCTGGTTCAGCCGCGGCACGAACACGTCGATGCCCCGCCGCGCGCACTGGTCCAGTGCGTACTCGACGTAGGCGGCCGGGGACAGGCCCTCCGGTTCGAGCTCGGCGGTGTCGGCGGCGGCCAGCACGGGCGAGTCGGCGTCGCCGTGCGTGGCATGGATCTCGACGGCCCGGTCAGCGGGATTTCTCCGCAGCTGATCCATGAAGAAGACGTTCTCCGCGTACGTGCGGTTGAGCCAGACGCGTACGCGGGAGACCATGCGGGCCGCCTTTCGGAGGGGCGCGGGCAGGGCGAAGCGGGCCGAGCCCGGCCAGAGGGGGAGGAGGGACACCAATCCGCCCTGAAAGAAAGGGAGTTCGGGCGGCGGTGTTGCGGCGATCATACGACTTCCGCAGACCGGGTCGTGCCACACGGAGCCACCGCCCGGCCCGCCGCGGGCCCGTGTCCGCGGCCACTGCCGGATGCGCTTGTCCCCGGGCCGCAGGATGTGTTCTTGTGGTGCCCATCGAGCGCGCGACAAGGGGGCGAGAGGTGACGGGTGAGGCCGGTGGGACCGGGCGGCTGCTCGCCATCAGCGACCTGCACATCGGGTACAGCGAGAACCGCGCCCTGGTCGAGCGGATGGCCCCGGAGCAGGCCGGCGACTGGCTGCTGGTGGCCGGCGACGTCGCGGAGACCGTCGCCGACATCCGCTGGGCCCTGAAGACGCTGTCGGGCCGGTTCCGCAAGGTGGTCTGGGTCCCCGGCAACCACGAACTGTGGACCCATCCGCGCGACACCCTCACCCTGCGCGGCGTCGCCCGCTACGAACACCTGGTCGAGCTGTGCCGCGAACTGGGCGTGACGACTCCCGAGGACCCCTATCCGGTCTGGGACGGTCCGGGCGGCCCGGTGGCCGTGGCCCCGCTGTTCCTGCTGTACGACTACTCCTTCCTGCCGGCCGGCTGCGCGACCAAGGACGAGGGACTGGCCTACGCGCACGGCACCGGCGTGGTCTGCTCGGACGAGTTCCTGCTGCACCCGGACCCGTATCCCAGCCGCGAGGCCTGGTGCGCGGCCCGGGTGGCCGAGACCGAGCGCAGGCTCGCCGAGATCCCCGGCGACCTGCCGACCGTGCTCGTCAACCACTACCCGCTCCACCGGCACCCGACGGACGTCCTGTGGTACCCGGAGTTCGCCATGTGGTGCGGCACCCGGCGCACCGCCGACTGGCACCGCAGGTTCCGCGCCGCCGCCATGGTCTACGGCCATCTCCACATTCCGCGGACCACCCGGCACGAGGGCGTCCGCTTCGAGGAGGTGTCGGTCGGGTACCCCCGAGAGTGGCGAAAGCGCCCGGAACCACCGGGCAGGCTGCGCCCCATCCTTCCCCTGGAGGTCGGAACCCGGTGATCGAGGAACTGCTCCCGGACTCGGTGGTGGCCGTGGAGGCGTACGGCGACGACGGGACCGACCTCGCCCCGCTCCACCCCGAGGAGCAGGCGCTGGTGACGCGGGCGGTCGCCAAGCGGCGGCGCGAGTTCGCCGGTGTGCGCGCCTGCGCCCGCGTGGCCATGGAGAAGCTCGGCGTGCCGCCGCAGCCGGTGCTGCCCGGCGAGCGGGGCGCCCCGATCTGGCCGGACGGGCTGACGGGCAGCATGACCCACTGCGACGGCTACCGTGCCGCCGCCCTGGTCCGCACCACCGACCTGGCCTGTCTCGGCATAGACGCCGAACCCCACGCCCCGCTCCCCGACGGCGTGCAGTCCACCATCGCGCTGCCCGCCGAGGAGCGGCGCCTGGCGCGGCTGACCGCGCTGCACCCCGGCGTGCACTGGGACCGGCTGCTCTTCAGCGCGAAGGAGTCCGTCTACAAGGCCTGGTTCCCGCTCACCGGCAAGTGGCTGGACTTCGAGGAGGCGGACGTCGAGGTGAGCACCGCCGCGGGCCCGGCGCCGCACGGCGTCTTCCGCGCCCGGCTCCTCGTACCGGGCCCCCTGGTCGGCGGGCGGCGCCTCGGCCACTTCGACGGACGCTGGACGGTGGGCCGGGGCCTGGTGGTCACCGCGGTGACGGTCCCTCGCGCCTGAGGGGTCACGGCCCGGGGCACCAGCTGTGCAGAAGCCGGAAGAACACCTCCTCGTTGCCCGTCAGGCCCGCCCGGGCCAGCGCCTGTTCTGCCTCCGCGAGCACGGAGGGCGGGACCACCGGTGGGCGGGCGTCGCCCGGAGGGCCGTCGAAGGCGGCGCGTACCGTGTTCAGGAGCCTGAGATAGGCCTGGACGGCGGTGCGCTCGTGGTCGGTCAGCAGGGCGGTGGGCATGGATGGCTCTCCCCGGTTTCGGCGTCACACGGTCACGCGCCCGGTCGCCCGGACGGCGCAACGGCGCCTCCGCACGGCGGTGGCGCACCCTCCAGCTTGCCGCCCACCACTGACAATGCCCGCGCGCTCCGCGCCGGTTCGGCCACTCAGCTCAGCCGAACCAGACCCGCGGACATCGCGGCGCTGCCGCGCGCATGGCCGGTTGTCGCCGGAGGCTTGCGTGCCTGTGGCCGGTTGTCGCCGGGGGCTTGCGTGCCTGCGGGCGGTCGCCGCCGGGCACTTGCCGGCCCGCAACGGACCGTAACTCGTGGCCGGGGGTCACCAACTCGTGGTCGGGGGCGGTGCGTTCCCGGACGGGGCCAGGTCCTGGGCCGGCCCCCGGCGTCACCGCTCGGGCCGTTTGACGCTCTCCAGGAGCATGTCCAGCCACTCGGCGACCTTGTCGCGGTGCTGGTCGGTGGGCAGCTGTGCGGCCCGCCAGGCGATCCCGCGCACGCCGTGGTCCTGGAGCAGCCGCTCCAGCGGGTCGTCGGCGGCCGCGCCCGCCTCCCGCTCGCGGTCGGCGAGCCGCTGGAGGAGTTCCTGCTCGGTGTGCTGAAGGGCTCCCGCCAGGGCCTCGGGGTCCTCGGCGGTGAGGAATCCGGCGTGTACCCGGAAGAAGCGCTGGATGGCGTCGCAGTGCTCCATGGTGGGGCGCCGGTCGCCGTTGATCAGGGCCCCCGCCTGCTGCCGCGACATGCCCGCGCCGTCGGCGATCTCCTGCTGGGTGTAGCGGCGCCCGTTGGGCTTGAGCCGGGTACGGCGCAGCAGGTCGAGCCGTTGCAGGAAACGGGCCTGCACGTCCGGCTCGCCCGCGCACCGGCCGCCGAGCAGGGTGCTGACCAGCGCCTCCGGCACGCCGGAAGCCGCGGACAGGCGGCCGACGTCGAAGACCTCCGCCTGGGGCACGCCGAGCCGGTCGGCCAGCGCGGTGACGCGTGCGACGACGGCCGGCAGCGCGGCAGAGGCCGTGGCGCCCGGATCCTCGATGCCATCCGTCACCGACAGATCTCCTACGTCTCTCACAGGCTTCTCACAAAGGCGGGGTGCCGTGAACTTCCCGGAGGGTAACCGGTCGTTCGAACTCGCATCCAGGTCTCGCCACAACTGTGGCCAATTCCAGCCGTCAACAGGCAGGGAATGCCACGATAGTTGACACGCCTCATGGAGGGGAAGGAGGATCAAGGCGCCGCGTGAAGGCCGCAGAGGCAAGAGGGGTGACCTCCCGATGGCACATCAGGCAGGAGAACAGCGGCCGGCGCCGCGGTCCGTCCCTGTTCGTTCCGAGGCGCAGGCCTACCTCCGGGACTACACCACGTTCCTGGAGGCCGTCCCCTTCCCGTCCCTCGTCGTGGACCAGGCCTGGGACGTGGTCCTCACCAACAGCGCATTCACGTCACTCTTCCGTGGTGTCGGCCCGCACCCGACGGCCATGCCGGACGACAACTTCCTCCGGTTCGTCCTGTTCCACCCGGACGCGGGCACGGTCCTCGGCGAGCACGAGTCGCGCTGGTGCCTGCCGATGCTGGCGCACTTCGCCGCCACGGTGGAGCGCAGTGGCCACGACCACGGGCTCCAGGCGATCCTCCAGGACATCGCCGAGGATCCCATCATGGAGGCCGCCTACCGGCAGGGTCTGCCGCACTGGATCCGCGCGGTCGGTGAGACCGCGGTGGTGTCGGACGGCGCGGTGCGTCCCCTGCTGCACCCCGACCCGCGCTGGGGCGCCACCGAGTGCCGCATCATCGAGGAGACCCCGGCGACCCTCCAGGACCTCGGCTACACCCGTCTCACCCTGGTGCTCCGCGAGGCCCGTCGTCCCGCGCCCCTTCGGCGCGGGTCCGGGCGGGCCCGCCGCCCGGCCGGCCACCTGAGCGTGGTCTCGGCCCCGGAGGGCTGACCCGGCACCGTCGGCGTTCAGGTCGCCGACGGCGCCGGGCCGCCCCCTCCACGGGGCGTGCGACGTGCTCCCCTCCCGGTCACGCGGGCGTGACCAGGACCAGTGGTACGCCCCGGCACGGCACCAGCCGTCGTCCGGCGTGGGTCCTGGGCCGGCCCGGTTCCAGGACCGCCGAGAAGTCCGGGCCCCTGGTCAGGGAGCCGGCCAGGTGGGACGGGTCGGCGGAGGCCGCCACGCGGCCCCGGGCGTTCACCAGGTGGGCGGGGCCGGGCAGCTCGCGCAACAGGGGGAGTACGGCCGCCTCGAAGTGCCGTAGATACACGTCGGCCGCCGCCACCCCCGCGAACCGGCCCGCCACCTGGACCGGCGCGGACAGGGTCAGGCTGTACTCGTCGGAGCACAGGTAGTCCACGTAGGGCCCGGCCACGGCCCGCAGCCCGGTGTCGCGGGGCAGGGCGAACCAGTCCCAGTGGGTGTAGTCCGAGTACGCGGACTGCCCCGGATCCAGGTCGAGCAGCAGCGGCCGCACGTCCCCCCGCGCGGTGCACTGCCACCACTCCAGCCAGGCCGGCACGTCGGCCAGCAGTCCCGGCGCGGCGACGAAACCGGCCCCCGACACGAGCTCCTCGCGGCCCAGCCGCACATGCAGTCCCGGCCGCAGCGCGGCGAGGTCGGCGCTCACCGGTGCGCGGCCGTCGGCGACCACCCGCGCCAGCAGGTCAGCCGTCTCGGCGCGGATCTCGGCGACCGCGTCGAAGACCGCCTCCAGGGTGCGGCCCACCCGCGCGGCGACGCGCTCCTCGGCGCACGGCTCGCGGGTCGCGGTCGCCGCCCCGGCAGCTGCGCGGGTCGTGCTCATGGCGTCCTCCAGCGGACAGGGTCGGACGCCGCGCCGTCAGAGGCCCAGCCGTACGGCGACGAGTCGCGCCGCCGATTCCTGAACGCACCGCTCGGCCAGCGTACGGGCCGGATCACGGGCCCCATCCTGCACGGCGCAGACCACGGCGCGATGGCGATCTGCGACTTCTTCACGATATTCGTCGTCGCCGAGCACCAGGCACAGCAGCGCGCCGACCTCCGTCTGGAGCGCGATCTGCTCCCGGGTCAGCCGGGCGGACTGTGCGGCCGCCGCCAGCTCCACATGGAACCGGCCGTAGACCCGGCTGCGGGCCGCCGCGTCTTCGGCGCCCGCCAACTCCTCGACGGTGCGCAGCAGTCCGCCCAGATCGCCGGGTTCGGTGCGCTCGGCCGCCAGTGCGGCCGCCGCGCCCGACAGGGCGGCCCAGTGGTCGCTGAGGTCGCGCAGCTCCTGCGTGCTCCAGCCGTGCAGCCGGGTCCTCAGCCGCTCCTCGCCCGGAAGTTCGGGCACGGAGACGAAGCTGCCGCCGCCGCGTCCCCGCCGGGTGGTGACCAGGCCCTGCTGCCGCAGCGCCATCAGCGCTTCCCGCAGGGTCACCGTGGACACACCGAGCTGCCCGGCCAGGTCGCTCTCGCCGGGCAGCTGCTCCCCCTCGGCGAGCAGCCCGAGTTCGATGGCGTCGCCGATCCTGCGCACCACCGCGTCCACCCGCGCCCGGCTCTCCACCGGCGCGAAGACGACCCTGCGGGTACCGGCCCCGTCCCCGTCGACGATCCCGCGCCGGTTCCTGGCCCCGTTCTCGACGTGTCCCTGCTTCACGGCCACCACCTTGCCAGTTGACCCAAGTTTTACCCAGAGGCGGTCTTGAGGTTTGAACTATGACTTCATAGGTTTCCGATCAACGTTCGTGAGCGTCAGAAAGGTTCCGCATGAAGGGAGTTGCCGTCCGCCTGGAGGGCCTGCGCAGGACGTTCGGGGACACGGCCGCCGTGGCCGGGGTCGACCTGGAGATCCGGGACGGGGAGTTCTTCTCGATGCTCGGCCCCTCCGGCTCGGGCAAGACCACGGTCCTGCGTCTGATCGCCGGCTTCGAGGCGCCCGACGCGGGCCGCGTGGAACTCGCCGGGCAGGAGGTCACCGGCCTCGCCCCCTTCGAACGGGACGTCCACACCGTCTTCCAGGACTACGCCCTCTTCCCGCACATGACCGTCGAGCAGAACGTCGCCTACGCCCTGAAGATCCGCAGGGTGCCCCGGGCCGAACGGCTCGTCCGCGCCCGCAAGGCCCTCGCCGAGGTGCGCCTCGACGGCTACGGCGGACGGCGCCCGGCCGAACTCTCCGGCGGCCAGCGCCAGCGCGTCGCCCTCGCCCGCGCCCTGGTCGGCCGCCCCCGCGTGCTGCTCCTCGACGAACCGCTCGGCGCCCTCGACCTGAAGCTGCGCGAGCAGATGCAGATCGAGCTCAAGGCGCTCCAGCGCGAGGTCGGCATCACCTTCGTGTTCGTCACCCACGACCAGGAGGAGGCCCTGACGATGAGCGACCGCATCGCCGTCTTCCACCAGGGCCGCATCGAACAGGTCGGCACCCCCGCCGAGATCTACGAACGCCCGGCGACCCCGTTCGTCGCGTCCTTCGTCGGCACCTCCAACCTGGTCCAGGGCGAGTCGGCCCGGCGGATCCTCGGCGTCCCCGGAACGCACAGCATCCGGCCGGAGAAGATCCGCGTCCTGAAGGAGTCCGCCGTGGCCGACGAGCCCGGGCAGGCGACCGTCACGGGCACGGTCGCCGAGGTCGTCTACCTGGGCGACTCCACCCGCTTCCACGTCGACCTCGACACCGGCGGCCGCCTCACCGCACTCCAGCAGAACCTGGAGACCTCCGCCGAGGACGTCGCCGCCTACCGCGGCAGCCGCGTACGGCTGACGTGGCAGCGCAGCCACGCCGTCCCGGTCCCCGACGCCCGTTGAGCACCACCGTCCCCCCTCACCCATGGAGTACGACGTGCGCCTGACCCGAACCCTCCAGACGGCGGCCGCCCTCACGCTGCTGCTCGCCGCCACCGCGTGCGGCTCCTCCGACTCCGGGAGCGGCACCGACGCGACCGGCCTCAACCCGCCCGACCTCAAGGCGCGCTCCTCACTCGGCAAGACCGAGGGCCGGGTCAACGTGATCGCCTGGGCCGGCTACGTCGAGGACGGCTCCAACGACCCGAAGGCCGACTGGGTCAGCGACTTCGAGAAGCAGACCGGCTGCCAGGTCCACTCCAAGGTCGCGGCCAGCTCCGACGAGATGGTCAAGCTGATGAAGACGGGGGAGTACGACACCGTCTCCGCCTCCGGCGACGCCTCCCTGCGCCTGATCGCCTCCGGCGACGCCGCCCCGGTCAACACCGACCTCGTGCCGAACTACCGGGACGTCTTCGACGACCTGAAGATGCAGGCCTGGAACTCCGTCAAGGGCAAGGCGTACGGCATCCCGCACGGCCGCGGCGCCAACCTGCTGATGTACAACACCGAGAAGGTGCGGCCCGCGCCCACCTCCTGGGCGGCCGTCTTCGACGACGCGGCGACGTACAAGGGCCACGTCACCGCCTACGACTCGCCCATCTACATCGCCGACGCCGCTCTGTACCTCAAGGCCACCAGGCCCGAGTTGAAGATCAAGGACCCGTACGCGCTCGACCAGAAGCAGTTCGACGCCGCCGTCGCCCTGCTGAAGAAGCAGAACGCCGACATCGGCGAGTACTGGGGCGACTACCTCAAGGAGATCTCCGCCTTCAAGAGCGGGGACTCCCTGGTCGGCACCACCTGGCAGGTCATCGTGAACCTCGCCTCCTCCGAGGGCGCCAAGGTCAAGGCGTTCGTGCCGAAGGAGGGCGCGACCGGCTGGTCCGACACCTGGATGATCTCCGCGAAGGCCCAGCACCCCAACTGCGCCTACAAGTGGCTGGACTGGATCGTCTCCCCGAAGGTCAACGCCCAGGTGGCCGAGTACTTCGGCGAGGCCCCCGCCAACGCCAAGGCCTGCGAGCAGACCAGCGAGAAGGACTTCTGCGCCACCTACCACGCGGCCGACACCGCCTACTGGAAGCGGGTCGCCTTCTGGAACACGCCGATCCCGCAGTGCCTGGACGGCCGTACGGACGTCACCTGCGTGCCGTACGCCAAGTGGGTGCAGGCCTGGACCGAGATCAAGGGCTGAACCATGACCGCCACCGCTCAGGCCGCCGGACGACGAGGCTCCGGGGCCACCGTCCGGCGGCTGGCCGGGATGCTGCACCGCCGCCCCCGGCTGCGCCTGACCCTGCTGCTGTCCGCCCCGCTGCTGTGGCTGGCCGTGCTCTACCTCGGCTCGCTGAGCGTGCTGTTCCTCTCCGCCTTCTGGACGACGAACTCCTTCACGTCCGAGGTCGTCAAGGTCTGGTCGCTGGACAACTTCCGGACCCTGCTGACGACTTCCGTCTTCCACCAGGTGATCCTGCGCAGTGTCGGCGTGGCCCTGGCGGTCACCGCCCTGTGCGCGGTGATCGCCTTCCCGCTCGCCTTCTGCACCGCGCGCGTCGCCCGGCCACGGTGGCGCCCCCTGCTCGTGGTCGCCATCCTCACCCCGCTGTGGGCGAGTTACCTGGTCAAGGTGTACGCCTGGCGGCTGATCCTTTCGCAGGGCGGGCTCGCGGACTGGATGCTGAAGCCGTTCGGGCTGAGCGGGCCCGGTTTCGGCCTGCCGGCCGCCCTCCTCACCCTGACCTACCTCTGGCTGCCGTACATGATCCTGCCGATCCACACCGCGCTGGAGCAGCTTCCGGCCAACCTGCTCGACGCGTCCGCCGACCTCGGGGCACGCCCCTGGCGCACCTTCCGGTCGGTGGTGCTGCCGATGGTGCTGCCGGCGGTCGCCGCCGGGTCGGTCTTCACCTTCTCGCTCAGCCTCGGCGACTACATCACCGTGCAGATCGTCGGCGGCAAGACCCAGCTGATCGGCAACCTCGTCTACTCCAACATCGAACTCAACCTGCCCATGGCCGCCGCGCTCGGCACGGTGCCCGTCGTCGTCATCGTGCTCTATCTGCTGGCGATGCGCCGCACGGGCGCCCTCAGCAGCCTCTGACCGTCCTCGGCAGCCTTCCCAGGGGGGTGTACCACGTCATGCAGCTCTCCCGTGGCGCGCGCGTCGCGCTGCGCGTCGCCGCCGCCTTCGGCTTCGCGGTGATCTACGTCCCGCTCCTGCTGGTCCTCGTCAACTCCCTCAACCCGGACCGCAGCGCCAGTTGGCCACCGCCCGGCCTGACCCTGCACTGGTGGTCGGTGGCCTGGGACAACTCGGGGGCGCGCGGCGCCGTCTGGGTCTCGGTGAAGGCGGGCCTGGGCGCCACCGCGATCGCCCTGGCCCTCGGCACGCTCATCGCCTTCGCGGTGGCCCGGCACCGCTTCTTCGGCCGCGACACCCTCTCCTTCGTGGTCGTCCTGCCGATCGCGCTGCCCGGCATCGTCACCGGCATCGCCCTGAACTCCGCCTTCTCCACGGTGCTCAGGCCGCTCGGTGTCGGCCTCGGCCTGTTCACCGTGGTCGTCGGGCACGCCACCTTCTGCATCGTCGTCGTCTTCAACAACGTCGTCGCCCGGCTGCGCCGCACCTCCGGTTCCTACGAGGAGGCGGCGATGGACCTCGGCGCGAACACCTTCCGCGCCTTCGTCGACGTCACCTTCCCGCTGGTCCGCTCAGCGCTGTTCGCCGGCGGCCTGCTCGCCTTCGCCCTGTCGTTCGACGAGGTCGTGGTCACCACGTTCACCGCGGGACCCGGCGTGGAGACCCTGCCCATCTGGATCTTCAACAACATGACCAGGCCCCAGCAGGCCCCCGTGGTGAACGTCGTGGCGGCCGTACTGGTCCTGCTCTCCGTCATCCCGATCTACCTCGCCCAGCGCCTGTCGTCGGACACGGCGACCGCGAGCCGGGTGTAGGCAACAGGCCCCGGCCGAGCACGAGCCGGTTCTTCGCAAGTGACTTGCACTGGCTTGCGCTACTCTTGCGTGCATGACGCGACGACTTGCGGAAGTGGCGAAGAAGGTCGGGGTCAGTGAGGCCACGGTCAGCCGGGTGCTCAACGGGAAGCCCGGAGTGTCCGACGCCACCCGGCAGACGGTGCTCTCCGCGCTGGACGTGCTCGGCTACGAGCGGCCCACACAACTGCGCGGCGAGCGGGCCCGGCTGGTGGGCCTGGTCCTGCCGGAGCTGCAGAACCCGATCTTCCCGGCCTTCGCGGAGGCCATCGGCGGCGCGCTGGCCCAGCTCGGGCTCACCCCGGTGCTGTGCACCCAGACCAAGGGCGGGGTCTCCGAGGCGGACTACGTGGAGCTGCTGCTGCAACAGCAGGTCTCCGGTGTCGTGTTCGCCGGCGGTCTGTACGCCCAGGCGGACGCGCCGCACGACCACTACCGGCGGCTGGCCGACCGCAACATCCCCGTGGTGCTGGTCAACGCGGCCATCGAGGACCTCGGGTTCCCCGCGGTGTCCTGCGACGACGCGGTCGCCGTGGAGCAGGCCTGGCGGCATCTGGCCTCCCTCGGGCACGAGCGGATCGGCCTGGTGCTCGGGCCGGGCGACCACATGCCGTCCGCGCGGAAGCTGGCGGCGGCCCGCGCCCTGGCGGGGGAGCTGCCCGACGAGTTCGTGGGCCGGGCGATCTTCTCCATCGAGGGCGGCCACGCGGCCGGGGCCAAGCTGATCGACCGCGGGGTCACCGGCTTCATCTGCGCCAGCGACCCGCTCGCGCTGGGCGTCGTACGGGCCGCCCGGCGCAAGGGGCTCGACGTGCCCGCCCAGATCTCCGTCGTGGGCTACGACGACTCCGCGCTGATGAACTGCACGGAACCGCCGCTCACCACGGTGCGCCAGCCCATCGAGTCGATGGGCAAGGCGGCGGTCGAGCTGCTCCACGCGCAGATCGGCGGCACCTCCGTACCGGCCGACGAGCTGCTGTTCGAGCCGGAACTGGTGGTCCGCGGCTCCACCGCGCAAGCGCCGCGTGACTGAGATCCAGTAGATCCTCTGTCCTGTCGAATAATTACAGATTCTGCGCGACATCTTGCGGACACCTGTCGCCGGTGCTTGAGTGTGCGGCGCCCACAGCTCCTGTCCAGAGGGGTCCACCGATGTCAAGCACCGGCTTCCGCCGCACCTTTGTGGCGATCGGCGTCTGTTCCTCCCTTGCCCTCGCCGCCTCGGCGTGCGGGTCGTCGAACGACGAGTCGTCCGGCGGCAAGACCCGCATCACCGTCAACTGCGAGCCGCCCAAGAGCGCCAAGGTCGACCGGAAGTTCTTCGAGGAGGACATCGCCTCCTTCGAGAAGCAGAACCCGGACATCGACGTCGTCGCGCACGACGCCTTCCCCTGCCAGGACCCGAAGACGTTCGACGCCAAGCTCGCCGGCGGCCAGATGGAGGACGTCTTCTACACGTACTTCACCGACGCCAAGCACGTCGTGGACATCAACCAGGCCGCGGACCTCACCCCGTACGTCAAGGAGTTGAAGAGCTACGACACCATCCAGCAGCAGCTGCGCGACATCTACACCGTCGACGGGAAGGTCTACGGCATCCCGCGCACCGGCTACTCGATGGGCCTGATCTACAACCGCAAGCTCTTCGAGAAGGCGGGCCTCGACCCCGACAAGCCGCCGGCCACCTGGGAGGAGGTCCGCGCCGACGCCAAGAGGATCGCCGCGCTCGGCGGCGGCACCGTCGGCTACGCCGACTACAGCGCCCAGAACCAGGGCGGCTGGCACTTCACCGCCGAGCTGTACTCGCAGGGCGGCGACGTCGTCGACGCCGACGGCAGGAAGGCCACCGTCGACACCCCCGAGGGCCACGCCGTGCTCCAGAACCTGCACGACCTGCGCTGGACCGACGACTCGATGGGCAGCAAGCAGCTCCTCGTCATCAACGACGTGCAGCAGATGATGGGTTCGGGCAAGCTCGGCATGTACCTCTCCGCCCCCGACAACATCCCGATCCTGGTCAAGGAGAAGGGCGGCAACTACAAGGACCTGGCCCTCGCCCCGATGCCCGGCGGCCACGGCACGCTCATCGGCGGCGACGGCTACATGTTCAACAAGAAGGCCACACCCGACCAGATCCGCGCCGGCCTCAAGTGGCTCGACCACATGTTCCTCACCCCCGGCGCCGGCTTCCTCGGCGACTACGCCCGCGCCAAGAAGAACGACGGCCCGGTCGGCCTGCCCGAGCCACGCCTGTTCACCGGCGCCGCCGACGCCAAGGACCAGGAGATCAAGAAGGCCAACGCCAACGTCCCGGTGAAGAACTACCAGGCCTTCCTCGACGGCAACAAGAACCTCCAGCTGAAGATAGAGCCGCCGAACGCCCAGCAGATCTACTCCGTCCTCGACGGCGTCGTCTCCGCCGTCCTCACCAAGAAGGACGCGAACATCGACCAGCTCCTGGGGGACGCCTCCGGCAAGATCGACAGCATCCTGGCCCGGAGCTGACACCGATGACGAAGACGGCAGCGCGGCGACCCGCCCCGGCGGTCGCCGTACGCCCCCTCCCGGCGCCACCCCCGGCGGGGGGCCGGAGGCGGCGGCGACGGCACGACCAGCTCCACGCCTACGGATTCCTCCTCGGCGGCCTCGTCTGCTTCGCGCTGTTCTCCTGGTACCCGGCGATCCGCGCGGTCGTGATCGCCTTCCAGAAGTACACGCCGGGCTCCGCACCCGAGTGGGTCGGCACCGCCAACTTCACCCGCGTCCTGCACGACCCGGAGTTCACGGCGGCCTGGCGCAACACGCTCACCTTCACGCTGCTGGCCCTGCTCATCGGCTTCGCCGTCCCGTTCGTCCTCGCCCTGGTCCTCAACGAACTCCGCCACGCCAAGGCCTTCTTCCGGGTCGCGGTCTATCTGCCGGTGATGATCCCGCCGGTGGTGAGCGCCCTGCTGTGGAAGTGGTTCTACGACCCCGGCGCCGGCCTCGCCAACGAGGCGCTGCGCTTCCTGCACCTGCCCACCTCGAACTGGACCAACGGCGCCGACACGGCCCTGGTCTCCCTGGTGATCGTGGCGACCTGGGCCAACATGGGCGGCACCGTCCTGATCTACCTCGCCGCGCTCCAGTCCATCCCCGGCGAGCTGTACGAGGCCGCCGAACTGGACGGCGCGAACCTCCTCCAGCGCGTGCGGCACGTGACGATCCCGCAGACCAGGTTCGTCATCCTCATGCTGATGCTCCTCCAGATCATCGCCACCATGCAGGTGTTCACCGAACCGTTCGTCATCACGGGCGGCGGCCCGGAGAACGCCACGGTCACCGTCCTCTACCTGATCTACAAGTACGCCTTCCTCTACAACGACTTCGGCGGGGCCTGCGCGCTCAGCGTGATGCTCCTGGTGCTGCTCGGCGCGTTCTCCGCCGTCTACCTGCGGCTCACCCGCACCGAGGGGGACGCATGAGCACCCGGACCCTCGTCTCTCCCGCCGTCCTGGCCCGCCCCCGCGGCAAGGCCGTCTACTGGACCGTGTTCACCGGTGTCGTCCTGCTCTTCGCGCTCGCCTTCCTCTTCCCGGTCTACTGGATGGCGACCGGCGCGATGAAGTCCCCGGACGAGATCGCGCGGACCCCGCCCACCCTGCTGCCCGAACGCTGGCACCTCGACGGCTTCACCGACGCCTGGGACCTGATGCAGCTCCCGCAGCACCTGTGGAACACGGTGGTGCAGGCCGCCGGCGCCTGGGCGTTCCAGCTGGTGTTCTGCACCGCCGCCGCCTACGCCCTGTCCAGGCTGAGACCCGCCTTCGGCAAGGTGATCCTCGGCGGCATCCTCGCCACCCTCATGGTCCCGGCCCAGGCCCTCGTCGTACCGAAGTACCTGACGGTCGCCGACCTGCCGCTGATCCACACCAGCCTGCTCAACGACCCCCTCGCGATCTGGCTCCCGGCCGTCGCCAACGCCTTCAACCTCTACCTCCTCAAGCGGTTCTTCGACCAGCTCCCGCGGGACGTGCTGGAGGCCGCCGAGATCGACGGCGCCGGACGGCTGCGCATCCTGTGGTCGGTGGTGCTGCCCATGTCCCGGCCGGTCCTCGGGGTGGTCTCGATCTTCGCGCTGGTCTCCGTGTGGCAGGACTTCCTGTGGCCACTGATGGTCTTCTCCGACACCGACAAGCAGCCGATCAGCGTGGCCCTCGTCCAGCTGTCGCAGAACATCCAACTCACCGTGCTGGTCGCCGCGATGGTGATCGCCAGCATTCCGATGGTCGCCCTGTTCCTCGTCTTCCAGCGGCACATCATCGCCGGGATCAGCGCCGGCAGCACCAAGGGCTGACACGGCCCACCTCGACAGAAAGGCACGCACTGTGGGACAGCCCACCCATGCCCGCAAGCAGACCGACTGGTGGCGCTCCGCCGTCATCTACCAGGTCTACGTGCGCAGTTTCGCGGACGGCGACGGGGACGGCACCGGCGACCTCGCCGGAGTCCGCGCGAAGCTCCCGTACCTCGCCGAACTCGGCGTGGACGCCCTCTGGTTCACCCCGTGGTACCTGTCGCCGATGAAGGACGGCGGCTACGACGTCGCCGACTACCGGGCCATCGACCCGGCCTTCGGAACCCTCACCGAGGCGGAGAAACTCATCTCGGAGGCCAGGGAACTGGGCATCCGCACCATCGTCGACGTCGTACCGAACCACGTCTCCGACCAGCACCCGTGGTTCCGCGCCGCGCTCACCGCACCACCGGGCAGCCCGGAGCGCGAGCTGTTCCACTTCCGCCCGGGACGCGGCGGCAACGGTGAACTGCCGCCCAACGACTGGCCGTCCCAGTTCGTCGGCTCCACCGAACCGGTCTGGATGCGGCTGCCCGACGGCGACTGGTACCTGCACCTGTTCACCCCCGAGCAGCCCGACCTCAACTGGGCCCACCCGGTGGTGCGCCAGGAGCACGAGGACATCCTGCGCTTCTGGTTCGAGCGGGGCGTCGCGGGCGTCCGCATCGACTCGGCCGCCCTGCTCGCCAAGGACCCCGCGCTGCCGGACCTCGTCGAGGGCCAGGGCCCCCACCCGTTCGTCGACCGTGACGAACTCCACGACATCTACCGCTCCTGGAGATCCGTGGCCGACGCCTACGACGGCGTCTTCGTCGGCGAGGTGTGGCTGCCCGACCCGGAGCGTTTCGCCCGCTACCTGCGCCCCGACGAACTCCACACGGCCTTCAACTTCTCCTTCCTGTCCTGTCCCTGGGACGCCGGACGGCTGCGGGACTCGATCGACACGACGCTCGCCGAGCACGCCCCCGTGGGGGCACCCGCCACCTGGGTGCTGTGCAACCACGACGTCACCCGCACGGTCACCCGCTACGGCCGCGACGACACCGGATTCGACTTCGCCACCAAGGCCTTCGGCACCCCCACCGACCTGGCCCTCGGCACCCGGCGGGCCCGCGCGGCCGCCCTGCTCTCCCTCGCCCTGCCCGGCGCGGTCTATCTGTACCAGGGCGAGGAACTCGGCCTGCCCGAGGCCGACATCCCCCTCGACCGCGTCGAGGACCCGATGCACTTCCGCTCCGGCGGCAGCGACCCCGGCCGTGACGGCTGCCGGGTCCCGCTGCCGTGGGCGGCCGACGCGCCGTACGCCGGGTTCGGCTCCCGCGAGGAACCATGGCTGCCGCAGCCGGCCGGCTGGCCCGCGTACGCCGTAGACCGGCAGCAGCGCGACCCCTCCTCCATGCTCACCCTCTACCGCGAGGCGATCCGCCTCCGCCCGGCCTTCGGCGACGCCCCCCTGACCTGGCTGCCCGCCCCCGAAGGCGTCCTCGCCTTCACCCGCGCCGCGGGCACCACCTGTGTCGTCAACCTCGCCGCCACCCCCGCCGAGCTCCCCGCCCACACAGAACTCCTGTTGAGCAGCGGCCCGTTGGACCAGTCCGGCCGTCTCCCGCAGGACACGGCGGCCTGGTTGCGCGCCTGAGCGAGCCGCACAGCCAGGCCGCCGCAACGCACCGCGCTATCCCGTACCCCCACCACGAAGGGATCAGCACATGCACGCGCACACCAGAGCCGGATCAGCCCGGCGCCTGCCGGCCATCGGGGCGAGCGTCGCCCTCGCCGCCGGCATGCTCGTCACCCTCGGCGCGCCCGCCGCCCACGCCGCGGCGGGCGCCACCCTCCCCTTCACCTCGGTCGAGGCGGAGGCGGCGACCAGCAACGGCACCAGGATCGGGCCGGACTACACCCAGGGCACCCTCGCCTCCGAGGCCTCCGGACGCCAGGCCGTCCGGCTGGCCGCCGGGCAGCGCGTGGAGTTCACCGCGCCGAGTGCCGCGAACGCCGTGAACGTCTCCTACAGCGTCCCCGACGGCCAGTCCGGCACGCTCAACGTGTACGTCAACGGCACCAAGCTGAGCAGGACGCTCGCGGTCACCTCGAAGTACTCCTACGTCGACACCGGCTGGATCGCCGGCGCCAAGACGCACCACTTCTTCGACAACACGCGGATGCTGCTGGGCCAGAACGTCCAGCCCGGCGACAAGGTCGCCGTCGAGGCCGCCGACGTCCAGGTCACGGTGGACGTCGCCGACTTCGAGCAGGTCGCCGCGGCCGCCTCCCAGCCCGCCGGATCCGTCTCCGTCACCGACAAGGGCGCCGACCCCAGCGGCCAGGGCGACTCCACCCAGGCCTTCCGGGACGCCATCGCCGCCGCACAGGGCGGCGTGGTGTGGATCCCGCCGGGCGGCTACCGGATCACCTCCTCCCTCAGCGGCGTCCAGAACGTCACCCTCCAGGGCGCGGGCAGCTGGTACTCGGTCGTGCACACCTCCCGTTTCATCGACCAGCCCAGTTCCTCGGGGAACGTGCACATCAAGGACTTCGCGGTCATCGGCGAGGTCACCGAGCGCGTCGACTCCAACCCCGACAACTTCGTCAACGGCGCGCTCGGACCCGGCTCCTCCGTCTCCGGCATGTGGCTCCAGCACCTGAAGGTCGGCCTGTGGCTGACCGGCAACAACGACAACCTCGTCGTCGAGAACAACCGCATCCTCGACACCACCGCCGACGGCCTCAACCTCAACGGCACGGCCAAGGGCGTGAAGGTCCGCAACAACTTCCTGCGCAACCAGGGCGACGACTCACTGGCCATGTGGTCGCTGTACGGTCCTGACACCGACAGCAGCTTCGAGAACAACACCGTCTCGCAGCCGAACCTCGCCAACGGCATCGCGATCTACGGTGGCACGGACATCACGGTCAGGAACAACCTGATCTCCGACACCAACGCCCTCGGCAGCGGCATCGCGATCTCCAACCAGAAGTTCCTCGACCCCTTCTCGCCGCTGGCCGGCACCATCACGGTCGACGGCAACACCCTGGTGCGCGCCGGCGCGATGAACCCCAACTGGAACCATCCGATGGGCGCGCTGCGCGTCGACTCCTACGACAGCGCCATCAACGCCACCGTCAGCATCACCAACACCACGATCACCGACAGCCCTTACAGCGCCTTCGAGTTCGTCTCGGGAGGAGGCAACGGGTACCCCGTCAAGGGCGTCACCGTGGACGGCGCGACCGTGAAGAACACCGGCACGGTCGTCGTCCAGGCCGAGGCGCAGGGCGCGGCGACCTTCCGCGGCGTCACCGCCGCCGGCGTGGGCGTGGCAGGCCTCTACAACTGCCCCTACCCGGCGAACTCGGGCAGCTTCGCGCTGGCCGACGGCGGAGGCAACTCCGGCTGGAACACGACCTGGTCGGACTGCTCGACGTGGCCGCAGCCCGGCCAGGGCAACCCCGACCCCGACCCGGGCCGCAACCTCGCCCAGGGCCGCCCGGCCACCGCCACCGGTTCCCAGGACGTCTACACCCCGGGCAACGCGGTGGACGGGAACGCCAGCACCTACTGGGAGTCGACCAACAACGCCTTCCCGCAGTCCCTGACGGTCGACCTCGGCTCGAACCAGGCCGTCCGCCGCCTGGTGCTGAAGCTGCCGCCGGCGCAGGCCTGGGAGGCCCGCACCCAGACCATCACCGTGCAGGGCAGCACCGACGGCTCGACCTACTCCACCGTCGCCGGCTCCCAGGGCTACCGCTTCGACCCGGCCACCGGCAACACAGCCACGGTGTCCCTGCCGGCCGGCACCAACCTGCGCTGGCTCCGCCTGACGGTCAGCGCCAACACGGGCTGGCCGGCCGCCCAGTTCAGCGAAGTGGAGGCCTACCTGACCCCGTGACCGCCTGACCGCCCACCCCCCGCGCTTCGCCGACGGGACGGATCCGCACACGCGGCCTCCGCAACCCGGCGAAGCGCGGGGCGTGGTGCGCGGGCGCCACAGCTTGCGCATCCTAGACTCGCCCGGTCGGCAGCGTTGATCACTCGGTACGGCAGACTACGCAGCGAAGTCGTAGGCGCAAGCGTCCCGCACCCGAGTTGGCCGGGGCGGGGCGCGCTGGCGTAGGGCCTAGATCTGGGTGGCGTACGAGACGAAGTCGTCCCACACGCTGGGGGAGAGGGCCAGCTGAGGGCTCTGCTCGTCTTTGGAGTCCCGGACGTGGACAGTGGCGGGAGTGAGAGCGACCTCGATGCAAGCGTCGCCGTCGGAGCCGCTGTGACTGCTCTTGAACCAAGTCAGGTCGGACATGCTGCTCATGGCGCTCCTCGCATTCGCTTCAGTAGGCTCCGCGAGTCTTCGGGGTTGAGAGCCTGCGAACGCAGTTTTGCATACCGCTGGAACATGATGCTGACCTCGCCGGGGTTCGTGACCAGAAGCCCGCCGCGCTGTCCTTCCGCATACCCGAACCATCGGTGGTCCGGCGTCTCCAGCAACATCAGCGGTCCATCGAATCCCGCGTGGTCAGGCTGTCGTAGCGGCATGACCTGCAACTCGACGTTGAAGCGGCTCGACTGGACGATCAAGTGGTCGATCAGCTCGCGCGTAACGTCGTCGCCACCTGTCGTGCGCTCGATGAGTGCCTGCTCGATGATGAAGCTGAACGCGATGGGTGGCTTGTGGTCCAGGAGCTGCTGCCGCTCCAGACGTGCGGCCACCTGGTCATCTACCTGCTCCTCCTCCTTCACTGGCGGGACGCTGACAGTGATCGCACGTGCGTAGGCCTCCGTCTGCAGAAACCCAGGGATGACGCGGCACTCGTACGTCCAGTAGGTGATGGCAGATTTCTCCAGCCGCGCCCACTGCCGAAACCACGCCGCCAGCCCCGGCTGCCGAGCCAAGTGGCCCGCGGCCTTCCGTAGCGCGCCCGTGTTGCCCAGGGCCTCCTCCGCCCGCTCCACGAAGGCCGGGTCCGGCATGCGGCGCCCCAATTCCACCGATGCCACCGTGTGTTTGGAGAAACGGACCCGCTCGCCCAGTTCAGCCCGGCTCAGCCCGGCGTGCTCCCGCAGCGCCTGGACGACCGCGCCGAACGTCCGCAGACTGTCCGAGCAATCGGGCTCGCCGCCCGTCCCCGCGCCCACCGTGCTGTCCGCCACCATCGGCCACCTCCCGCGCACCCGCCCCGCCGCACACATCGAGCACGACCATGGTTACGGGTCGTCATGTGTACCGTCCAGTCCGTGACTGTGTACGCTGCCGCAGCGTACGCACTGCCTGCCTGGTCAAAGGGTGGTCCGGGCCGCCAGATTGGGCCCATGACCGCACCCTCCGCGCCTCAACCGTCGGTTACCGTACGTATGTTCAGTCAGCGTTTCAGCTCCACCCCACTCGGCGCCCGCCTCGCCCGGCACCTCGCCCTCACCCAACTGCACACCTGGGGCATCCCGCACGGCACCTCGCTCTCGGACACCGCCGCCACGATCGTCGGAGAACTGGCCGCCAACGCCGTGACCCACGGCCGCGTACCCGGCCGGGACTTCGAACTGCGTCTGGCGCACACCCCGGACGTCCTGCTGCGCATCGAGGTGTCCGACACCCGAGGTGAACGCCTGCCGCCGGGGCCCGCCGACCTCCCACCGTCACTGCCCCTTCTCGACGAGACGGGTCGGGGCCTGTTGCTCGTCGACGCGCTCGCCGACCGGTGGAAGGTGCTGGACCGAGTGTCCCTGGGCGTGTCTCTGCCCGGGAAGACGGTCCGAGTCGAGCTGGACCTGCCGGCCGCGCGACAGCGCCACCGCGCCCCCTCAGCTTGACCCCGCCCAGCCGGGCTCGCCCCCCATGCCGAACTGGGACCAGCAGTATCGGGACTGGTCGAGCCGTCGCAGCAGCAGTTGCGTCGCGGGTCCCGAGAGGTCTGCTGTCAGAGGGGTATGTCAGTGTCTGCGCATGCTCGAGATCGTGGTGAAGACGGAGAACTGGGAGCGGCACGTCCGTGTGTCCGCCGAGGAGCTGGCAAGGCTGGTCCGGCGGATCGGTGGTGACGGTGACCGGTTCCTGGTGGTCCAGCGGATACCCGACCTGCCTGACGTCTTCGCCCAGGTGTGGCACAAGGCCGGTGCTGACTACACGCTGGAGTACCGCGACGGTGCCGCTGACCGGCAGTTCCAGGCGATGATCGACGAGCCCGAGGGCGTGATTGCGGCGATGACCGGCTGGGCATGCCAGGAGGCCGGATGGGACGGTGGTCTGGCTTGGTCGCTGCTGGACATGGGTCCCGCCAGCGAGGTGCCGCCGCTCGACCTTCACGAAGACGAGCGCGAGGAGTTGGAGAAGCGCGTCCGTGAGGTGCTGGTTGGCGGCTACGCCTCTCTCGCCGAACTGGCCGAGCTCGCTGAGGAGTATCTGGTCACCCATGAGCGCCGGCCCGTCTCGCGCGAGCAGGCACAGTCGCTGGCCGACCGGTTGTGGCTGGAGCGGGTCGCGGAACAGGCCGAGTGGCAGGGCGAGACGGACCCTGAGCGGCTGACCCGCGCGTTCACCGCCCTGCAGGATGCCGGTATCACGGCCCGCGAGAACTTCACCTGTTGCCGTAGCTGTGGCCAGTCCGAGATCGGTGGTGAAGGCGGCCCCGACGCCCGCGGCTTCGTCTACTTCCACGCCCAGTGCACGGACTCTGCCGCGGCCGGCCACGGACTGATGCTCCTCTACGGCGGTTTCGATGGCTCGTCCGAGACCACTGCAGCCATTGGCCACGAGGTCGTGGCCGCACTCGAAGCAGTCGGTCTCCACGCCGAGTGGGGCCATGACCCCGGCCGGGCCATCACCGTCACCCCCCTGGACTGGCGCCGCCGCCTGGTCGGCTAGGTGATCGATTCCAAGCCGTCAGTGGTCATGCGTGGTCAGCGACCGCATGACGGGCTGGTTGGTGTGTGGGCGCGTTCGGCAACTGCCTTGTAGGGTCCGGGGGATGACCACAACTCCCTCGTCCCGCGGATCCAGTTCCGACGCCGCCGAGATGTTCCTGCGCGACTTCCACAACAAAGGACCCGGGCGCCAGTCGGTCAACACGGAGCGGGCCCCGCTCGCGGACGGCCGCACCGGTTACCAGGTTCTGGCCGCCGAGGTCGCCGGGGCCCGTCGGGTGCTTGACCTGGGCTGCGCGGACGGCGCGCTGCTGGAGGTGCTGGCCGCGGCCGGTGCCGAGGAGCTGGCGGGCATCGACCTGTCGGACCAGGAGCTGGCGCTGGCCCGGATGCGTCCTGCTCTCACCTGTGCGGACCTGCGGCAAGGGCGGGCCCAGGAACTGCCCTTCGCCGACAACTCCTTCGACGCCGTGGTGTCGCACATGGCGCTGATGCTGATGCACGACGTGGACCGGATAGCCGCCGAGGCGGCTCGGGTGCTGGCGCCCGATGGCCGGCTCGCCGTCGCCGTCGGGGGCGGGGCCGTCGACGGCCAGGCCATGAGCCTGTTCCTGACCCTCGCCCGCCCCTACTTCAAGGCGGCATCGCCGGAGCGGTCCATACCGCGGCTCGGCGATGGCAGGGCCCGCAGCCGGGAGGGCCTGGACGAATTGCTGGGCCCAGCGGGATTCGCGCCGGTGAGCTGGGACACCGTCGTCATCGACTTGGGCGGCACCCCGGAACAGGTCTGGGATTTCACCACCGAAGTCTTCTACGACATGGTGGTGCTCGACCCGGAGCAGACCGCGAGCCTACGCGCCGAGTTCCTCGCCGCTGCCCCAGCCCTACTGGATGCCGACGGCCGTATTCCCTGCGGCATGCGCCTCAACATCGCCGCCACCCGGCTGCTCCCCACTCACCATGGGGCGAACTGATTGCCACAGGGCCCACCCCCTTAAAATCGATCATCCAGTCAAGAGCACTTTGACGACAGGTCCTAGAGTGAGCGGATGGTCGAACCTGATGTGCGGGACATGCGGGCGGGGCTGCCCGCGCACGCGATCGTGGTCGGAACCGAGGCTCTCGCCCGGCCGACGCGGAACTCGGTGGGCGGCTGGCCCTTCCTCAACGAGGACCAGGAGTGGCCGGAGTGCTTCTGTGGCGATCGGATGGCGCTGTTCTTCCAGTTCGATATTCCTCCGGACCTGGAACCCTTCGGCGGAGACCACCTGTTGGTCTTTCACTGCCGGGCGCACAACGACGCATCCGACCCGCAACTCACTGACGGCCGGCTCGTGCCCCGGTACTGGGACGCTCCACAGCCGCCGTATCCGGGTCCGTTCTGGAGCCTGCTCCTCCAGCGCCATGCGAGGCTGCCTGTGGCGGAGTCCGAACCATCCCTGTGCGCCCTTCCGCTGACCCTGCGCCCCTTCGTGGACCATCCCAACGCGCGAGGGCTGGGGGCCCAGACATTCAAAGTGGGCGGTATGCCGTCCTGGGCGCAATACCCCGAGTTCTACCGGTGCGCGTGCGGCGCCGATCTGGTGTACCTCTGCCAGGTTCCGGAGGGCATGGAGTTCGCCGTCCATCCGGGCCAACCTGAGCAGCCCTACAGCATCGGCGCCGACACCTACGGGCTCTTCCTCAGCAACGAGGTCTATCTGCTGGCTTGCCCGGCCCACTGCGACCCGGCTGCAGTCTGGCCGGTGAACCAGAACTGAAGGGCTGCCTGGCCCTGACACCGTTGCCCCCGGGCCCGGCTCCGCGACGTGTCATGGCGCGGGACCACCCGCCCGCCCCGGGCTCAACCCGGCGCGACAAAACCGGACTCGTACGCCGCGATGACCGCCTGGGTGCGGTCGCGGGCGCCGAGTTTGGTCAGGACCGCACTCACGTGGGACTTGACGGTCTCGGTGCCCACCACCAGACGTGCGGCGATCTCCGCGTTCGACAGGCCGCGGGCCATGAGGCGCAGCACCTGTTCCTCCCGGTCGGTCAGCGCGGCGCGCTCCATGGCCGTGCGGGCCGCCGTGTTGCCGTGGTCCTCGCCGTACCGGGCGGCCAACTCCCGCAGCGCCGCCGGGAACAGCAGCGAGTCACCCGCGGCCACCAGCCGTACCGCGTGCACGATCTCCGCCGGGCGTGCCCGCTTGAGCAGGAAGCCGTCGGCGCCCGCGCGCAGCGCCCCGTACACGTACTCGTCGTTCTCGAAGGTCGTCACCACCACGATCTTCGGGGGGTCCGGCACGGTGCGCAGCACGGCCCGGGTGGCCTCGATGCCGTCCATGAGCGGCATGCGTACGTCCATCGCGACGACGTCGGGGCGCAGTTGCCGCACCAGGGGGATCACGGCGGCCCCGTCGGCCGCCTCGCCCACCACCTCGATGTCCGGCTGCGCCTCCAGCACGGCACGCAGACCCGCCCGCACGAGCGGCTCGTCGTCGACGAGGAGAACGGTGATCGCCATTCGGTCAGCCTAGTGTCCCGGCAGGCACCGGATCACCGCAGTGGCAGGTCGACGCGCACCAGCCACCCGTCGCCCTCCCGGCCCGCCCTGGCCTCGCCGCCGAGCAGCGCCGCCCGCTCCCGGATCCCGCGCAGCCCGCGGCCACCACCCGCCCCGGCCGCGCCGCCCGCCGCCCTGACCGCGTCGGCCGTCGAGCCCCCGCCGCCGGCCGTCGAGCCCGCCCCGGCCAGTGAGTTGCGCACCTCCAGCCGCAGCCGTGCTCGCTCCACGGCGATGCGGACGCGCACGTCGACGGGCCCCGCGTGCCGCAGCACGTTGGTGAGCGCCTCCTGGAGGATCCGGTAGCCCTCGCGGGAGACCGGTCCGGGTACGTCCTCCAGCGGTCCGGTCACCTCGGCGTCGACCCGGGCGCCCGAGGACCGCGCGGATTCCAGCAGCCGGTCCGCCTGGCCGAGAGCGGGGCGTGGGCCGGCCGGCCGTCCCGTGTCCCGGAGCATGAGCAGCACCTGCTCCAGGTCCTCCAGCGCGGCCCGGCCGGTCTCCTCGATGGCCTCCAGCGCCCGGTCGGTGAACTTCGGGTCGGCGGCCGCCCGCGCGGCACCCGCCTGGACCACGGCCAGCGTCAGCGCGTGGCCGAGGGAGTCGTGCAACTCCCGCGCGATCCGGTTGCGTTCCAGCAGCCGCTCGGTGCGCTCCTCCAGTTCCGACAGCCGCTCCCTGACCGACGGCCCCAGCAGACGGCGGGCGGCCTGGGACATGAGGGCGCCCGCCGCGGCGGCCACCGCGAGCAGCACCAGCACGGGCACCGGTACGAGGAGGGCGTACCCCCAGCCGGTCCCGGGAACCTGAAGGAACGGGTCGGCGACGCCGGGATCCCCGGTGGCCGCCCCGACGAGCGACAGCGACAGCGCCATCAACTGGCCCGACACCAGCGCGAGGGCGAGTCCCGCCTCCATGCGCAGCACCATCCAGGCACCCGTTCTGGCCCGGTCGCTCCACGAGGCGGACGGCATGGCGGAGACGCCCGGATCCTCATCGCTCCGCACGCGGGCATGCGGCCCGGGGAACAGCATCAGCCGTGCCTGGAGCCCCTCCGCGCGGCGGATCGAGGGCACCAGGGCAACGGCCAGTACCAGAGGGACCGGAAGCACCGCGATCAGTGCCCAGTCGGCGGCCGACGGGTCGGCCAGGCCCGGATAGACCATGGCGCAGACGATCGGCACGATCGCCCCCATCAGCAGGTGGAGCCAACGGGTGTAGGTGACCGCCTGGGTCAGCGGAGACAGCTGGGACAGCGGGCCTGGCATGCCGTCATCCTCGCAGAGCGGGCCGGACCGCCGTCTCCCCCGCACGGGGGAGGCGGCCTCCTCCGGTGGGGGAGGCCCAACCCCCGCCCGCGCGGCCACGCTGTAGCCATGAACAGTATCCAACTGCGGGACCTCACGAAGGAGTACCGCGACACCCGGGCCGTCGACCGTCTGACGTGCAGCATCGAACCGGGCCGGGTCACCGGGTTCCTGGGCCCCAACGGTGCCGGCAAGTCCACCACCATGCGGCTCGTCCTCGGCCTCGACCGCCCCACCGCCGGCTCCGCCACCGTGGGCGGCCGCCCCTACACGTCCCTGAGTGAACCCCTGCGCACCGTCGGCGCCCTGCTGGACGCGCAGGCGGCCCACGGTTCCCGCACCGCCCGCGACCATCTGCGCTTCCTCGCCGTCAGCAACCGCCTCCCGGCCCGCCGTGTGGAGGAGGTCCTCGAGGACACCGGTCTGGCCACCGTGGCACGCCGCCGCATCCGCACCTTCTCCCTCGGCATGCGCCAGCGCCTCGGCGTGGCCGCCGCGCTCCTCGGGGACCCGCCCGTCCTCATGCTGGACGAACCCGCCAACGGTCTCGACCCGGAAGGGATCGTCTGGATGCGCGAGCTGCTGCGCCGGCTGGCCCGGGAGGGCCGCACGGTCCTGGTCTCCAGCCACCTGATGAACGAGACCGCGGCCTTCGCCGACCACCTTGTCGTGCTCGGCCGGGGCCGGCTGCTCGCCGACACCCCCATGGAGGACTTCATCGACCAGCACAGCCGGCCGCGCGTCCGGGTGCGCGTCGGCGCCCCCGCCCGGCTGCGGGCCGCGCTCCTTGCCGAGGGATACACGGTGGCGGACGGCGACGGCGGCGGCCCGCTGGTGGTCGAGGGCGCCAGAGCCGAGCAGATCGGAGCGGTCGCCGCCCGCGAAGGCATCCCGGTCCTCCAGCTCACCGACGAACGGGCCTCCCTGGAGCAGGCCTATCTCGCCCTCACCACGGGCGAGGCCGAGTTCGCCGCCGCGGCCACCGAGACCGCCGCGGCCACCGGGGCCGCCGCGTCCCCGACCACCCCGCAGGAGGTGTGACCATGTCCGTCACGGCCGTTCTCCACTCCGAGTGGATCAAGATCAGGTCGGTGCGGGCGAGCTTCGGCTCGCTCGTCGCGGTCTTCGCCGCCACCCTGGCCATCACCCTGCTCGTCTACTCCACCGTCGGCCGGGCGGAGGCGGACAACGGTGAGGATCCCCTCTTCGGCGCCTTCTACGCGATCAACTTCGCGCAGATCGCCGCCGTCGCCTTCGGGGCCACCGCCGTCTCGTCCGAGTACACGGGCGGTGCCCTGCGGATCTCCCTGTCGGTCGTGCCGCGCCGTGGCCTGTTCTGCGCGGCCAAGACGGCCGTCCTGGGGGCCGCCGCCCTCGCCGTGGGGCTCGTGACCGGATTCACCACGTTCCTCGTGGGCCAGGCGTTCCTGGGGGAGTACGCCATCGGCCTCGACGCGCCGGGAGCGCTGCGGGCCTGCGTCGGCGCCGGGATCTACCTCGCCCTGATGGCCCTGCTCGCCGCGGGACTGACCTTCCTGCTGCGCAGCGCCGTCGCGGTGCTCAGCCTGCTCATCCCGTTCATCCTGATCGTGTCCTTCGTGGTCGGAGACATCGCCGAGGGTGCCGCCGGCTATCTGCCGGACCGGGCCGGACAACAGGTCCTGCACCAGCAGGTGGCCGGCGGTCCCGGTCCGTGGACGGGGCTCGCGGTGACCGCGCTGTGGGCGGCGGCCGCGTTGCTGGCCGGCTGGTGGTCGCTGCGGCGACGCGACGCCTGACCCCCCGGCCTCGGCGTTCCAGCCCTCGGCCTCGGCGTTCCAGCCCTCCGGCCTCGGCGTTCTCGCCCTCCGGCCTCGGCGCTCCAGACCGCCGGGGCCGCTCTATTTGCGTGTCAACGCAATAAGCGGCACACTACCTGTCGGCACCCGCCTGTCGCGCCGTGCGCGAGGCCCGTGTCCCCCGACGGAACCGCATGGCTGAACGGAGGCACTCGTGGACATCGACCCACCCAGTCCGCGCGGCCTCTCCGGCGATCTCTGACCGCCGCCCCGGTCGTCCGCTTTTTTCTCGTTCTTCTCGTTTCTTCTTGCGTTCCTCTTTCCCCCTCCTTCTTCCCCTCTTCTTCCCTTCTTCTCTTTTTGCCGCTTTCTCGCCGTACCCTGTCATGCCTGGCCCTGGGCGAGCGTCGCCACCGCGGCGCGCTCGCACCGGGGCATCCATGTGCCGCAGTCCGGGCGGAGCGCGGTTGGAGGTGCCTGTGATGTCGTTCCGGACGAGTGCGCCCGCCTCGCGCTCGCGGGCCTCGTTCCCCGCCCGGGTCGCCGGCGGTCTCACCCGGATGACCTGGGTGGACCTGGTTGTCGCCGCAGCGGTTCTGGTGCTGCTGTACGTCACTCTGCACGTGGGGAAAGGGATCACGGTCTCGTTCTCCACCAGCCAGTCCGCGAAGGTGGACACCGGCATCGAACAGCTGCCCTACGATGCCGCCCGCTCACTGCTGCGCATGTTCGTCGCCCTGACCCTGTCCACGGTGTTCACCTTCGTCTACGCCTACGCCGCCGCCAAGAGCCGCCGT
The DNA here is from genome assembly GCF_044548235.1 of Streptomyces sp. NPDC052043. Taxonomy (NCBI): domain Bacteria; kingdom Bacillati; phylum Actinomycetota; class Actinomycetes; order Kitasatosporales; family Streptomycetaceae; genus Streptomyces; species Streptomyces sp. NPDC052043. The sequence goes on from NZ_JBIUBT010000007.1 coordinate 376,907, forward strand.
CTGGAACGGGTCCTGATCCCGGCGCTGGACATCCTCCAGTCCGTGCCGGTGCTGGCGTTCCTGACGGTGGCGGTGACCGGGCTCGTCGCGCTGTTCCCGGGCTCGATGCTCGGCCTGGAGTGTGCCTCGATCTTCGCGATCTTCACCTCCCAGGCGTGGAACATGACCTTCGGCTTCTACCACTCCCTCACCTCGCTGCCGCGCGAACTGGACGAGCTGTCGCGGTCGTTCGGCTTCACCCGTTGGATGCGCTTCTGGAAGGTGGAGCTGCCCGCCGGGATGATCGGCCTGGTCTGGAACGGCATGATGAGCTTCGGCGGCGGCTGGTTCTTCCTCGTCGCCTCCGAGGCGGTCACCCTCGGTCACACCGACTACGCCCTGCCCGGCGTCGGGTCCTACGCCGGGGCCGCGATCGCCGACGGCGACCTGGCCAAGGTCGGCTGCGCCATCCTCACCATGGCGATCATGGTGATCGGGGTGAACTTCCTGTTCTGGCGCCCGCTGACCGCCTGGGCGGAGAAGTTCAAGATCGAGCAGTCCGAGGCCAGCGAGGTGCAGCGGTCGGTCGTCCTGGACTTCCTGCGCCGCTCCGACTGGCCCCGGCTGGCCGGCCGCCTGCTGCGTCCGGCCGGCCGGGCGCTGAGCCGGGCCGGGCGCGTCTTCGGCACCGACGACCGGCCGCTCGTGGTGCAGCAGGGCAAGCGGCGCGCCGGGGACGTCGCCTTCGCCCTGGTGGCGGGCGGACTGATCGTCTGGGGCCTGGTCGACCTCTGCCTCTACCTGTACGACCACACGGGCCTGGGCGTCTTCGGCGAACCACTGCTGCTCGGGCTCGCCACCCTGGCCCGCGTCACCGTCCTGGTCGCCGTGGCCACAGTGGTGTGGGTGCCGATCGGCGTGAAGATCGGTTTCTCGCCGCGGCTGACGAGGATCGCCCAGCCCGTGGTGCAGGTGCTGGCGTCCTTCCCGGCGAACTTCCTCTTCCCGCTGGCCGTGTGGTTCTTCCTGCGGACCGGCCTGAGCATCGACATCGGCGGCATCTTCCTGATGGCGCTGGGCGCCCAGTGGTACATCCTGTTCAACACCATCGCCGGTGCCATGGCCATACCCACGGACCTGCGTGAGGCCATGGACGACCTCGGGGTGCGAGGCTGGCAGCGCTGGCGGCGGCTGATCATCCCCGGCATCTTCCCCTCCTACGTCACCGGCGGCATCACCGCCTCCGGCGGCGCCTGGAACGCCTCCATCGTCGCCGAGGTCGTCACCTTCGGCGGCGTCACGCTCACCGCCACGGGCCTGGGCGCCTACATCGCCCGCGCCACGGAGGAGGGCAACCATCCCCAGCTGATCGCCGGCGTCGTGGTGATGAGCGCCTACGTCGTCTGCCTCAACCGCTTCCTCTGGCGCCGGCTGTACCGGCTGGCCGAGTCCCGGTACTCCCTGTGATCCCCCTCCGTCCGCGCCCCGGGCGCCCGCTCGTACTCCGCACCCCACAGCTTGGACATGCCATGGCGATGAACACCCTCGAGGTCACGAAGAACGCCCGCCCGGCCGACGGCGAGCTGCTGCTGGAAACCGTCGGCCTGACGAAGTCGTACGCGGGCGCCGACGGCGAACTGCCCGTGCTCTCCGGCATCGACCTTCAGATCCGCGCCGGTGAGGTCGTCGCGCTGCTGGGCAAGTCCGGCTCGGGCAAGTCGACGCTGCTGCGCTGTCTGGCCGGACTCCTCCCGGCCAGCTCGGGCACCGTCAGCTACAAGGGCGCCCCGCTGACCGGCGCCAACCCCGGTACGGCGATGGTGTTCCAGACGTTCGCGCTGCTGCCCTGGCTGACCGTGCAGCAGAACGTCGAACTCGGCCTGGAGGCCAAGGGTGTGCACCCCGTGGAGCGCGCCGAGGCCGCCCGCCTGGCCATCGACCTGATCGGCCTGGACGGCTTCGAGTCCGCCTACCCCAAGGAGCTGTCGGGCGGCATGCGCCAGCGCGTCGGCTTCGCCCGCGCGCTGGTGGTCGAGCCGGACGTGCTGATGATGGACGAGCCCTTCTCCGCCCTGGACGTGCTCACCGCGGAGAACCTGCGCGGCGAGCTGATGGAGCTGTGGGAGTCGGGCCAGTTCCCGACCCGGGCCATCGTGCTGGTCACCCACAACATCGAGGAGGCGGTCCTGATGGCCGACCGGATCGTGGTGCTCGGCTCCCGTCCCTACGGCACCATCCGCGAGGTCTTCGAGGTCGGTCTGGACCGGCCCCGCGACCGCAACTCCGCCGCCTTCGAGGACATGATCGACCGGGTCTACCGCACCATGACCGGCCGGCAGAAGGAGAGCCGTACCCCCGGCCGCCAGGAGCAGGCCGACCTGGAGAAGCGGACGGTGGCCAACACCCCGCTGCCGCAGGCGAGCGTGGACGGGCTGTCGGGCCTGGCGGAGCTGGTGCTGCACCGGGGCGGGCGCTGCGACCTCGCCGATCTCGCCGACGACCTCGGCCTCGAGGTCGACGACATCATGCCCCAGGTCGACGCCCTGGACCTGCTCGGTTTCGCCGGGTTCAGCGGCAACGACCTGCTGCTCACCGACACCGGGACCGCGTTCGCCGGGGCCGACGTCCAGGAGTCGAAGACCATCTTCGCCGGGGCCGCGATCCAGCTGCCGCTGGTCAAGGTGATCACCAGCAGTGTGCGGGGCAAGGCGGACGGCACCGCGCGGGCGGGCTTCTTCCGTGATCTGCTGGCCCATCACTACACCAGCGAGCAGGTCGAGCAGCAGCTGGAGACGGCCACCGACTGGGGCCGCTACGCCGAGCTGTACGCCTACGACGCCGGACCCGAGGAGTACCGCCTCGACGACACCGGCGACGCGGCCGCGCCCGTGGGCGCCCCGTACGCCGGCTGAGTCCCGCGGGGCCGCCGCGTCAGGGGGTGCCGTCCAGGGCCGCGCGGCGCGAGCGCAACGGGTTGGCGGCGGTGGCCCGCCGTGGTGCGAGCGCGCCGTCCTCGCCGCCGGGGCCGCCGGTGCCCGGGCCGCCGCCGTCGGTGCCCGCGAGGTGCGCGGCCTCCAGCAGGGGTCGCACCTCGGCGGCCCGGTAGTAGATGCGCGTGCCGTCCCGGCGCGTGGTGACCAGACCGGCCGCCCGCAGCTTGGCCAGGTGCTGGGAGGTCGCGGCCACGTGGGCACCCAGTATCCGGGCCAGCTCGCTCACCGGCTGCTCACCGTGGCTGAGTGCCCACAGCAGCCGGTAGCGGGAGGGGTCCGCCACCGCCTTGAGCACCGCCACCGCCCGGTCCGCCGCATCGGCGTCCCACACCTGTCCTTGCGTATCCATGCAACTATGGTACCGGCGGTCCGCCGGGCGGCTCCAGCGCGGCGGGCTCCGACCTGGCGGGCGCGGGCTCCGGCAGCCGGGGCTTTCGCCGCCACGGGACGGGCCAGGACAGATCGAGGAACGCCTCGGCCTGGAGCGCGGCCAGGCTGATGCGGAGCAGGTCCCGACCCGCGGGATAGACCAGGAACCTCGGTTCCCACCGGGGCTGGAACTTGGCGTTGAACTTGTACAGCGACTCGATCTGGAACCAGCGGGAGAGGAACAGCAGCAGGCCGCGCCAGGCGCGCAGGGCCGGTCCGGCGCCCAGGCGTTCACCGCGGGCGAGCGCGGCGCGGAACATCGCGAAGTTCAGCGAGACCCGGCTGACGCCCAGGCCGGGGGCCTGCTGGAGGGCCTTGACGATGAGGAGTTCGTTCAGGCCGGGGTCGGCCGTGCGGTCGCGGCGCATCAGATCCAGGGAGATCCCGTCCGAGCCCCAGGGCACGAAGTGCAGGACGGCGCGGATGTCCCCACCGGGCGCGGGGGCGCCGCTTTCCGGCTCCTTGTGCGCGGTGACGACCACGCAGTCGCCGTCGCCGGGCGCGCCGAAGCGGCCGAGGGCCATGGAGAACCCGCGCTCCACCGCGGTGCCGCGCCAGGCGGCCGCCGCCGCCCGGATCTGCTCGGTCTCCTGCGCGGACAGATCGCGCACACGGCGGACGCGGCAGGTGTAGCCGCCGCGTTCGATGCGGTTGACCATCTGCCGGACGTTGCGCATCGGCCGCCCGGACAGGGTGAAGGCGTCGGTGTCGACGACGGCCTCGTCGCCGATCTCCAGCGCGTTCAGGCCGGCTTCGCGGGTCCACACCTCGCCGCCGGTCTCGCTGCACCCCATCACCGCGGGGACCCAGGCGTGTCGGGCGGCGGTGTCCATGAACTCCTTGATGGCGCCCGGCCAGGCCTCCACGTCGCCGATCGGGTCGCCGCCGGCGAGCATCACGCCGGACACCACCCGGTAGGCGATCGCCGCCTTCCCGGTGGGGGAGAAGAGCACGTTCTTGTCGCGGCGCAGCGCGAAGTAGCCGAGCGAGTCCCGCTCACCGTGCCGGTCCAGCAGGGCGCGCAGCCGCCGTTCCTCGTCGTCGCCGAGGACGGGTACGGGTGTGGAGGGGCGCAGCGCGAGGTAGAGGGTGGTGGCCGCGGTCAGCAGGCCGAGCCCGGCGAGCGAGTAGTACACGAGGTCGCCGGTGCGGTCGCTGGCGTAGTGCACCGGTCCCTCGATGCCGACCAGGCCGTAGGCGACGTGCTGGATCCGGTCGGACAGCGGGGCCGCGGCGACCTTGCGGCGGTGCGCGCCGACGATCAGCAGTCCGGCGCCGAAGCTGAAGGCGCTCAACAGGAGGAAGTTCCACACCGCCCGCCACCGGGTGCGCGGGTCGGACAGCGCGTAGAACTCCCGGCGGGCGACGAGCAGCAGGACGAACAGCAGCACGGTGACGGCGCCGGGCACATGCTGGTGCCAGTGCAGCAGTTGCAGTGCCGCGCCCGTGGGCAGCAGGATCATCACCCCCCGCCAGGCACGCCGTTTGCGGCGGCGCAGCGCGTGCGCCAGCATCACCATCAGCACGCCCACGATCAGCGAGGCGGCGGTCGCCAGGGTCGACACGGCGCCGGGCAGGGCCACGGCCAGCGTCTGCACCCGCCCGTGCCGCACACGGGGGAAGATCGCCCCCGCGATGTCGAGCACACCCACGAGCAGGCACAGATAACCGGCCACGGCGGGCACTCGGTGGTACGAGAGGGTGCGAAGACGATTCCGCGAGGAGCCTTCGTCGGTGGTCACGGAGTCCTTCACGAGGGGCCAGCGTAGAGCCTGCCGAGCGGGCGTGACCAGGGGAGGGGGGCGTAAGGGGGTCGTTGAACCCCACCGTTCCTCGGCGTGCTTCACTTAACGAATTGCGCAAGTGGGAGATGATGGCGTCCGTGCCGTGCGGGAGCCGGGACGGCCTGCCGGGGCGCGGTCCGAGCCAACCGGAGCGAACCGGCGTGAACCAGAGCGAAGGAGAGCCGCGATGGACGTCGGGAGCGGGCTCATGGGGCCGGGGATCACCCGGACGACGGGCCGGCGCGCGGGGCCGGGGCCGCGGACGGCCTTCGGCTCGCTGCTGCGGCGGCTGGACTGGCCGCTGCTGGGCGCCGCGCTGGCCCTGTCGGTGCTGGGCGCGCTGCTGGTGTACTCCGCGACCCGCGGCCGCACCCAGCTGACCGAGGGCGACCCGTACGCCTTCCTGACGCGCCATCTGATCAACATCGCCATCGGGGTCGCCCTGGCCGTGGGCACCATGTGGCTGGGCCCGCGCCGGCTGCGGGACCTCGTCCCCGTCCTGTACGGCGTCACGCTCCTGCTGGTACTCGCCGTACTGACGCCGCTGGGCGCGACGGTCAACGGGTCGCGGCGCTGGATCATGATCGGCGGGATGTCCATCCAGCCCGCGGAGTTCGTCAAGGTCGCCATCGTGCTGGCCATGGCCGTGCTGCTGGCCACCAAGGTGGACACGGGCGACCGGCCGAGCCCGGACAACCGCAGCGTCCTGGAGTCCCTGGCGGTGGCCGGCGTGCCCGCCCTGCTGGTCCTCCTCACGCCGGACCTCGGGCAGTTCATGGGCATCGGCGTGATCGTGCTCGGGGTGCTGCTCGCCTCCGGTGCCTCCGCGCGCTGGGTCACCGGCCTGCTCGCGGCCGGAGCCCTGGGGGCCGTGGCGGTGTGGCAGCTGCATCTGCTGGACCAGTACCAGATCAACCGGTTCGCCGCGTTCGCCGATCCCGCCCTCGACCCGTCCGGGGTCGGCTACAACACCAGCCAGGCCCGGATCGCCATCGGCGCCGGCGGTCTGCTGGGCCAGGGGCTGTTCCACGGAGCGCAGACCACCGGGCAGTTCGTGCCCGAGCAGCAGACCGACTTCGTCTTCAGTGTGGCGGGGGAGGAGTTGGGCTTCCTGGGCGCCGGGGCGCTGATCGCCCTGCTCGGCGTGGTGCTGTGGCGCGCGCTGCGCATCGCCCGCGCCTGCCCCGACCTGTACGGAACGGTGGTCGCGACGGGCATCGCGGCCTGGCTGGCCTTCCAGGCCTTCGAGAACATCGGCATGAACCTCGGCATCATGCCGGTCACCGGGCTGCCGCTGCCGTTCGTCAGCTACGGCGGCTCGTCGATGTTCGCCGGCTGGGTCGCCGTGGGCATCCTCCAGGGCATCCGGCTGCAACGCCCGCTGTCCGCCTGACCCAGGGCCTGGCATCAGACCCCGGGCGCCTCAGCGGCGGCGCCCGGCGCGGCGCGGCAGCAGGGCCGAGCGCACCCGGCGTCCGCGGCCCTCCAGCGCCTTGCGGACCGCGGGTTCGCTGCGGGCCGCGGCGAGCAGGAGCCCCACCGCGTACAGGGTGGCGATCAGCGAGCTGCCGCCGTAGGAGAACAGCGGCAGGGGTACGCCCGCGATGGGCACGAGCCCCAGGACGCCGCCGAGGTTGATGAAGGCCTGCACCGCGAGCCAGGTGACGACGGAGCCGGCCGCCAGGCGCACGAACGGGTCGCTGCGGCGGGTGGCGATGCGCAGGCCGCCCGCGAACAGCGCGGCGAACAGGGCCAGTACGGACAGGGTGCCGAACAGGCCCAGTTCCTCCCCGGTGACGGCGAAGATGAAGTCGGTGTGCGGTTCCGGCAGCTGGCCCCACTTCTCCACGCTGGCGCCGATGCCGTTGCCGAACAGGCCGCCCGTCGACAGCGCGTACAGACCGTGCACCACCTGCCAGCACTGGTCGTTCGGGCCCGGGTCGGTCGCGCCGAGGCAGGCGAACCGCGACACCCGGTGCGGGGCTGTCATGATCAGCACGGTGGCCAGGAGGGCCGTGCCCGTCAGGGCGGCCACGAAGAGCCGCAGTGGCGCACCGGTCAGCCACAGCAGGCCGAACAGCACGGCGCACAGGATGACCGCGGTCCCCATGTCCCCGCCGAGCATCATCAGCCCCAGCAGCAGCAGGGCGCCGGGCACCAGCGGCACGAGCAGGTGCTTCCACTGGCCCAGCAGCTTGTGCTGCTGCTTGCGGGCCAGCAGGTCCGCGCCCCACACGACGAACGCGACCTTGGCGAACTCGCTGGGCTGGAGCACGAACGGCCCGCCCAGGTCGAGCCAGTTGGTGTTGCCGTTGACGGTCCGCCCCAGCCCCGGCACCTGGACCAGCGCCATCAGGAGCACGGACCCGGCCAGCAGGGGGTAGGCCAGCCACCGGTGGGCCTTCATCGGCATCCGGGCGGCCGGCAGCGCCAGCGCCGCGCCGATCACCGCGAACATGATCTGCCTGCGCAGAAAGTAGGTGGCCGGAAGGCCGGAGCGCAGCGCCTGGATCTGCGAGGAGGAGAACACCATCACCAGGCCCAGGCCGGCGATCAGCGCCGCGCTGCCCGCCACCAGGTAATAGCCGGTCAGTGGCCGGTCCCAGGCCCGCCTCAGCCGCGTGCGGGCGCGGTGCGCGAGCGCGGCGGGAGCGGACACCCACCCCGTACGCCCGTCGCGCGGTCGGCCCACCGGTTCCGGGACCCGCGGGGTCTGCCGGCGTTCGGGCGCCGCCTTGGCGCCCGGAGGGCGCGGCGCGCGCTTCTCCGCGCGGACACTCTGTGAATTGCGCATATGCGCAACCGTAGAGCGGCGGGAGCGGTCTCCCCGGGCGCGGCGCTCCGGTGCCGGCGGCGAGTCGCCGTTTCGCGGCACGCGTGCAGGGGCGCGCGGTCCCGGCCGCGCGGAACGAGCGGTCATCGTGGTCGTCCGCCGTCCCCTCAGGCCCGCGGCGCGCGACCGCGCCACAACGGGTTCCGGGGCCGGCGCTGTTCGAGGCGCACGGCCCGTGGCCCGTCCGTCCCCTCCGTCGTCTCCGTCGTCTCTCGGCCCGTCCGTGCGGTCGGCGGTGTGGGGAGGGGGGAGGGTTCCTCGCCCCGGTCGAGGACCGTGACGAGGTCGGCAGGATGGCTCACGCCGCCCATCTTCCCCGGTCAGGACCCCAATTCGCCAGCCGGGCAAGCTCGGTGACGGTGAGGGTGCGCGTCCGGAGGCTTCCCGGACCTCGAGTCCGACGGGCGGGAGATCGCCTCGGGTCAACAATTGCGCAACCCGTAAACTGTCTCCATGGAATCCGGTGGTGTGGTGGGGCAGGAGGCCGCGGTCCTCGAGGGTGGGCCGGCGGACGGGATGCGGGTCGAGGTCGCCGGGCGGCCGTGGGTGCTTCAGGTGTCGTTCCCCTGCGGGGTGGAGGCGCCGCGGGACGGCGTGCGTGTGGATGCGGTGTACGTCTACCGTCGTGACGCGCGCGTGAAGGGCGAGCCGCTGCGCTACGGCTTCGACGTGGCCAGTCCCTGACCCGTCGCGACGGTTCGGGGTGCGGTCGGTCGTGCACCCCGTCGCGGAGCGCTCTCATCAACTGTTGCTACATTGCGCAACTGTACAACCATTGGGTGGGGAGAGTCGTCCCCTCCGTATGAGTACGACGGATGAGGGTGCGCGCATGACGACCAGCGACAAGACGGCTCCGCCACGCCGCCGGAGCAGGGGTGTCCCGCCCCAGCGCCGGGGCGGTTCCCGCCGCCGCGCCTCCGGCGGCCGCGGCAAACGCACCCGCGGGCGGACGGTCCTGGTGGTGGCGCTGTCCCTGCTGGTGCTCGGCACCGCCGGTCTGGGCTGGCTCTATCTGCGGCTCAACGGCAACATCAACACCTTCGCCGCCGACGGCCTGTCCGGCGACCGGCCCGAGGCGGGCTCGTCCAAGGGGGAGAACGTCCTGGTCATCGGCTCCGACGCGCGCGTCGGCGGCAACGACGCCCTCGGCGGCGGCAGCAAGGACGACATAGGCCGCTCCGACACCGCGTTCCTGCTGCACGTCTACGCCGACCACCGGCACGCCCTCGCGGTGTCCATCCCCCGGGACACCCTGGTCACCATCCCGCCCTGCAAGCTTCCCAACGGCAGCTGGACCGAGGAGCAGCCGAACACGATGTTCAACGCCGCGTACTCGGTCGGCAGCACCGCCGCGGGCAACCCGGCCTGTAGCCAGAACACCGTCGAGCACCTCACCGGGCTGCGCGTGGACCACACCGTCGTCGTCGACTTCAAGGGATTCGCCGCGCTCACCGACGTGGTGGGCGGGGTGCCGGTGTGCGTGCCGCAGGACATCTACCAGAAGGACCTCAACCCCAACCGGGCGACCCGCGGTTCACTGCTGTTCACCAAGGGCGAGCGGAGCGTCGCCGGACAGCAGGCGCTGGACTGGGTCCGCATCCGGCACGGCATCGGCGACGGCTCCGACATAGGGCGGATCAAGCGCCAGCAGGCGTTCGTCGCCAGCCTCATCAAGAAGGTCAAGGCCGACGGGTTCACCCCGACCAAGCTGCTTCCCCTCGCCGACGCCGCGACCAAGTCGCTCACCGTGGACCCCGGTCTGGGCTCGGCCGACAAACTGCTGTCGTTCGCGATGTCGCTGAAGAACATAGACCTGCACAACACCAAGTTCGTCACGGTCCCGTGGCGCTACCAGGGAGCGCGGGTCGCCGTCGTGGAGCCGGACGCCTCGGAGCTGTGGGCCGCGCTCAGGGCCGACCGCACCATCGACGGCAAGGACGCCGGCGGCGACAAGGGCAAGGCGGGTGCCTCCGCGTCCCCGGACACCGGCCGCAGCGACCTGGGCAAGGGCATCGACGTGAGTGTCTACAACGGCACCACCACCCCCGGCCTCGCCACCCGCGGCGCCTCGGTGCTCACCGGCAGCGGCTTCACCGTCACCGACACCGGGAACGCGGGCAGCCAGAACCACGCCGCCACCCTGATCCAGTACGGACCCGGCCAGCAGGCCGAGGCCGAGACGGTCGCCAAGCTCTTCCCCGGTGCCGAGCTCCAGGCCCTGACCGGACCGGGCATCAACGTGGTCCTGGGCGAGGACTTCACGGCCACCGCGGACGGGGCCTCGGCCGAGCCGACCTCCATGCCCACGTCGGTGGCGGCGGAAGCCCGCTCGGCCGACGACGACCTGTGCTCCAACCTGTCCTACGGATAGGCCGGGCGCGCCGGTGCGGAGCCCTGCCCGCCCGGCCGCCGACGGCGAAGGGCCGCACCCGCTTCTGCGGGTGCGGCCCTCGTGCTTCAGTGCGTCAGGGGCGCACATCAGGCAGAGGCGACGCCGCTGCCGGCCTTGCGACGGCGCACCACGAACACGGCGCCCGCGCCGACGGCGACCGCGGCGCCGCCCGCCAGGGCGATCGCCGGCAGCGCCGAGCTGGAGCCGGTCTCGGCGAGGTGGCCCTGCGGGACGATCTCGTTGTCGCCGGCCGGCTTGACCGGCAGCGACTTCCTGCCGCCCTGCGGCTTGGCGTCGCCCGGGTTGGCCTGCTTGGAGCCGGCGGCGAGGACGTCGAACTGGTAGAAGTCGTCGTCGCTGGAGTAGACGCAGTTGCCCTTGTCGTCGGCGTACATGCCGATGGAGATGGCGAAGCCCAGGCCGGCCGGGGCCTTGCTGTCGATGCTCAGCCGCAGGTCGATGGAGAAGGACTCCTTGGCCCGCACGTCCGTGTAGCCGAGGTAGCCGGCGCCCTCGTCGTTCTCGTCCAGGGAGATGTTCTGCCACGTGCCGGTGGCCGGGTCCTTGAACTGGAGCGTGAGGTAGCCCGAGGTGACTTCGTACGTCTTCTCGTCGACCTGAGCGGCGAACACCCCGAGGTCGACACGCTGGTAGGCGTTGTCGCCGGAGTTGTTGACGTTCAGCTTGAAGTTGTGGAAGCCGCTGCCCGCGACGATCTTCGAGGGCAGGCCGGACAGGCTGGTGTGCAGGTTCTTGTCCTGCTTGTAGTCGTCGGTGTCGTTGCACACCTGCGGGCCCGGCGTCTCGGAGGGCGAGGCGCTGGGGGTGGGGGTGGGGGTGGGGGTGGCCGACTCGTCGTCGGTGGGCGTGGTGCCCTCGTCGTCCTTCGAGCCGGACCCGTTCTCGGGGTTGTCGGACTTCTCGCCGGTGTCGTCCGACTGCTCGTCGGTGGCGGGGGTGGTGGTGTCGTCGGCGTCCTTCGAAGGGTTCCCCTTCTCCTCGGTCTGGTCGTCGCCGTTCGACGGGGCGTCAGCGTTCGGCTGGTCGTCAGCGTTCGGCTGGTCCTCGGTGTTCGAGGGGGCCTCGGTGTCGGCCGCCTCGGCAGCCGTCGTGGCCGGAGACTCCGTGGCGAAGGCGGCGGGGGCCGCAAGAAGCACAGCGGGTGTGATGGCTGCCGTGGCTGCTGCGAGAGCCAGGGAACGGCGAATCTTCATGCGAACCTCGAAAGGAGTGGCCAATGTATGCGCAAAGGAGATCGCCGAAAGCTGTGAAGGGTTGCCCGGAGAACCGAGGTCTCATGTGTGACGTACGTCACTCACGAGGACGGGTCCCGCCCGCCCGGCGGTAGTGTGCGCCGGTGAGTACGTACTCGAACACACCGGCAGGTTGGTACCCGGATCCGCACGGAGCGGCCCAGACGCTGCGTTACTGGGACGGTTCCCAGTGGACGGAGCACACCCACGCCGACCCGCAGGCCCACGTCGCGCAGCAGGTGCCGCCGCAGCCGGCCGCCCCCGACCCGCGCGTGCAGCGCCAGGTCCAGCACCAGGCCGGCGTCGCTCCGGGGGTGCAGGGCGGCGGTTCGCTGTTCAGTGAGCCGGTGCTCGTGGTGAACCAGAAGGCCAAACTGATCGAGCTGACCAACGAGTACGAGGTCTTCGACCAGCACGGCAACCGGATCGGCGCGGTCACCGAGGTCGGGCAGAGCGCGCTGAAGAAGGCGGTGCGGTTCGTCTCCAGCCTCGACCAGTTCATGACGCACAGGCTGGAGATCCGCGACGCCTACGGCACACCCCAGTTGGTGCTCACCCGGCCGGCGAAGGTCCTCAAGTCGCGGGTGGTGGTGTCCCGTCCGGACGGCTCCGAGGTCGGCGAGATCGTCCAGCAGAACGTCTTCGGCAAGATCAACTTCGCGATGAACGCGAACGGTCAGCAGGTCGGCGCGATCAAGGCGGAGAACTGGCGCGCCTGGAACTTCGCCATCGTCGACCACGCCGACAACGAGGTCGCCCGGATCACCAAGACCTGGGAGGGTCTGGCCAAGACGATGTTCACGACCGCCGACAACTACGTCCTCCAGATCCACTACCAGCTGCCCGAGCCGCTGCTGAGCCTGGTGGTCGCCACCGCGCTGACCGTCGACACGGCGCTCAAGCAGGACTCGCGCGGCTGGAACTGACCGGCGGTCACAGCGGGGTGAGGTGTCCCGGCCCCAGCGGCCGGGACGGCGGCGCCGGTTCCCGGGAGGGCGGTTCCGGCTCCAGGGCGAGCAGGGCGGCCACGGGATGCGCCGGGCCGCCGCCCTGTCCGGAGTGCTCCGGGCCCTGTCCGGGGTGCGCGTCCGCGGGCCCCGCCTCCTGGGGGGTTGCCCGCGCGAGCACCACAACCCCCCAGGAGGCGAGGGCCGCGCCCGCCGACGCCAGCAGCACGCCCGTCGCGCCACCCCGCAGTCCCTGGCCGAGCAGGGTGAGCCCGATCAGCGCGGCCGCCGCCGGGTTGGTCAGCGTCAGCACCGCGAGCGGGGCGCCCAGCCCCTCCCGGTAGGCGGTCTGCGACAGCAGCAGGCCACCGGTCGCGAAGGCCGCGACGAGCAGCGCCACCATGATCACGCGGGCGCTCAGCAGCGGGCCGGAGTGGTCCGTGGCGGCCACCGTCACCGTCTGGGTGAGCGCGGAGGCCACGCCCGAGGCGACCCCCGACGCGGTCGCGTGCCGCAGGCCCGGCCGCGCTCCGGGCCGTGACAGTGTGCCGATCAGGACGGCCGTGGCGCCCGCGACCGACAGTGCTTCGACGGGGCTCAGTACGCGTTGTGGGGCAGGCCCGGAGGCCGCGAGGAGCAGGGCGGCGAGGCCGAGCAGTGTGCACGCGGTGCCCCGCCACTCGGCCGGCGCGACCCGTCGCCCGGCCATCCGCGCCCCCAGCGGCACGGCGGCCACGAGTGTCAGCGCGCCGAGCGGCTGGACCACGGTGAGCGGGCCGTACTTCAGGGCCGCCACGTGCAGCAGGGCCGCCGATCCGTTCAGTGCGACGGCCCACCACCAGGCGCCCGCGCGAAACAGTCCGCGCACGCCCGTGCCAGGGGTGCGCGCGGCGAGCCGCTCCTGGGCGACCGCGGCCGTCGCGTAGGCGACGGCCGAGAACAGCGACAGGACCACGGCCGTCAGGGCGGCGCTCACCGGCCCGCTCCCGCCGGGGTGTTCCCCCCGGCCGGCCGGGACGCACGGACGAGCGGGCGCCGCGCCGGTCCGCCGTGCTCCGCTTCGGCGGCCTCGCTTCGGGTTGTCATGCCAGGCCCTCTCGTGACGGTCGTGCGTGGGTGGTGCTGTCCGCCCCGTGTCGTTGTATGGTACATCGATACGCAAGCGTACCGATACGTCAGTGTACCGATACGCGGGCGTACCGGTACACTGACGTATCGATGGACGTTCGCCGACACGGGAGAGCGGGTCCTGATCCCGGGCTCGAGCTCCCGGGACACGAGTGAGGAGCGCAGCGATGGCATCGCAGGCCGCGGACGAGCCGGAGACGGTTGTCGCCCCGCGCCGCTCCAAGCTCACGCCGGAGCGTGAGCAGGAGTTCTTCGACGCCGTGCTCGAGCAGATCCGCGAGCACGGCTACGACGCCGTCACCATGGAGGGCGTCGCCGCCAGCACCCGGTGCAGCAAGTCGACGCTCTACCGGCAGTGGCGGACCAAGCCGCAGTTCGTGGCGGCGGCCCTGCGCTCCAGTGGCCGCTGCCGCTTCGCCGGCATCGACACCGGCTCGCTCACCCAGGACCTGCGGGAGGTCGTACGGGTCGCGGGCGAGTGGTCGGGCCGGGACACCCGCCTCCTCCAGGCGCTCGGGCACGCGATCATGCTGGACCCCGAGCTGAAGCGGGCGCTGCGCGAGACGCTGGTCGAGCCGGAGATCGCCGCGCTGCGGGAGATCCTGCGGCGCGGGGTGGAGCGGGGCGAGGTCCGCGCGGACCACCCCGCGCTGGAGTTCGTGCCGGCGCAGCTGTTCGGCGTCCTGCGGATCCGGCCCGTGCTGGAGGGGGCGTACGCCGACCCGGACTACCTGGTCCGGTTCCTGGAGGCCGCGGTGCTGCCGGCACTGGGCCTCGGTTCACGACCCAGGCCGCCGTCCCCGGGATGACCGGGCGGTGACCTGCTCGCGCCGCACCGTGGGGACGGGGGCGGCGCGCACCCCCGGCCGGGCGGGGTACCTCTGGAGCGGAGAGGTGCCCCGCCCGGCCGCCGTACGTCGGGGCGCGGTGCGGACGCCGGCTCAGACGTTCTGGCCGCTGCCGCCGCCCGAGGACACCTCGATGCCCCGGGTGATGTCGTCGATCACGGACTGCGGCTCCCCGACGTCGAGGCCGAAGCGGACGACGACCAACTGCCGGGAGTCGGCGGGCGAGGGGAAGGCCAGCGACTCCACGTACCCGTCGGCGCCCTTGCTGGTGACGGCCTTCCAGCGGACCAGGTAGCCCTTCTGCCCGGCCACCGTCACCGCCTTGGAGGCCAGCACCTGGTGGGAGGTGATCCCGCCGTAGGCCCCGCCCCCGTAGGAGTCCTCGGCGTTCGCCGCTATGTCGGCCTTGGCGACCTCCTCGGGCGTGCTCCCGCGGGTGCCCAGCGCGAGCGCGGGCGCCGAGAAGGCACCGCCCTTGGTACAGCTCTTGGAGGTGTCGCCGGGGCACTTGTAGGCGTCGTTCGACGTGACCTGGGCGCCCACCCCCAGTTCCTGGCCGTACCAGCCGTCGGGTATGGGCAGGCTGATGCCGCTGACCGCGTCGGTCACCGAGCCGCTCTTGATCTTCGGTGCCTCGGACGGCCCGCCGCCCGACCCGCCGGAGTCGCCCGAGCCGCCGGAGTCCCCCGACCCGCCGGAGTCCCCCGACCCGCCGGAGCCGCCCGGGCCGCCGAAGGGGCCGCCGTCCTCGCCGCTGCCGCCCCGGCCGTCCGGCCCCTGCCGGGATCCGGCACGGCCGTCCTTGCCGCCGGTGTCGTGGGCCAGCGCGTACACGCCGACGCCGATGCTCGCCAGCACCGCGGCCGCCACCGCGACGGCGATGCCGGTGCGCAGGCCGCGGCGCGCGGTGCCGGGCGGCCGGCCCGGATATCCGGGGTGCGCCGGATAGCCCGGATACCTGGGATACCCCGGATGTCCCGGGTGGTCCTGGTACGGCCCGGGGGTCGCCTGCTGTGCCGGGGGACCCCACGCGGCGGCCGACCCGACGGGACGGGTCTGGTCCGTCCATGCCCTACCGTCCCACCAGCGCTCGGTGGCGGGGCCGTCACTTGTCTGCCCGGGGTCGGGGTACCACCCGGGAGGAGTCACCTGCGTCATGTCCCTACCGTATGAGGCGTCGGTGAAAGCCCGATGAGAGGACCCCGGTCACGCTCCCCGCGCCCCCTTTACCGCAGGTCACCCGTCAAGGCAACAGGAGCGGGACGGGCCGCCGCGCCGGCCGCTCGGGTACTACGCTCGAAGTCTGCAGGCTGCCGGGTGACTTGGGGAGGTAGCGGGATGACGGAGGGACGGCCGGGTACGGCCGCCTCGGCCTCGCTGTGGGAGCGTGACGAGGAACTCACCGCCGTCGTACGCGCGCTCGACGTCCTGTGCGCCGACCGCGCGTCCTCGGGAGGACTGCTGGTCCTGGAGGGCGAGGCCGGTCTGGGGAAGACCGCCCTGCTGACCGAGAGTTACCGCATCGCCCGGGCACGCGGCTGCGCGGTGTGGTCGGCGCGCGGCGGCGAGACCCTGCGCTCCGTCCCCTTCAACGTGGTGCGGCAGTTGCTCCAGCCCGTGCTGTTGTCGCTGATGCCCGAGGAGGCCCGCGAGTACCTCGGCGACTGGTACCACATCGCCGGCCCCGCCCTCGGCATCGCGGAACCCCGGGACGGGCAGGCCGACCCGCAGGGCGTGTGCGACGGACTGGTCGCCGCCGTGCGCCGGCTGGCCGAACGCGAGTGGCCGCTGGTGCTGCTGATCGACGACGCCCACTGGGCCGACGTGGAGACCCTGCGCTGGCTCGCCGCGTTCGCCGAGCGCCTCGACGACCTGCCCGTGCTGCTCGTGGTGGCCCGCCGGCCCGGCGGGACCGGCGGCGAGGGCGCCCGGTGCCTGGACGCCGCCGTCGCCGCGGCGGGCGTGCACACCCTGAGCGCCCTGACCCCCGAGGCGACCGCCGGACTCACCCGCACCGCCCTCGGCCCGCACGCCGACGCCCCGTTCTGCCGCGAGGTGTGGGCGGTCACCGGCGGCAACCCCTACGAGACCGTCGAACTGCTCGCCAAGGTGCGCGACAGCGAGCTGGAACCGGTCGAGGCCCGGGCCGCCGAGCTGCGCGCCCTCAACCGCTCGGCCCGCGGCGGCGGCCTCATCACCCGCCTGGAGGAACTCGGCATCGACGCCACCCGGTTCGCCTGGGCCGCCGCCGTCCTGGGCGCCGGCATCACCGTGGACCTGGTCACCCGGCTGGCCACCATGAACCGGGACGACGCCGCGCGCTGCGCTGCACTGCTGTGCCGCGCCCGCATCCTCACCGAGCCGGACCCGGCGACCCGGGGCGGCGGCGGGGAGCTGGAGTTCGTGCACCCGCTGATAGCCACCGACGTCTACAACTCCATCCCGGACGCCCTGCGCACCGCCCTGCACGGCATCGCCGCCCGGGTCGTCGCCGACTCCGGGTTCGGCGCCGCCGCGGCCTCCCGGCACCTGCTCCAGGTCCACCCGGACGACGACGAGGAACTCGTCGAGCAGCTGCGTCAGGCGGCCCGCGAACACCTCGCCGTCGGCGCGTCCGACGCGGCCCGCCGCTGCCTGGAGCGGGCCCTGCTGGAGCCGCCGACACCCAGGACGCACGCGCGCGTGCTCTACGAACTGGGCTGCGCCACGCTGCTGACCGCGCCCGCCACCACCATCGAGCACCTCCAGCGGGCGCTCGCCATACCGGGTCTGGACGGCGCCATCCGGGTGGACGCCGTGTGGCGGCTGTCCCAGGCCCTGCTCCACAACGACCAGCCGGCGGAGGCCGTCCGCACGGTCGCGGCGGAGGCCGCCCGCCACGAGGCGGGGCCCACCCGGATGCGGTTGCAGGCCGTGCGGTACATGTGGGAAGGCCTGAACACCGGCGGGACCGGCTCCCCGCGTCGCTCCGAGCGGCTCGCCCACCTCGCCGCCGGCTGCACCGGACGCGACAACTCCGAACGTGCCCTGCTGATCCTGCGCGGCTTCGACGCCATGACCCGCGGTGAGAGCGCCGAGGAGGTCGTCGAGCTGTGCGACCGGGCCCTCGTCAACGGCAGCCTCGCACCCGGACTCGGCTGGACCGACACCGAGTGGGGCATCGAACTGCTGCTGATGCTCGCCAGCGCCTACGCCTACTGCGACCGCCTCGACCGGGCCGAGACCCTCTACTCCGAGGGTCTGCGCGCCTACGAGACCGCCGGCTGGAGCGGGGGCCACCTCGCCCTCGCCCACGCCTACGTCGGCCTCGGGCACCGCAGGCGCGGCCGGCTGCGGGAGGCGGAGGAGTCCCTGCGCGCGTCGCTGCGCCTGGCCGAGCGGGTCGGCCGCGGGCTGCCCCTCTACTGGACGGCGACCTGCAACCTCGTCGACACCCTGCTCGCCCGCGGCCATGTCGAGCGGGCCTGGGAGGTCGCCGAGCAGCACGCCTTCGCCCCGCCCTACCCGTCGACCATCGTGCTGCCCGACCCGCACAGCGTGCGCGGCCGGCTGCTGCTGGCCCTGGGCCGCACCGAGGACGGCATCAAGGAACTGGAGGCGGCCGAGAAGGCGGCGGCCGCCCGTGGCCACCAGAACCCGGTGACGGTGCCCTGGGCCGCCGACCTGGCCCGCGCGCTCGTCACCGAGCACCCCGAGCGGGCCGGCCGGCTCGTCGTCGGCCTCCGCCGCCACGCCGAGCGGTTCGGCACCGACACCGCCATAGGAGAGGCCCTGCGCTGCGCCGCGGCCCTGGAGACCGGCCGGCGCGCGGTCGGGCTGGCCGCCCAGGCCGTCACCTACCTGGAGGCCTCCCCCTGCCAGTACGAACACGCCGTCGCCCGCGTCGAGTTCGGCATCGTCTCGGGCTCGGCCTCCGAACTGGGCCGGGGCCTGGCCCTGGCGCGCTCATGCGGCGCGGACGGCCTGGCGGACCAGGCCGCACGACTGCTGGCATCGGACCACGGCCCGGCCCGGTCCACACCGTAGGACCCACCCGGCGGCCCACGCCGCGGACACGGGGTCAGGTATGTCGCCGGCGGCCGGCGGGCCGCCGACGGTGCCGGCCTCGCCGGGTCAGTCCTCGCCGGACTCCTCGGCGTCGGACTCCTCGGCCAGGACTCGCTGGGCCACCGCGAACGCCGAGTTCGCTGCCGGGACCCCGCAGTACACGGCGCTCTGGAGGAGCACCGCGCCGATCTCCTCCGGCGTGAGCCCGTTGCGGCGGGCCGCCCGTACGTGCATGGCCAGCTCGTCGTAGTGGCCGTGCGCGATCAGCGCCGTCAGGGTGACCATGCTGCGCTCGCGGCGGCTGAGCGTCGGGTCGGTCCAGATCTCGCCCCAGGCGTAGCGGGAGATGAAGTCCTGGAAACGGGCCGTGAACGGGGTCTGCCGGGCCTGCGCCCGGTCCACGTGTGCGTCGCCGAGCACCTCGCGGCGCACCTCCATGCCTCGTCGGGGAGCACCGCCGAGGTGGGTGCGCAGCGCCGCCAGGACCGCCTCGGGGCACTGTGCGGGCGCCAGGTGGGAGGCGCCGGGGATCTCCACCAGCGCGGAGCCGGGCACCGCGTCGGCGATCTGCCGCAGATGCGCGGGCGGAGTGGCCGGGTCCTCGCGGCCCGCGACGAGCAGTGTGCGCGCGCCGATCTCCGGCAGCCGGTCGGTCAGGTCGAAGGCGGCCAGCGCGTCGCAGCAGGCGGCGTACGCCTCCGGGTCGGCCTCCCGGTGGTCCCGGACCAGCCCCGGCACGGTGAAGTCACCGGCGAACCACCGGGCGCCGGCGCTCTCGGCCAGCCACTCCAGCCCGTCCCGCCGGACCCGCTCGGCCCGCTCCTGCCACGCCCTGGCACCGTTGAAGTGGGCCGACGAGCAGAGCACGGCGAGCGAGTCGACGCGCTCGGGATGGTGCACGGCCAGGTGCAGACCCACCGCACCGCCCAGCGACACCCCGGCGTACGCGAACCGTTCGACACCGAGCGAGTCGGCGAGCGCCAGCACCAGGCCGGCGAGGTCGCCGACAGTCGCGCCGGGCCCGATCAGCCCGGCCGGCGAACCCCCGTGCCCGGGCAGGTCCCAGCGGACCACCCGGTGGGAGACCGCCAGCTCGGGGGCGACCTTGTCCCACAGCGCGTACGACGTGCCGAGGGACGGCCCGAGCAGCAGCGGGGGAGCGGAGGCGGGTCCTTCGAGAAGGTGGTGCAGGGTCAACATCGCTCCAGGGAACGGTCGGTGAGGGCTCCGGCGGAGCCGGTGTAATGGGTCGGGTCGGTGAGCTCGCCCAGGTCCACGTCCTTCAACTCGGGCTGCTCGGCCAAGAGTTCGCCGAGGCCACGGTTCTCGGTGTAGGTGCGCCGGGCGAGTTCGGTGAGCAGCTCCTTCGCCCGGGCACGGCCGAGAAGGCGGGCCAGCTCGGCCGACAGCCGCTCGGAGACGATCAGCCCGTGGGTCAGCCCGAGATGCGCGCGCATCGCGTCGGCGTCCACCCGCAGCCCCTCGGTCAGCTCCACGGCATCGCGGGCCGCGCCGCCGACGAGCCGCAGCAGCTCCCGCAGCGGCTCCCATTCGGCGTGCCAGGCACCGGGCGGCCGTTCGTCCTGCGCCGCCATCGACCCGTAGAGGGTGGCCGCGAGTTGCGGCGCGCGCCGGGCGGCGGCCGCGATCAGCGTGGACCGCACCGGGTTCGCCTTGTGCGGCATGGCGGAGGAACCGCCGCCCCTGCCCTCGGCGAGTTCGGCGGTCTCCGTGCGCGCCAGGACCAGCACGTCCGCGGCGATCTTGCCCAGCGCCCCGGCGGTGAAGGCGAGGCATCCGGCGAGGTCGGCGACCGGGGTGCGCAGTGTGTGCCAGGGCAGCAGCGGCTCGCACAGGTCCAGTTCACGGGCGTACGCGGTGACGAGCGCCAGCGGGTCCTCGGCGCCGTACGCGGAGAAGGCCGCCAAGGTCCCCGCCGCGCCGCCGAGTTGGACGGGCAGGGAGTCCCGCACCCGGGTCAGGCGGTCGCGGGCGTCCAGTACCAGCGACCGCCACCCGGCGGCCTTCAGGCCGAACGTCGTCGGCACGGCGTGCTGGGTCAGCGTCCGTCCCGGCATCGCCGTGTCCCGGTGTTCGGCGGCCGTCCGGGCCAGCGCCTGTTCGGTGCGGGCCAGGTCGGCCAGGACCAGGTCCAGGGTGCGCACGGCGACCAGCATCGTCGCCGTGTCCATGATGTCCTGGCTGGTCGTGCCGCGGTGGACGTAGCGGCCGTACTCCTCGCCCACGGCCCGGGTGAGGTCGGCGACCAGCGGAATGACCGGGTTGCCGCCCCCACGGGCGCGCTCCGCGAGCGCGCGCACGTCGAAGCGGCCCGGATCGGCGGCCCGGGTCACCGCCTCGGCCGCACGGGCCGGGGCCAGGCCGAGCGCGGCCTGGGCCCGGGTGAGCGCCGCCTCCGCGTCGAGCAGGGCCCCCAGATAGGCCAGGTCGCTCGTCGCGGACGCGGCGGGGGAGCCGGCCCACCCCGGGCCGAGCAGGCCGACGTCGAGGCCGACAGCGGCGGGATCAGCGGCAGGTGGTGTCACCGGAACTCCAGGAAGACCGTCTCGCCCTCGCCCTGAAGGCGGATGTCGAAACGGTATGCCCCACTGTCCTCCCGCGCGGCGATCAGCGTGTCGCGCCGCTCCTCGTCCAGTTGGGCGAGCAGTGGGTCGGCGGCCAGCGCGGCCTCGTCACCGGGCAGGTAGATGCGCGTGAACAGGTGTACGAGCAGCCCGCGCGCGAACACGCACACGCTGAGGTAGGGGGCGTTCCGGCCGCGTGCTCCGGGGCGCAGCGTCCGCGCGTACCAGTGGCCGTCGACGTCGGTCTGGATACGGCCGAAGCCGGTGAACTCCACGCCGTTGCGGCCGAGGTGGTCGCCGGAGGCCGGGTCCCGCCGCATCGAGCCGTCGACGGCCGGCAGGTTGCCGTCCGGGTCGGGCCCCCAGACCTCCACCAGGGCGTCCGGCAGGGGCCGCCCCTCGCCGTCGTACACGTATCCGTGCACGGTGACGGTGTCCGGGTGACCCAGGGGCGCGATGTCCTCGCCGCCGCGGAAGGGGAGCGCGTAGCCGTAGAAGGGGCCCACCGTGTGCGAGGGAGTGGGCAGCACGTTCTCGGGGCTGCTCGTGTCGATCTTCGTCATGGCAGGTCAGAGTCCTTCTTCGATCCAGGTGGCGTGCGGGCCGTCCAGCACGATGTCCCAGTGGTAGCCGAGCGAGAACTCCGGCACCGACAGGCTGTGGTCGTAGGTGGCGACCAGCCGCTGCCGGGCCGCGTCGTCCGTCACGGAGTGGAGGATCGGGTCGTACGGGAACAGCGGGTCGTTCGGGAAGTACATCTGCGTCACGAGCCGCTGTGTGAACGCCGACCCGAAGAGCGAGAAGTGGATGTGCGCCGGGCGCCAGGCGTTGACGTGGTTGCGCCACGGGTACGGGCCCGGCTGGATGGTGGTGAACCGGTAGAAGCCGTCCTGGTCGGTCAGCGTGCGCCCGACGCCGGTGAAGTTCGGGTCCAGCGGGGCGTCGTGCTGCTCGCGCTGGTGGGCGTAGCGGCCCGCGGAGTTGGCCTGCCAGATCTCGACGAGCTGGCCGCGCACCGGCCGCCCGTCGCGGTCGAGCAGCCGCCCGGAGACCGTGATCCGCTCGCCGACCGGCTCCCCGGTGTGCTGGCGGGTGAGGTCGTTGTCGATCCCGGTGATGTCCCGCTCGCCGAACGCGGGCGAGGCCAGTTCGACCAGCTCCGGGTCCTTGCTGACGTCGATGGCGACCAGCGGCTGCCGGGGGTGGCGCAGCACCGAGGAGCGGTACGGCGCGTAGTCGCGGCGCGGATGGTGCTCGACCGGGGCGCCGTCGGCGACGCGCTTGTCGTACGCGGCGCGTTCGGCCGCGATCTCCTGGTCGATGTCGTGCTGAGTGAGAGTCATGGAGTTTCCTAGCGTTCCGCCGGGCGTCCGGCGACCACGGACGGTCGGCCCAGACAGTCAGAGCAGTCAGTCAGGGCAGTCAGTCAAGGCAGATAGTCAGCGCACTGACTATTTTCTCGGTGCCCTCACGCTGCCACTCGGGGCGCGCGCAGTCAATACCGTGTCGACCGGGATGAGCAGGGCGATTGAAGGATCCGAGAAGCCGTGGCGCGCGGCCGGCCCCTCGGCGGTATTGTTCAGTGCACCTACAAAAAGCCACGGGCGACACGACGGACCGACGCGAGGAGCGCACATGGGCGCGGTGGACCTCTCGACCCACCCCGGGCATCTGGCCCGGCGGTTGCAGCAGGCGCACTACCTGCTGTGGAACACGATGGTCTCCGAGGAGATCACCTCGCCGCAGTTCGCGGTCCTGAACGTGCTCGTCGCCGAGCCGGGGCTCGACCAGCGCACCGTGGGGGAGCGGGTGGGCCTCGACCGGTCCACCATCGCCGAGGTGGTCAGCCGCCTCGGCCGGCGCGGGCTGCTCGACAAGGTGCGTGACCCGCAGGACGGCCGCCGCTTCCTGCTGCGACTGACCGACGACGGCGAGCGCACCCACCGGAAGCTCACCGTGCGCACGGCCCGGATGAACCAGGTCTTCCTGGGCCCGCTCAGTGCCGAGGAGCAGGCCCTCTTCTTCGATCTCATCGGGCGGGTCGCGGACGCGGCCGAGGGACTGCGCCATCCGACGGAACCGCTCGCCGCGCAGCCCTGACCGCGCCCGGCGCCGTTCCCGGCCGCCGTCCGGTCGCCGTCCGCGGGTCACCGGTCGGGGGTCACCGGTCGGAGGTGAAGACCACCCAGACCTGGCCCCGGGCGAAGTTCACGTCCGTGCCGTCGGCGGCCGTGAACCGCGTGCCGTCGGCCGCGCTCGGGCGTTTCCAGGTGGCGTCGTACACCCGCCCGTCGCGCAGCACCTCCGCCTTTCCCGAACCGACGGTCTCGGTGTACGGGGTGTAGTTGCCGAGCGTGTCGTGCAGGTCCGACCTGCGCACCCTCACGTGCTGCACCACGACCGTCGCGGGAACCACCTGCCCGCCGTCGGTCGTGACGGTCGGCCGGCCGTCCATCGCCACCTTCCAGCCGTGCCGCCCCGCGGACCAGGTGAAGGTGAAGCGGGCCGCCGGGTAGCGGACCGTGCGCGAGGTCTCGGGGCGGCCGCCCGCGGGTGCCGGGCCGTAGTGGAAGCCGGTGGTCAGCGCGTCCGCGCCGGAGGCCGAGCCGAGGAGCCTGCCGGGGCGCAGATAGAGGTTGTGCGGGGCCGGCTTCGCGGTGCCCCGGAAGTACGCGTCGGGCTTGGCGTCGGGCGTTTTCGCGGCCAGCGGGGCGGCCTCGATCAGCGGCAGCAGTTTCTTCTGGGCGCCGGAGAAGGCGAGCGTGGGGCGGTCGAACTGGCGTAGTAGTTCGAGGTCGGACTCGCGCGCGCTGCGCACCGGTCCGACGACCGGGGGCAGCCGGGTGGCGTAGAGCGCGATCAGGCGGCTCAGCCCGCCCTCGACCTGCTCGGTGTACACGATGTCGGCGGCGTTCAGACCGGTCTGGGGGCGGGCCGCCCCCACGTTGTCGATCTTGACGGCGAGGACCGGTCCGGCGTGCTTCGGGCTCGGTGCCGGGGTCTGCGGCGGGTCCGGTTCCGGCATCGGGGAGGACGCCTTTCCGCCCCGCCCGTCCTGGACGGTGCCGTGCCGCGCCGTGCAGCCCGCCGTCAGGGTGGCCGTCGCCATGGCGGCCAGCAGCGCCACCGCCGAGGCCGTGTACCGTGCTCGCGCGTTTCGTCCGATGCCCACCGTTCGGCCCCCGTCTCCGCGTCCCTGCCTCTGAATACCTCTGAATATGTGTTTGTCCGTTCATCGGTGGCCATACCCGTTCGGTTCCGACCGGGCACGGCCTACTGGGCCGATCGGCCCCCTGAGCCGACCTGCGGTTCGGTGGGTCGGGCCCGGGTACCCGGGCGCGGCAGGGGAGACGCGGAACGACGGAGGGAGCGCGCCGCGATGAAGGCAGTGACGTGGCAGGGCAAGCGCGACGTTCGGGTCGAGGACGTCCCCGATCCGAAGATCCAGGAGCCGACGGACGCCGTCATCCGGATCACCTCGACCGGGCTGTGCGGCTCCGACCTGCACCTCTACGAGGTGCTCACGCCGTTCATGACACCGGGCGACATCCTCGGCCACGAGCCCATGGGCATCGTGGAGGAGGTCGGCGCCGGGGTGCCGAACCTCAAGCCCGGCGACCGGGTGGTCGTACCGTTCCAGATCTCCTGCGGTCACTGCTTCATGTGCTCCGCGGGCCTGACGACCCAGTGCGAGACCACCCAGGTCACCAGCGAGGGCATGGGAGCCGCCCTGTTCGGTTACACCCGCCTGTACGGGGCCGTCCCGGGCGCCCAGGCCGAGTACCTGCGCGTGCCGCAGGCCCAGTTCGGCCCGGTCAAGCTTCCCGAGGGCCCGCCCGACGAGCGGTTCCTCTACCTCTCGGACGTGCTGCCGACCGCCTGGCAGGCGGTCGTCTACGCCGACGTGCCGCGCGGCGGAAGCGTGGCCGTGCTCGGACTCGGCCCCATCGGCGACATGGCGTGCCGGGTCGCCAAGGCACGCGGCGCCGAGCGGGTGTTCGGCGTGGACCTGGTCCCGGAACGGCTGGTCCGGGCGCGTCGGCGGGGCGTGGAGACGTACGACCTGCGCGGTTTCGACAACGAGAAGGAACTGGTCGCGGCGATCCGCGACGAGACCCAGGGACGCGGACCCGACGCCGTGATCGACGCGGTCGGCACCGAGGCGCACGGCAGCGCGGCCGCCCGGCTCGTCCAGCAGGCCGCGACGGTGCTGCCGCACGCCCTGGGCGGACCGCTCGCGGAACGCTTCAGCGTGGACCGGCTCGCCGCCCTGCACACCGCCATCGAACTGGTGCGCCGCGGCGGCACGCTCTCCCTGAGCGGCGTCTACGGCGGCACGGCCGACCCCATGCCGATGATCACGCTCTTCGACAAGCAGATCCAGATGCGCATGGGCCAGGCCAACGTGCGCCGCTGGACCGACGAGATCATGCCCTTCCTGACGGACGAGGACCCGCTGGGCGTCGACGACTTCGCCACGCACCGGCTGCCGCTGTCGGACGCCCCGCACGCGTACGAGATGTTCCAGCGCAAGCAGGAGGGGGCCGTCAAGGTCGTCATGCGCCCGTGAGCGCCCGCGACCCGCGACCCGCAGCCCGCGTCCGGAAGGCCCGCGGCCCGCGTCCGGAAGGCCGCCCCACCCACGCGCACCGGCTCAGGGCCGCGAGCCGAGGACCTCCGCCAGGTCGTAGCGGACCGGCTCCTCCAACTGGGCGTAGGTGCAGCTCTCCGGTGCGCGGTCCGGGCGCCAGCGGCGGAAGCGGGCCGTGTGCCGGAACCGCGCCCCGTTCTCCATGTGGTCGTAGGCCACCTCGGCCACCCGCTCCGGCCGCAACGGAACCCAGGACAGGTCCTTCTTCCCCGACCAGCGGCTGGGCGCGCCGGGCAGCCGGGCCGTCTCGTGGGCCGCCTGGTCCGACCAGGCCGCCCACGGGTGCCCGGCCACATCGTCCATCCGCAGCGGCTCCAGCTCCTCGATCAGCTCGGCACGCCGCTTCATCGGGAACGCGGCACACACACCGACGTGGTGCAGGGTGCCCCGGTCGTCGTACAGGCCGAGCAGCAGCGAGCCGACGACCGGGCCGCTCTTGTGATGGCGGTACCCGGCGACCACCACGTCCGCCGTGCGCTCGTGCTTGACCTTGAACATGGCCCGCTCGTCCTGGAGATAGCGCAGTCCCAGCGGCTTGGCGACGATGCCGTCCAGGCCGGCGCCCTCGTACTGCTCGAACCACCGCCGGGCCACCTCGATGTCGGTCGTCGCGGGTGCCACGTGCACCGGGGCGGTCACCTCCGTCAGCGCGCGGACCAGCAGCGCGCGCCGGTCGGACAGCGGCACGTCCAGCAGTGACTCGCCGTCCAGGGCGAGCAGGTCGAAGGCCACGAAGGAGGACGGGGTCCGCTCGGCCAGCATCCGCACCCGGGAGGCGGCCGGGTGGATCCGCTCGGTCAGCGCGTCGAAGTCCAGCCGGCCCTCCCGCGCGATCACGATCTCCCCGTCCAGCACGCACCGCTCGGGCAGCCGCTCCTCGAGCGCCTCGACCAGCTCGGGAAAGTACCTGGTCAGAGGCTTTCCGGTGCGGCTGCCGAGTTCCACCTCGGGGCCGTCGCGGAACACGATCGCCCGGAACCCGTCCCACTTCGCCTCGTACTGCATGTCCGGCGGGATCCTCGCCACCGACTTGGCGAGCATCGGCTTCACGGGCGGCATCACCGGCAGGTCCATGCCTAGATTCTGCGCGCCCGCGCGCGTGCCCGCCCGGTGTGCGCGGGCGGCGCGCTGCCCCTACCGTGGCTCGCATGGGCGATGCGGTGGAACTGGAGGTGGGCGGCCGGACCGTACGGCTGTCCAGCCCGGACAAGGTCTTCTTTCCCGAGCGCGGACTCACCAAGCTGGACGTCGCCCGGTACTACCAGGCCGTCGCCCCCGGCATCCTGCGCGCCCTGCGCGACCGTCCCACCACCCTGGAGCGCTACCCGGACGGCATCACCGGCGAGTGGTTCTTCCAGAAACGGGCACCCAAGGGCATGCCCGCGTGGATTCCCACCGCCCACATCACCTTCCCCAGCGGGCGCAGCGCCGACGAGATGTGCCCCACCGAGGAGGCCGCCGTGGTGTGGGCCGCTCAGTACGGCACGCTCACCTTCCACCCCTGGCCGGTACGCCGCGACGACGTCGACCACCCCGACGAACTGCGCATCGACCTCGACCCCCAGCCCGGCACCGGCTTCACCGACGCCGTGCGCGCCGCCCACGAACTGCGGTCCGTGCTGGAGGAGTTCGGCGGTCTGCGCGGCTGGCCCAAGACCTCCGGCGGTCGCGGTCTGCACGTGTTCGTGCCGATCGAGCCGCGCTGGACCTTCACCCAGGTACGGCGCGCCGCGATCGCCGTGGGCCGGGAGATGGAACGCCGGATGCCCGAACAGGTGACGATCAAGTGGTGGAAGGAGGAGCGCGGCGCCCGTATCTTCCTGGACTACAACCAGACGGCCCGCGACCGCACCATCGCCTCCGCCTACTCCGTGCGCCCCCGCTCCCACGCCCCCGTCTCGGCACCCCTGCGCTGGGAGGAGGTCGACGCCGCACGGCCCGAGGACTTCGACGTGGCCACCATGCCGCCCCGGTTCGCCGAGGTCGGCGACGTGCACGCCGACATGGACGACCACGCCTTCTCCCTGGAGGCCCTGCTGGAACTGGCCGCCCAGGACGAGCGTGACCACGGGCTGGGCGATCTGCCCTATCCGCCGGAGTACCCGAAGATGCCCGGCGAGCCGAAGCGGGTCCAGCCGAGCCGGGCGAAGAAGGAGGGCCCGGCCGCCGGTGAGTCCGCCGGCTGAGTGCGACGGCCGCCCTGGTGACGGGCGCGCCGCGGCGCGAGAGCGCTCTCACGACGGGCCCGGGCGCGGCTATCCTGATCCGCAACCGCCGGTGAGGAGCGCAGCAGTGACCGAGACAGCGTCCCGTCCCACGTTGGAGGCCGTGGCCGCGCGGGCGGGGGTGTCGCGGGCTACCGTGTCCCGGGTGGTGAACGGCGGGGACGGGGTGCGGGAGCCGCTGGCCGAGCGGGTGCGGCAAGCCGTGGAGGAACTCGGGTACGTGCCGAACCAGGCCGCCCGCAGCCTGGTGACCAAACGGCACGACGCCGTCGCCGTCGTCATCGCCGAACCGGAGCCCCGGGTCTTCGCCGACCCCTTCTTCGCACGGCAGCTGCGGGGCATCAGCAAGGAGCTGACCGCCCACGACTCGCAGCTCGTCCTGCTGCTGACGGAGGGACGCGACGACCACGCCAGGGTCGGGCGCTACCTCGCCGGCGGCCACGTCGACGGCGCGCTCGTGTTCTCGCTGCACCTCGACGACCCGCTGCCGGGGCTGATCCGGCGTGCCGGGGTGCCGACCGTGTTCGGCGGGCGGCCCGGCTGGAGCGACGACGCCCCCGGCGCCGCGGACTTCGCGCGGACGGCCCAGAACCCCGAGGTCGTCTACGTCGACAGCGACAACCGGGGCGGTGCACGGGAGGCCGTGCGGTATCTGGTCGGCCTCGGCCGGACCAGGATCGGGCACATCACCGGAGCCCTCGACCAGACCTCGGCGGTGGACCGGCTCGACGGCTTCCGGGACGTGATGGCCGACGCGGACCCCCGGCTGATCGTGGAGAGCGACTTCACCCCGGCCGGCGGGGAGCGCGCCATGCGCGAACTCCTCGACCGCTGCCCTGACCTGGACGCGGTGTTCGCCGCCAACGACCTCACCGCCTCCGGAGCGCTGCGCGTGCTGCGTGAGCGCGGGCTGCGGGTGCCCGACGACGTCGCCGTGGTCGGCTTCGACGACATGCTGTCCGTGGCCGAGCAGACCGAGCCGCCGCTGACCACCGTGCGTCAGGACATCGAGGAGATGGGCCGGTTGATGGCCCGCCTCCTGCTGCGCGGCCTCGACGGGCACGGCGCCGAGGCCGGGGCGGGCGGTGCGCCGCGCGGTGTCGTCCTGCCGACTACCCTCGTACGGCGCGCGTCCGCGTGAGATCCGCCGGGCCGCCGTCACCGCCTCACGTCCGCGAAGGCGTGCTCCTGATCACCGCGAAGCGGGCGCCGTAGGGGTCTGCGAGCCTGGCGACACGGCCGACTCCCGTGACGTCGGTGGCGGGCACCCGGACCGTGCCGCCGAGTTCCTCGGCCCTGGCCACCGTCGCGTCCGTGTCCGGGACCTCGAAGTACGGCAGCCAGTACGCGCCCGTCTTGGCCTCGGTCGGGTCGTCGGAGAGGGCCACGACGCCGCCGAACATGGCGTCCTCGCCGCCCTCGGCGGGGTTGACGCACGTGTAGGTGCCGCCGGGGAAGGGCACCGCGGAGGTCTCCAGGCCCAGTACCTTGTTGTAGAACGCGGCCGCCGCGGCGATGTCCGGCGTGTACAGCTCGACCCAGCACAGCGAACCCGTCTCGCCGGCCATGTCCACGCCCTTGATCCGCCCCGGCTGCCAGATGCCGAACGGCACGCCCGCCTTGTCGGCGAGGACCGCCATGTGGCCCTCGCCCATCACGTCCATGGGCTGGACCAGCACGGTGCCGTGCGCCTGTTCGGCGGCCTTGGCGGTCGCCGCGGCGTCGGCGCTCTGGAAGTACACGGTCCAGGAGGGCGGCCCCTGATCCGGCGTGGTCTGCATCCCGCCGGCCACCGTCCTGCCGTCGAGCTGGAAGAAGCCGTAGCCACCGGCCTGGGGCCCCGCCGACTGGAACCGCCAGCCGAAGAGAGCGCCGTAGAAGGAAGCGGCGCCGTCGATGTCGGGGGTGCCGACGTCGAGCCAGTTCGGAGCGCCGTTGACGAAACGGGTGGTGAGCATCCTTGCCCTCCTTCGAAGGAGCCCGGTTGTCTGCTCTGCCGAGTCTGTCACCGCCCACTGACAACCGCCGCCGCAACACGACGGCCCCGCCGCACCGGCGGCCCCGGGCGGCGGTGGAGTCCGACCGTGTTTCCGGGGTGGTGTTCCGCGTGCCGCCGTGCGGGCGGGGTGGGTGTGAGGTCATCATCGGGGGGCGGTGGGCGGCCGTGCGCGCCCGCGTTGATCCGGTGTTGAGCGAATGTTTCGCGCCACCCGGCACGATCCCGTTCATGCACTTCGAGACGACCACTCCGGCCGGCATCGCCTGGCAGGACCAGGCCCTGTGCGCGGAGACCGGGGCCGACTTCTTCTTCCCCGAGCCGGGCAGTTCGGTGCGCGAGGCGAAGCGCATCTGCGGGATGTGCGAGATGCGCTCGGCCTGCCTGGAGTACGCCCTCGCGAACGACGAGCGCTTCGGCGTCTGGGGCGGCCTGTCCGAGAAGGAACGGCAGGCCCTCGGGCGGGCCGGGCGGTCCGCCCCGTGCGCCAACGGTTGATCAGGCGCCGGCCCGCGCCGCCATCCGTGCCCGGCGCGCGGCGAGCCGCTCGTCGAACTTCGCGGCCTCCGCGTCCAGGCCGCCCATGAACAGGCCCAGCTCCTCCTGCGCCTGCAGGCCCTCGGGACCGAGGCCGTCGATCTCCAGGACCTTCAGGAAGCGCAGCACCGGCTGGAGCACGTCGTCGTGGTGGATGCGCAGGTTGTAGACCCCGCCGATGGCCATCTGCGCCGCCGCCCGCTCGAAACCGGGGATGCCGTGGCCGGGCATGCGGAAGTCGACCACCACGTCGCGCACCGCCTGCATGGTCAGGTCGGGCGCGATCTCGAACGCCGCCTTGAGCAGGTTGCGGTAGAAGACCATGTGCAGGTTCTCGTCGGTCGCGATGCGCGCCAGCATGCGGTCGCAGACCGGATCCCCGGACTGGTGCCCGGTGTTGCGGTGCGAGATGCGGGTGGCGAGCTCCTGGAAGGCGACGTACGCGACCGAGTGCAGCATCGAGTGCCGGTTGTCGGACTCGAAGCCCTCGCTCATGTGCGCCATCCGGAACTGCTCCAGCTTGTCCGGGTCGACCGCGCGCGAGGCGAGCAGGTAGTCGCGCATCACGATGCCGTGCCGGCCCTCCTCGGCCGTCCACCGGTGCACCCAGGTGCCCCAGGCGCCGTCCCGGCCGAACAGGGTGGCGATCTCGTGGTGGTAGCTGGGGAGGTTGTCCTCCGTCAGAAGGTTGACCACCAGGGCGATCCGGCCGACCTCCGTGACCTTGGACTGCTCCTTGTCCCAGGCCTCGCCGTCCTCGAAGAGACCGGGGAAGTTGCGGCCGTCGCTCCAGGGCACGTACTCGTGCGGCATCCAGTCCTTGGCGACGTTCAGATGCCGGTTCAGCTCCTGCTCGACCACTTCCTCCAGCGCGTACAGCAGCCGCGCGTCGGTCCATGCGGACGGGCTGCCGAGGTGAGGGGAGGTGAGGGTCACGGAAACTCCAGGGGGACGCGCGGGGAAGCGGGAGCGGGCAGACGAAAGAGAACGGGCCCGGCGAGCGGTTCACAGGAACCTACGGGATCGTAGGCTACGAATCCGTAGGTTACGAATCCGTAGGTTAAGTTCGTCGTAAAGGTGGCTGATCAGACGGCTGCGGAAAAAGAGTTGACGGGCTCCCGGACACGCCGGAGCAGCGCAGGTCCCGCGGCCGGGACGGGCGCCGTCCACCTCGTCAGACGAACAACTCCCGCAGCCGTACCGAGAGACAGGTCACACAGCCCTCGAGCTTCTCGAACTCGCCGATGTCCACCACGACCGGCTCGAAGCCGAGGTCGCCCAGCAGTTCCGCCGTCTTCGGCGCGCTCGCCGCCATCAGCAGCCTGCTGCCGCCGAGCAGCACCACATGGCTGCCGGACTCCTCCGGCACCGGCAGGAAACGCGGGTACAGCGACGGCGTGTCCACCTTCGGGATGTGCCCGATGACCGTCCCGTCGGGCAGCGCCGTCACCGCCGACTTCAGGTGCAGCACCTTGGTCACCGGTACGGCCACGACCCGCGCCCCGAGCGGTTCGAACACCGCCCGCAACTGCTGCACGCCGGCCGCGTTGGTGCGCCCGCCGCGGCCGACGTAGACCGTGTCACCGACCTTCAGTACGTCCCCGCCGTCCAGGGTGCCCGGCTCCCAGACCCAGTTGACCGAGCAGCCGAGACGGGCCACGGCCTGCTCCACCCCGGCGGTCTCGCCGCGCCGGGACCGGGCGCCCGGGCGGGTGATCAGGGCGACGTTCCGGTACACGACGACGGCGTCCTCCACGAACACCGCGTCGGGGCAGTCGTCGGCCGGTTCGACCTCGACCGTCTCCCAGTCGTGCCCGCGCAGCGCCTCGACGTACGCCTCCCACTGCCGCACCGCGAGGGCGACGTCGACCTTCTCCCGCTCGACATGGGTCACCAGCCCTTCGGCGAGACGCGGACCGGGGCGGCGGACGAGGGCCTTCTTACTGGGCACGAGGGGCCTTTCGGATCAGCGCGTGGGCGGGCACCGGCGCGGCCGTGGCCGCGCCGGTCCGCCATCATGCGCCAGGCGCCCGCCCGGACAAAAGCCCACGGCGTCAGGGCCTGTTGCGAAAGTCCCGCCTGCCTCGCGACGCCATGCACGCTCCCCCAAGCTCTTCGAGCAGGGGGGACCCCCACTCGCCGCACCGGGCCCTGACCCAAGTACGTCCAGTACGAGGGCCAGGGCCCGGCACGCCGAGAGCACGCACCTGACGCCGCGAGGCCCGCCCTCCGGGCGGACGACGGGACTTTCGCAACAGGCCCTAGGCGGGATCCGTGAGGGACTCCCAGGTGGTTTCCCGCAGTTCCCCTTCCTCCAGCAGCAGCCAGCGGGTGATGCCGACGGACTCCAGGAACGGCAGGTCGTGGCTGGCCACGATCAGGGCGCCCTCGTAGGAGTCCAGGGCGGTCGTCAGCCGGCGCACGCTCGCCATGTCCAGGTTGTTGGTCGGCTCGTCGAGCATGAGCAACTGCGGCGCGGGCTCCGCCAGCAGCAGCGCGGCCAGCGTGGCCCGGAAGCGTTCCCCGCCGGACAGCGTCGCCGCCTGCTGGTCGGCGCGGGCACCCCGGAACAGGAAGCGGGCCAGCTGGGCCCGGATCCGGTTGTGGGTGGCGCCCGGCGCCAGACGGGCCACGTTCTCGGCCACGCTCAGCTCACCGTCGAGGATGTCCAGCCGCTGCGGCAGGAACCGCACCGGCACCTGCGCGGCCACCTCGCCCGCCACCGGCGGCAGCTCCCCGGCGACGGTGCGCAGCAGGGTCGTCTTGCCGGCGCCGTTGCGCCCGACCAGCGCGACACGCTCCGGACCGTGCAGGTCAAGACCTCCGTGCACGCGTGCGCCGTACGCGAGTTCCAGATCCCGCAGGGTGAGCACCGTACGGCCCGGCGGTACCGCCGTGTACGGCAGGTCGACGCGGATCTCGTCGTCGTCCCGTACCGCCTCCACCGCCTCGTCGAGCCGCTCCCTGGCCTCGGCCAGCCGCTCCTCGTGCATGATGCGGTGCTTGCCCGCGGACTCCTGCGCCGAGCGCTTGCGGGCGCCCATGACGATCTTCGGCTCCCGCTTCTGGTCCCACATCTTCTGGCCGTACCGCTTGCGCCGGGCCAGTTTGACCTGGGCGTCGGACAGTTCGCGCCGCTGCCTGCGCAGGTCGGCCTCGGCGACGCGCACCATGCGCTCGGCCGCCTCCTGCTCCAGGGCGAGGGCCGCCTCGTACGCCGAGAAGTTCCCGCCGTACCAGGTGACCCGGCCGGAGCTGAGGTCGGCGATCTGGTCGACCAGTTCCAGCAGTTCGCGGTCGTGGCTGACCACGACCAGCACGCCCGGCCAGGACTCGACGGCCGAGTACAGCCGGCGGCGCGCGTACAGGTCGAGGTTGTTGGTCGGCTCGTCAAGCAGCAGCACGTCCGGCCGGCGCAGCAGCAGCGCGGCCAGCCGCAGCAGCACCGACTCGCCGCCCGAGACCTCGCCGACGGTGCGGTCCAGGTCGATGCGGCCGAGCCCGAGCTCGCCGAGGGTGGCCAGGGCGCGCTCCTCCACGTCCCAGTCGTCGCCGACCGTCTCGAAGTGCTCCTCGGCGACGTCGCCGGCCTCGATGGCGTGCAGCGCGGCCCGCTGCGCGGCGATGCCGAGCGCCTCGTCGACCCGCAGCCCGGTGTCGAGCGTGACGTTCTGCGGAAGGTATCCCACCTCGCCGGCGACGCGGACGGTACCGCCGGCCGGTCCGAGCTCGCCGGCGATCAGCTTCAACAGGGTGGACTTTCCCGAGCCGTTGACGCCGACCAGGCCGGTCCTGCCGGGGCCGAAGGCGAGGTCGAGGCCGGTGAGGACGGGACTGCCGTCGGGCCAGGCGAAGGAGAGGGAGGTACAGGTGATGGATGAGGACATGGACGCCTCGCGATCGATGGTGGTGTCAGGGGGCAGACGCGTGTGAGACACCGCGGGGCGAGGTCACCGTGCTGGAGGGGGCCACGGGGCAGGAGAAGAGCCCTGGGCCGATGTCCTTCGGGACGGCTCGGACGCCGAGGTCGCGCGCCACGCACACACCTGACCGGTGCGACGCGGTGCCTCAGGACCTCAGACGAGCAACGTCCTTCTCCAATCGGCGGCAACAGGACCGCTGCAAACGCTAGGAGGGGCCGGGACACCTGTCAACGAAATAATGGGCGGGTCCGAGCCCTCGCCGAAGGAGGCCCCCGTGTCCGACGGTTCGCTCTCGCTGCCCGCCCGGCTCTACCTGCTGGCCTGGGACACCGAGCGTCTGAAGATCACCGGCACCGCCCAGCTGCACCACCTGGTCCAGGCCGGCGCCCTGACCGAGCTGGCCCAGCGCGGGCTGCTCGTCGACGA
This sequence comes from Streptomyces sp. NPDC052043, assembly GCF_044548235.1. Classification (NCBI taxonomy): domain Bacteria; kingdom Bacillati; phylum Actinomycetota; class Actinomycetes; order Kitasatosporales; family Streptomycetaceae; genus Streptomyces; species Streptomyces sp. NPDC052043. The sequence continues at coordinate 411,883 of NZ_JBIUBT010000007.1, forward strand.
CGACGGTGTCGCCGCACCGGCCGGCCTGGACGCCGAAACCGGCGACCCGGTGCTCGACGGGCTGCTCGAACTCGTCCGGGAGTCCCGGCCCCGCCGCTGGAAGACCTGGGTGACGCTGCACGCCCGGACCACCCTCGACGCCGTGCGCGGGCAGTTGGCCGCCGAGGGGGTGCTGCGCGCCGAGCGGCGCCGGGTGCTCGGTGTTCTTCCGTCCGTGTCCTACACCCTGGAGCGCGTCGCCGTCGTGGACGCGGTGCGGGAGGAGGCCCGCCGGGCGCTGGAGGGCCCGCTGCCGGCCGCCGAGGTCTCCGAGCGCGACGCGGCCGTCGTCGCCCTCGCGGCCGCCGCCGACCTGCGCACCGTGGTGCCCGCCAAGGAGCGCAGGCGCCACAAGCAGCGCGTCGAGGAGCTGACGGAGCGCAGCGGAGCCGCGGCCCCCGCGCTGCGCAAGGTGGTGCGCGAGGTGAGTGCGGCGGTGGTCATGACGGCCGCGGCGGCGTCCGCCGCGGCGGGAGGCTGAGCGGGGCCGTCAGCAGGCGTCCCGCATCAGCTCCGCGAGATCGTGGTCCAGGTCGAGCTGGAGGTGTTCCCGACCGAGCGGCACCAGTTCGCTCGTGGCCTCCAGGAAGCGCCGTATCTCACCGCTGCGGACGTGCACCACGGCCGTGCCCTCGGGGGCGTGGAACTCCAGGACGGTGCGGTCGTACCCGTACGGCCGCACCCGCACGTCGCCCTGGCCCTCGGCCTCCCGCAGGCCGGCCGTCAGCAGGTCACGGGCGAAGAGCCAGCAGACCTCGACGCCTTCGAGGGTGGCCGGGGCCGGGAAGGTCATACGGACGGCGAACGGGTCGCGCCGGTCGTAGTGCAGCGTGGCGGGAATGCTGTGCATCCGTGGCGCGGCGGAGACCAGGCGCGCCTCCACGGACTGCTCGATGACAGTGGACAAGGCCTTGCTCCCTTGTGACGGCTGGACGAACCTCCGGGCGGATGAGGCCGTGCACTGGAAGAGACGACGGAAGTCGCCGATCCGTGCACACGAGGAGAGAGTGACCTGCGTCACCGCGTTCATTCCTGTGAGTGACGCGAATCCCGTGTCGCTCGACTGGGGGACTGGATATCGCCCGATATGGCGAATCAATCCAGAATTGCGGGTATCCGTTCCTTGCACAGAGAGGAAGTGAACGGCATGCCACGCGGTTCCAGTTCCAAGCGCGAGCGCCAGTACGAGCACATCAAGCAGAGCGCACAGGACCGGGGGGAGGGTACCGAACGCGCCAGGGAGATCGCCGCGCGCACGGTGAACAAGGAGCGCGCCCGCAGCGGCGAGTCGAAGACCGCCGGCCGCACCTCCACCCAGGACATGTCCTCCGGCAGGCGGGGCGGTCAGCGCTCGGGTCGGGGCTCCGAGGGGCCCACCTACGACCAGCTCTACGAGGAGGCCAAGCGGCGCAACATCCACGGCCGGTCGGACATGAACAAGCAGCAGCTGCGGCAGGCCCTGGGCAAAGGCTGACCCCCGCGCCGTGCCCGGCGGGCCCGCGTCCGGTCAGGAACGCGGGCCCGTTCGCCGTACCGACTGCGCGAGGCCGTACGCTCGGCCACCATGACGACGACCGTACGCGTGCCCGAGGGCTGGCCCGCCACCGAGGAGCAGGCCCGCGCCGTCCAGGACGAGCTGCGCGGACGGGTGGTGCGGGACGAGCCGGGACCGCCGCCCGGGACGGGCCACGTCACGGGGGTCGACGTCGCCTACGACGACGAGCGGGACCTCGTCGCGGCGGCGGCCGTCGTCCTGGACGCGGCCACCCTGCGCACCGTCGCCGAGACCACCGCCGTCGGGCGGATCTCCTTCCCGTACGTGCCCGGACTGCTGGCCTTCCGCGAGATCCCCACCGTGCTCGCCGCGCTGGACGCCCTGCCCGTCGCGCCCGGCCTCGTCGTCTGCGACGGCTACGGCCTGGCCCACCCGCGGCGCTTCGGACTGGCGAGCCACCTCGGTGTGCTGATCGGACTGCCGACGATCGGCGTCGCCAAGAACCCGTTCACCTTCACCCACGAGGACCCGGACACCCCGCGCGGCAGCGCCGCCCCGCTGCTCGCGGGCCCGGACGAGGTCGGCCGGGCCCTGCGCACCCGGGACGGCGTCAAGCCGGTCTTCGTGTCCGTCGGCCACCGGGTGACCCTGGACAACGCCTGCGCCCACACCCTCGCCCTCACCCCGGCCTACCGCCTCCCGGAGACGACCCGCCGCGCCGACGCCCTGTGCCGCCGCGCCCTGCGCGAGGCGACGGCCCCAGGCCAATACACCTAGCGGCTCGTCCCCTGGCGGCTCGTCGCGATCCGGAACGTGATGCCCGCCCGGCGCAGGCGGTCGACGAGGGCGTCGCCCATGGCCACCGCCGTGGTGACCTGGCCCGCCGTCGGCGGGAGGTCGTCCAGGGCCAGCGCGAGCGCCGCCTCGGCGAACATCTTCGCCGTCTCGCCGTACCCGGGGTCGCCGCCCGCGACCTCGGTGAACACCCGCCGCCCGCCGCCCTCGCCCACGAACCGCAGCGAGAACCAGCTCCTGGCCCGCTTCTCCTCGCTCGGCCCCTCACCGGGACGCAGCCGTCCGGACAACCAGCGCCGGGCGGGCGGCAGCTGGGCGGCGGCCATGACCGCGCCGAGGGCCGCGGCGCCGCCCACCGCGACCGGCAGGTGCCGCACGGCCGCGTAGTGGCGGTAGCGGAAGTCGGGGCCGTAACGTTCCAGCACGCGCGCGGAGCGCCGCACGATCTGCGGGTCGATGGTCGGCAGCGGCACCGCCCAGGCGCCCACCTCCCCGGCGAACCGCGGCGCGCCCGTCGGAGTGACCGCCCGCCGACCGAGCAGCCGCGGCTCGTGCCGTGCGCGGTCCCGCGCCGCGGCCCGTATCCGCAGCGGACGGGCGAACTGGCCGAGCGCCGACGCGAGGGTGCCACCCGAGACGGCGGCGTCCGCCCGGACGAATCCGTCCACGGTCAGCGGTACGCCCTCCGGCAGTTGCCGGACGGTGACGTACACGCCCAGGTCGGCCGGGACGGAGTCGAAGCCGCAGGCGTGCACCAGGCGCGCCCCGGTCTCGCGCGCGCGTGCGTCGTGCCGGACGTACACCAGGTCCACGAACTCGGGTTCGCCGCACAGGTCCAGGTAGTCCGTGCCGCTGTCGGCGCAGGCGGCGACGAGTTCCTCGCCCGCGTCCGCGTACGGGCCCACGGTGGTGGCCAGCACGCGCGTCTGCCGGGCGAGGTCGCGCAGTGAGTCGGGGTCGGCCACGTCGGCGCGCAGCACTCCGACGGACGCACCCGAGGGCAGCCGCTCGCGCAGTTCCCTCAGCCGTTCCTCGCTGCGGCCGGCGATCGCCCAGCGCAGCCCCTCGGGGGCGTGCGCGGCGAGGTACTCGGCGGTGAGCGCCCCCACGAAGCCGGTGGCTCCGAAGAGGACGACGTCGTACGGACGGTCGGAGTTTTTCAGCCTGCTCATGACACTCCTCGCTCTCGCAGCCCGCGCCGCTGTGCGAGGCCGAGGCTAGCGTGAGGGGTGCGCGGTCCGGCGGGCGAGGTCCCGGGGGTGACGGTCCGGCGCTGCGGGATACGGCCACGAGGCCGCCGGGTACGTCTTCGGTACGCCGGACTGAGCGCTTGCTCGCCGAGGGCTTGTATCCACTGGAACACGTTCTTAGCATCATCGGTGTTACATCAGTTGTGTCACAGTGAGGGGACCTGATGGCGACGGCAGAGGCGGCGGGGCGGCAGGGCCCGCTGACCGGTGTGCGCGTGGTCGAACTGGCCGGCATCGGCCCCGGCCCCTTCGCCGCGATGCTGCTGGCCGACCTGGGCGCCGACGTCGTCCGGGTGGACCGTCCCGGCGGCGGGGGACTGGGCATCGACCCCGCCCATGACCTGACCAACCGGAACAAGCGCTCGGTGGTCGTCGACCTCAAGTCCCCGGCCGGCCCCGCGCGCGTGCTCGACCTCGCCGCCCGCGCCGACGTCCTCATCGAGGGCTACCGCCCCGGTGTCGCCGAGCGCCTCGGCGTCGGCCCCGGGGCCTGCCACGCCCGCAACCCGCGGCTGGTCTACGCCCGTATGACCGGATGGGGCCAGGACGGACCGCTCGCCCCGCGCGCGGGACACGACATCGCCTACATCGCGGTGACCGGCACCCTCGGCATGATCGGCGAACCGGACACGCCCCCGGCCGTCCCCGCCAACCTCCTCGGCGACTACGCCGGCGGCTCCCTCTACCTCGTGGTCGGTGTCCTCGCCGCCCTGCACCACGCGCGCGCGACCGGCACCGGCCAGGTCGTGGACGCCGCGATCGTCGACGGCACCGCCCACCTCTCCGCGATGATCCACGGCATGCTCGCCGCCGGCGCCTGGCAGGACCGCCGCGGCGCCAACCTCCTCGACGGCGGCTGCCCCTACTACGGCACCTACGAGACCGCGGACGGCCGCTACATGGCGGTCGGCGCCCTGGAGCAGCGGTTCTACGACGAGTTCACCGCCTTGCTCGGTCTGGAGGAGCACGCCGGGGCCCGTACCGACCTTGCCCGCTGGGGGGAACTGCGCGAGGCCGTCGCCGCCCGCTTCAAGTCCCGCACCCAGCAGGAGTGGACCTCCGTCTTCCAGGGCTCCGACGCCTGTGTGGCCCCCGTGCTGTCCCTGCGCGAGGCCCCGCACCACCCGCACCTCGCCGCCCGCGGCACCTTCACGGAGCACGCCGGCCTCACCCAGCCCGCCCCCGCACCCCGCTTCTCGGCCACCCCCACCGCCGTGCGCACCGGCCCCGCCCTGCCCGGCGCCGGCACGGCGGACGTGGCCCGCGACTGGGACCTGCCCGCGCTCCTGGGGGACGGGGAGGATGGGGAGTACGAGGACGGGGCGCACGAGTACGGCGAGGACGGGGAGGACCGCTCCTGACGGACCCACGACCGCGACCCGCCCCCCGGGCCCGACCCGGCTCCTCCCACCCGTCCCCAGGACACCACCCTCGTCGAAAGGCTTGTCAGTGAGCACCGAAGCGTACGTGTACGACGCGATCCGCACCCCGCGCGGGCGCGGCAAGGCCAACGGCGCCCTGCACGGCACGAAGCCCATCGACCTGGTCGTCGGCCTCATCCACGAGATCCGCGATCGCTTCCCCGGCCTCGACCCGGCCGCCGTCGACGACATCGTGCTCGGCGTCGTCGGCCCGATCGGCGACCAGGGCTCCGACATCGCCCGGATCGCCGCCGTCGCCGCGGGGCTGCCGGACACGGTGGCCGGTGTGCAGGAGAACCGCTTCTGCGCCTCCGGCCTCGAAGCCGTCAACCTGGCCGCCGCCAAGGTGCGCTCCGGCTGGGAGGACCTGGTCCTCGCGGGCGGCGTCGAGTCGATGTCCCGGGTGCCGATGGCCTCCGACGGGGGCGCCTGGTTCAACGACCCGATGACCAACCTCGCCGTCAACTTCGTGCCCCAGGGCATCGGCGCCGACCTGATCGCGACCATCGAGGGCTTCTCCCGGCGGGACGTCGACGAGTACGCCGCCCTGTCCCAGGAACGCGCGGTCACCGCCTGGAAGGAGGGCCGCTTCGACCGCTCCGTCGTCCCGGTCAGGGACCGCAACGGCCTCGTCGTCCTCGACCGCGACGAGCACCCCCGCCCCGGCACCACCGCCGACTCCCTCGCGAAGCTCAAGCCGTCCTTCGCGGACATCGGCGAGCTGGGCGGCTTCGACGCCGTCGCCCTGCAGAAGTACCACTGGGTGGAGAAGATCGACCACGTCCACCACGCGGGCAACTCCTCCGGCATCGTGGACGGCGCCTCGCTCGTCGCCGTCGGCTCCCGCGAGGTCGGCGAGCGGTACGGCCTGACCCCCCGCGCGCGGATCATCTCCGCCGCCGTCTCCGGCTCCGAGCCCACCATCATGCTCACCGGGCCCGCGCCCGCCACCCGCAAGGCGCTCGCCAAGGCCGGCCTGACCATCGACGACATCGACCTCGTCGAGATCAACGAGGCGTTCGCGGCGGTCGTGCTGCGCTTCGCGAAGGACATGGGCCTGTCCCTGGACAAGGTCAACGTCAACGGCGGCGCCATCGCGCTGGGCCACCCGCTCGGCGCCACCGGCGCGATGATCCTCGGCACCCTCGTGGACGAACTGGAGCGCCAGGACAAGCGCTACGGCCTCGCGACCCTCTGCGTCGGCGGCGGCATGGGCGTTGCCACGATCGTCGAGCGCGTCTGACCCGCCCCAGCGGCTCCCTCAGAACCCAGACTTCAACGGAGACCCCGACATGACCGAGAGCACCACCATCCGCTGGGAGCAGGACGACACCGGCGTCGTCACCCTCGTCCTCGACGACCCGAACCAGTCCGCGAACACCATGAACCAGGCGTTCCGCGACTCCCTCGCCGCCGTCGCCGACCGGCTGGAGGCGGAGCAGGACTCCGTCCGCGGCGTCATCCTCACCTCCGCGAAGAAGACCTTCTTCGCGGGCGGCGACCTGCGCGACCTGATCCGGGTCACCCCGGACACCGCGCAGGACCTGTTCGACGGCGGCCTCGCGCTCAAGCGGAACCTGCGCCGCATCGAGACCCTGGGCAAGCCGGTCGTCGCCGCGATCAACGGCGCGGCCCTGGGGGGCGGTTACGAACTCGCCCTGGCCTGCCACCACCGGATCGCGCTCGACACCCCCGGTACCAGGATCGGCTGCCCCGAGGTGACCCTCGGCCTGCTCCCCGGCGGCGGCGGGGTCGTGCGCACCGTACGGCTGCTGGGCATCACCGACGCCCTGCTCAAGGTGCTGCTCCAGGGCACCCAGTACAACGCCCGGCGCGCCCAGGAGAACGGGCTCGTCGACGAAGTGGCCGCCTCCCCGGAGGAGTTGCTGGCAAAGGCGCGCGCCTTCATCGACGCCAACCCGGAGTCGGTACAGCCCTGGGACAAGCCCGGCTTCCGCATCCCGGGCGGCACCCCGGCGAACCCGAAGTTCGCCGCCAACCTGCCCGCCTTCCCGGCCAACCTGCGCAAGCAGACCAACGGCGCCCCCTACCCGGCCCCGCGCAACATCCTGGCCGCAGCCGTCGAGGGCGCCCAGGTCGACTTCGAGACCGCCCAGGTCATCGAGGCCCGCTACTTTGTGGAACTGGCCGCGGGGCAGACCTCGAAGAACATGATCCAGGCGTTCTTCTTCGACCTCCAGGCCGTCAACTCCGGCGTCAGCCGGCCCCAGGGGATCGAACCCCGCCAGGTCCGCAAGGTGGCCGTCCTCGGCGCCGGGATGATGGGCGCGGGCATCGCCTACGCGTGCGCCCGCGCGGGCATCGAGGTCGTCCTGAAGGACGTGTCCCCGGACGCGGCCGCCCAGGGCAAGGGCTACTCCGAGAAGCTGTGCGCCAAGGCCGTCGCCAAGGGCCGTACCAGCCAGGAGAAGGCGGACGCGGTGCTCGCCCGCATCACGCCCACCGCGGAGGTCGCCGACCTCGCGGGCTGCGACGCGGTGATCGAGGCCGTCTTCGAGGACCCGGCGCTCAAGCACAAGGTGTTCCAGGAGGTCGAGCAGGTCGTCGCCCCGGACGCGCTGCTGTGCTCCAACACCTCCACCCTGCCGATCACCCTGCTCGCCGAGGGCGTGGAGCGCCAGGCCGACTTCATCGGGCTGCACTTCTTCTCCCCCGTGGACAAGATGCCCCTGGTCGAGATCATCAAGGGCGAGCGCACCGGCGACGAGGCGCTGGCCCGCGCCTTCGACCTGGTGCGGCAGATCAACAAGACCCCGATCGTCGTGAACGACTCGCGCGGTTTCTTCACCTCCCGGGTCATCGGCCAGTTCATCAACGAGGGCGTGGCCATGGTCGGCGAGGGCATCGAGCCCGCGTCGGTGGAACAGGCGGCGGCCCAGGCGGGCTACCCGGCCAAGGTGCTGTCCCTGATGGACGAGCTGACCCTCATCCTGCCCCGGAAGATCCGGGCCGAGTCGCGGCGGGCGGTGGAGGAGGCGGGCGGCACCTGGACCCCCCATCCCGCGGACGCGGTCGTCGACCGCATGGTCGACGCGTTCGGCCGCACGGGCCGCAGCGGCGGCGCCGGCTTCTACGACTACGGCGAGGACGGCTCCCGCACCGGACTCTGGCCGGGCCTGCGCGAGCACTTCGGGAAGCCGGGGTACGAGATCCCGTTCCGCGACATGCAGGAGCGCATGCTCTTCGCCGAGGCGCTCGACACGGTCCGGCTCCTGGAGGAGGGCGTCCTGACCTCCGTCGCCGACGCCAACATCGGCTCGGTCCTCGGCATCGGCTTCCCGGGCTGGACCGGCGGCGTGCTCCAGTACATCAACGGCTACGACAGCGGTGCCGGGGCAGGGACCGGCCTGCCCGGCTTCGTGGCCCGCGCCCGGGAACTCGCCGAGCGCTACGGCGAGCGGTTCACCCCGCCGGCGCTGCTCGTGGCGAAGGCGGAGAAGGGGGAGACCTTCACCGACGCGCGCTGACGAGCCGGTCAGCCGGACGGCGGCTCCTGCGCCCCCCGGGGACCGGCTCCCCGGGGGTGCTGCGCCCCGGCCGCGTCCGGATCCGTGTCCAGCCATGCCCGCAGCTCCTCCTTCAGCGAGCGCTGGAAGGTGGTGAGCAGGGCCTGCACCACCAGAGGGTGCATGTGGGCGGACAGGGACTTCACGTCCCGGGTGTCGCGTTCGGCGACGGCGTCGCGCAGCAGCTTCGACAGCTCGTGGGCGGCCGTACGCGCGTGCTCGGTCAGCACCGTGCGGGCGGCGAGGATCGTCTCCTGGGACAGGGGTACGTCGAGGAGTTCCACGCCGAGCCGCAGCAGACCGCAGTCCACCCGGAAGGACTCGCCGTCGGCCTCGACGACGTTCATCGCGGCCAGCCGCCGGACGTCCTCCGCGCCGAGCGGCCGGCCGGCCCGGCGCTCCAGCTCCCGCCGGGTCAGCGACTCCACGGCGTCCGGCGCCCAGGACGCGACCACCGCGCGGTGGATGGCGAGGTCGTGCGGGGTGAGGTCCGGCGGCAGCTGCCCCAGATGGCGCTCGATCGCGGCGAGCGTCATGCCGCGCAACTGCATCTCCTCGATCAGCGCCAGGCGCGCCAGGTGCTCAGGGCCGTAGCGGCCCACCCGGCGCGGGCCGAGCACCGGCGGCGGCAGCAGGCCGCGGCCGCTGTAGAAGCGGACCGTGCGCACCGTGACGCCGGCCCGCGCGGCCAGCTCGTCGATCGTGAGGGTCGGCTCGTCGGAGTCGGTCGTCATCGCAGCAGTATCGCTGTCTCACCGATGCTGTGAAAGCCCTGACCTGCCGGTGTGCGGGGCGTGACCGATAAGCGAAGGTCGTGTGAGAAGTCCCGCTCTGTGACGTCCGCCATCGCACGGGGGCCGAACGTCCTGGGAACCTGCTGTTCTGGTCTGTACCGCGATCATGGGTGGTGCGGGCCGCAACACGTACGGACACCCGGGCGCGCGTCGCCCGGGCACCAGAGAGTGGAACCACCCGTTGAGCAAGGAATCCGCGCACATGGCCCAGGTCGCCCCCCACCCCCAGGCGACCGGGACGCCCGCCGACGCGGGCGACGCCGGATACAGCAAGGACCTCAAGCACCGCCACGTCAACATGATCGCCATCGGCGGGGCGATCGGAACCGGACTCTTCCTGGGAGCGGGCGGTCGCCTGCACAACGCGGGCCCCGCGCTGGCGCTGGCCTACCTCGTGTGCGGCGTCTTCGCGTTCTTCGTCGTCCGGGCGCTGGGCGAGCTGGTCCTGTACCGGCCCTCGTCCGGATCCTTCGTGTCGTACGCGCGCGAGTTCCTCGGTGAGAAGGGCGCCTACGTCGCCGGCTGGATGTACTTCCTGAACTGGTCGACGACCGGTATCGCCGACATCACGGCGATCGCGCTCTACACGCACTACTGGAGCATGTTCACGTCCGTCCCGCAGTGGGTGCTCGCGCTGGTCGCCCTCGCCGTGGTCCTCACCGTGAACCTGATCTCGGTGAAGATCTTCGGTGAGATGGAGTTCTGGTTCGCCATCGTCAAGGTCGCCACCCTGATCGGCTTCATGCTGATCGGCGTCTTCCTGCTGGCCACGCAGCACCCCGTCGACGGGCACACCCCGGGCCTGAGCATGATCACCGACCACGGCGGCCTGCTGCCGCACGGCGCGATGCCGGTCGTCCTGGTGATGCAGGGCGTGATCTTCGCCTACGCCGCCCTGGAGCTGGTCGGTGTCGCCGCGGGCGAGACCGCCGAGCCGGAGAAGGTCGTCCCGCGCGCGGTGAACTCCATCATGTGGCGCGTGGGCCTGTTCTACGTCGGCTCCGTCGTCCTGCTGGCCCTGTTGCTGCCCGGCTCGGTCTACTCGGCCGGGGAGAGCCCGTTCGTCACGGTCCTGTCGAAGATCGGCATCCCGGCGGCCGGCGACATCATGAACCTCGTGGTCCTCACGGCCGCCATGTCGTCCCTGAACTCCGGCCTGTACTCCACCGGCCGCATCCTGCGCTCCATGGCCACGGCGGGCTCCGCGCCCCGGTTCACCAGCGTGATGAGCCGCAGCCAGGTCCCCTACGGCGGCATCCTGCTGACCAGCGCGGTCTGCGTGCTCGGCGTCGGCCTGAACTACCTCGTGCCCAGCCAGGCCTTCGAGATCGTGCTGAACGTCGCCTGCCTCGGCATCGTCAGCACCTGGGTGATCATCATGGTCTGCCACCTGGTCTTCGTCCGCCGCGCCCGGGACGGCCGGGTCACCCGGCCGCACTTCCGCCTCCCCGGCAGCCCGGTCACCGAGATCGCCACGATCGTCTTCCTGCTGGCCTGCCTGGGCCTGATGTGGAACGACCCGGAGGTGGGCCGCAAGACCCTCCTGCTGATCCCGGTGATCGCGGTCCTGCTCGTCACCGGCTGGTTCGCCGTCCGCCGCCGCGTCGGCCGCACGGCCGACCGCGAACTCTCCGACCTCGTGGACTGACGCCCCACCCCACTGTCAGTGCCCCCTCGTACGGTGGCGTCATGTCGGAGATCACGTATCCGGGGCGACGCCACCAGGCCGTCGGGCGAGGGCGCCAAGGTGATCGCCCACGTCGCCAACGACCTCGGTGGCTGGGGGAAGGGATTCGTCCTGGCCCTGTCGCGGCGCTGGCCGGAGCCGGAGGCCGCCTACCGCGCCTGGCACCGGCACCGGACGGAGAACGACTTCGGCCTGGGCGCCGTCCAGCTCGTCCCGGTCGACCAGGACCTGTGGGTGGCCAACATGATCGGCCAGCACGGCATCCGGAGGGGCGGCAGGGGCGTGCCCGTGCGGTACGAGGCGATCGGCACGGCGCTGGGGCGGCTCGCCGGCCGTGCCGTGGAACTCGGCGCGTCCGTCCACATGCCCCGCATAGGCTGCGGCCTGGCCGGCGGCAGTTGGGACCGGGTCGAGCCGCTGATCGAGGAGCGGCTGGTGCGGCGGGGGATCGCGGTGGTGGTGTACGACGTCGAGGGGTGAGGCCGGGCGGTCCGTGGGCGCCCGGCCGTGGGTCACCTCGTGTGTACGTCGTTCGTTGCCTCGATCTTCTTCCACGACCTCGGCTCAGCGGGAGCCGCCGATGTCTTCGCCGGGGACACCACGCGCGCCGCGGGGGCGGCCGGCTTGGACGGCTGGAACAGCCAGGTGTCGAAGAGGGCCGCGAGCGGCTTGCCCGAGACCTGCTCGGCGTACTTCTGGAAGTCGGCCACCGAGGCGTTGCCGTAGGCGTACTTCTTCGGCCAGCCCTTCAGCAGGGCGAAGAACGCCCGGTCGCCGATCTCGTTGCGCAGCGCCTGGACGGCGAGCGCGCCCCGGTCGTAGACCGCGGCGTCGAACTGGTCGTCCGGACCCGGGTCGCCCGGCGCGACCGTCCAGAAGGGGTCGTCGGCGGGGTGCGAGGCGTACACCCAGTCTGCCAGCTCCTGCGCGGTGCCCTCACCCTCGTGCTCGGACCACAGCCACTGGGCGTAGCGCGCGAAGCCCTCGTTGATCCAGATGTCCTTCCAGCCCTTGAGCGACACGCTGTCGCCGTACCACTGGTGGGCCAGCTCGTGCACGACGACGGACGTGTTGGAGCCGTTCGCGAACTGCTTCGGGCTGTAGTACACGCGGGTCTGCGTCTCCAGTGCGTACCCGGTCGTCGTGTTCGGCACATAGCCGCCGGCCGAGCCGAACGGATACGGCCCGAAACAGCCGCTCAGCCAGTCGACGATCTCCCCGGTGCGCTCCACGCTCGCGCGCGCCGCCCCGGCGTTGTCGCCGAGGTCCCTGCTGTAGGCGTTGAGGACGGGGACGCCGTCCTGCGAGGTGCCCGTCGTGATGTCGAACTTCCCGATCGCGAGCGTGGCCAGGTAGGTGGCCTGCGGCTTGTTCTGGCGCCAGTTGTAGCGGGTCCAGCCGAGCTGCGAGCTGGTCGACTGGAGGGTGCCGCCGGAGATCACCTGCGTGCCGTCCGGCACGGCCACCGACACGTCGTAGGTGGCCTTGTCACTCGGGTGGTCGTTGCTCGGGAACCACCACCAGGCCGCCTCCGGCTCGTCCGCCGCGACCCCGCCGTCGGGGGTGCGGTGCCAGGTGGTGAAGCCGTACGCGCTCTTCGTGGACGGCACCCCGCTGTAGCGGACCACCACCGTGATCGGTGTGTCCTCGGCCAGCGGCTCCTTCGGGGTGATCACCAGTTCGTGCTCGCCGGAGGTGGCGAAGGCGGCCGTGGTGCCGTTGACCCGCACCTCGCTGACGTCCAGCAGGAAGTCCAGGTCGAAGCTGGACAGGTCCTGCGTGGTCCGCGCCTCGATCGTCGCCGTGCCCTCCAGCTCGTCCGTGGCCGGCTGGTACTTCAGCCTGAGGTCGTAGTGGGAGACGTCGTATCCGCCGTTGCCGTAGTACGGGTAGTAGGGGTCGCCGATGCCCGGTGCGCCGGGGGAGTGGCTAGCGGCCGATGCCGGGATCGCCAGCAGCAGGACGGCCGCCGCCAGTGCGCCCGGCGCGATCAGTCTGCGGTGCACGTCAGCTCCAAGTCGTAGGGGCACGAGGTTCGTTCGGAGCCTATTGAGTCCCGTGGTGACGGGCGTGTCCATGCCCACCGCGGTCACACGATCGTCATTCGGCCGTCATGAGCGACGCCTGCTCAGGGGTCTTTCCGGCCAGGTGCGTCCGGCCGCCCCGCGCACGCCGGTGACCGCCCATGGGCCCCGGTGGCGGACCGGAACGCACCCCGCCCGCTCAGGCGGCCGGGTACGCCAGCCCGGCCGCCCGGCGCGCGCAGCCCCAGGCCACGGTGACCCCCGCCCCGCCGTGGCCGTAGTTGTGCACCAGCACCCGCCCGCCCGGCAGCTCCTCGCGCTCCAGCCGCACCGCGTGCCGGGACGGCCGCAGCCCGACCCGGTGCGCCAGCACCCGCGCCCCGGCGATCTCCGGCCGCAGGGCCGCGCACCGCTCGACGATCCGCGCGGCCACCGCCGGGTCGGGCGTCAGCGACCAGTCGTCCTCCTCGGCCGTGCCGCCGAGGAGGAGTCCGTCCGGCTGCGGGAAGACGTAGACGGGGGACTCCGAGGCCGGGTCCACGGACGTCAGCCACGTCGTGATCCCCGGGTTCTCCACGACGACGAGCTGACCACGTACGGGACGCATCGCGGGATCGGGAACCAGCTCACGGGCGCCGAGGCCGGTGCAGTTCACGACCACCCGCGCGTCGACCGCCGCCAGATCCGTCACGTCCCGCTCCTCCACGACTCCGCCCGCCGCGGTCAACCGCTTCCGCAGCCACGGCAGATGAGCCGGCATGTCGATCAGCGGAAGCCGCGCCCACAGCGCCGTGCCCGCCGCCCACTCCCCGGCGTGCGCCGGGCGCAGACCGGGCACCCGCGCCGCCCACGGCCCCAGCGAGTCGAGCCGCGTCCCGCCGTGCACGCCCTCGACGAGGCGTACGCCCGTCTCGTCGGGGCGCGCGGCCAACTCCTCGTACACCGCGAGGGATTCGAGCGACCACTCCCCGACGAGCGACTCCGGCTCGATCCGGTACGGCCACCACAGGGCGCCCGCGACCGCCGACGTCGTCCGTTCGGCCGGCTCCCGCGTCCACACCCGCACCCGCCGGCCGCGCTCGGCCAGCACGACGGCCGTCGTCAGCCCGATGACGCCGCCGCCGACCACCACCACGTCGGCACCCGGTCCCCTGTCCACGCAGCTGTCCACGCAGCGCACGGTAGCGGAAGGCGCACACCGTGCTCATCCCGCCCCAGGGCCGGGAAGCCGGGCCGGCACCGTCCGGTGCTCGACACCAGGGCGGTGAAGGGGGAGTCCTTCCTGGTGGCACGCGCGTCGGGCGCGGTACTGGTGACGGCGACGGCGCGCTGAGCACGGCCGGAGACGGCCGTTAGGATCGGTCCTCTGATGACTGCCACCCTCGTTGCCAAGAACCTCGCCGCCGGGCACGGCGACCGCGCGCTGTTCGCCGGACTGGACCTCGTCGTCGCGCCCGGGGACGTGATCGGGCTGGTCGGCGCCAACGGCGCGGGCAAGTCCACGCTGCTCAGGCTGCTCGCCGGGCTGAGCACCCCGGAACAGGGCGAGGTCACGCTGTCCCCGCCGGCGGGGAGCGTCGGGCACCTTCCCCAGGAGCCGGAGCGGCGGACCGGGGAGACCGTACGGGAGTTCCTGGCCCGCCGGACCGGGGTGGCCGAGGCCCAGCGGGTGATGGACGAGGCCACGCAGGCTCTGGTCGAGTCGGCGCCGGGCGCGGACGACGCGTACGCGAGCAGCCTGGAGCGGTGGCTCGGCCTCGGCGGCGCCGACCTCGACGAGCGCGCCGAGGAGGTCGCCGACTCGCTCGGCCTGGCCGTCGGCCTCGACCAGCCGATGACGTCCCTCTCGGGCGGACAGGCGGCCCGCGCCGGACTCGCCTCGCTGCTGCTGTCCCGCTACGACGTCTTCCTGCTCGACGAGCCGACCAACGACCTCGACCTGGCCGGCCTGGAGCGCCTGGAGCGGTTCGTGACCGGCCTGCGCGCCGGGACGGTCGTCGTCAGCCACGACCGCGAGTTCCTCACCCGCACCGTCACCAAGGTCCTCGAACTCGACCTCGCCCAGGGGGCGGTCAACCTCTACGGCGGCGGATACGCGGCCTATCTGGAGGAGCGCGACGTGGCCCGCCGGCACGCCCGCGAGGACTTCGAGGAGTACGCCGACAAGAGGGCCGCCCTCCAGGACCGGGCCCAGATGCAGCGTGCCTGGATGGACAAGGGCGTGAAGAACGCCCGGCGCAGAGCGGGCGGCGACAACGACAAGATCGGCCGCAAGTTCCGCAGCGAGGCCAGTGAGAAGCAGGCCGCGAAGGCCCGCCAGACCCAGCGCATGATCGAACGCCTCGAGGTCGTCGAGGAGCCCCGCAAGGAGTGGGAGCTGCGCATGGAGATCGCGTCGGCCCCGCGGTCGGGCGCGGTCGTCACCACGCTCCGGGACGCGGAGGTGCGCCGGGGCGGCTTCGTGCTCGGCCCGGTGTCCCTCCAGATCGACTGGGCGGACCGGGTGGCGGTCACGGGCGCCAACGGCGCGGGCAAGTCGACGCTGCTGGCCGCGCTGCTGGGCCGGATCCCGGTGGACGCCGGGCACGCGGCGCTGGGTTCCGGCGTGCTGGTCGGCGAGGTCGACCAGGCCCGCCGCGTCTTCCACGGGCCCGAGTGCCTGCTGGACGCCTTCTGTGCGGCGGTGCCGGACACCGAGCCGGTGGAGGCGCGGACGCTGCTCGCCAAGTTCGGTCTCAAGGCGGACCATGTGACGCGTCCCGCCGAGACGCTCTCGCCGGGCGAGCGGACCCGGGCCGCGCTCGCCCTCCTCCAGGGCAGGGGCGTCAACCTCCTGGTCCTGGACGAGCCCACCAACCACCTGGATCTGCCGGCCATCGAGCAACTGGAGTCGGCGCTGGACTCCTACCAGGGCACTCTGCTGCTGGTCACCCACGACCGCCGCATGCTCGACGCGGTACGCGTCACCCGCCGACTGGAGGTCGCCGGGGGCAAGGTGACGGAGCGCCAGGGCCTGCGGCCTTAGCCGGACCCGCGGTAAACGCTCCGAGGCGGGGTCTTACACTCGGTCACCGTTGCCCAGCGGAACGAAACCGCAGATCGGAAGGCATGGTCTCCCATGTTCCAAGACGCCCCCATTTATCACCAACTCGTAGCCGAGCGAGGCGACGTGCCCGCGCGCGTGCGCGACGCGGCCACGGCCATACACAGCCAACTCGAGGCCGTGATGCGCACGGGGCTGCCCAACGCCGCCTTCGAGCCAGGCCCGCCGCCCCCGGGCGCGACCCCACGCCCCCACTCCGAACTCCTCCCGGGCCAGCACCGGCCACACTAGGGCCTGTTGCGAAAGTCCCGTCGTCCGCCCGCGGGGCAGGCGGGACTTTCGCAACAGGCCCTAGTAGGGCTCCGTTAAGTTGCTCTGGCTCTTGGGTTTGGGCTGGTGGTGGACGTTCTGGGCAGCGGGCGGTGGCAGGTGGTGCAGGTGCCGGTCCAGCAGTTC